>NZ_CP013438.1:0-334225 GCF_001718795.1 Burkholderia latens | reverse complement strand
ACACCTTGTCGACGCCGTCGGCCGCCCCCCACGGCAGGATCGCCGCGAGCCGGTCGACCGACGCGTGCGACAGCCAGCTCTTCGCGCTGGTCACGAGCCGCCCCGGCACCTGCGCACCGAGCGTGCGCGCATAGCGTCCGATCACGGCCGGCAGCGCATCGGCGTTCGCACCTGCGTTCGCGTCGGCGTTCACATCGGCCGTCGCGCCTGTTTTCACATCGGCCTTTGCACCGGCCGTGGCATGAGCGTTCGAGCCGGAAGTCCACGGCAACCGCAGCGCATCCGGCGGCAGCTCCCCCGCTGCCGGGTGATAGCGCACCGACGGCAACAGCGGCTGCGCGGCCACCGCGCCGGGGCCGACCAGTTGGTCGACGTCGAACACGCGGATCGTGTCCGACCCGGCCTCGACGTATGCGACGACCGTGTTGCTCGTGCCAAGGTCGATGCCGACCGTATAGCGTTTCATCGCGCTCAGGCGGCGCCGCGCACGTCGAACTCGACCTTCCAGCGCTCGTCCGTGCCGCTCGGGATTGCCTCGAGTTCGAGCGTGCCGGCTTCGGTCACGCGCGCGTGCAGCTTCACCGGCACGACCTCGCCGACCGAACGGCCTTCGGCAGGCAGCGTCGCCTGGATTGCGTCGAGTTCCTGCAGTTCGTCCGGCGACCAGTAGTCGAGCAGCGTGCCGACCTGGTCCTGACGCCGCACCGACGATCCGAAGAAGCGGAACTGCACCGGTTCGCCGACGACGAGGCCGAACTCCTGCGGCGGCAGCGCCGCGTCGGTGCCTTCCTCCATCCCGAACGGCGCGACGCACAGCGCCTGCACCGGCGGCTCGAGCCCAGGCACTGCCGGCATCGCCGACTCGATCGCGACGTAGTACGCGCGCGCCGTGCCGCCGCGAATGCGCACGCCGCGACCGCGCTTCACGTAACCGTAATAGGCCGCGCCGCGTGCCACCGCCAAATCGAGGTCCGCGCCTTCGAGCAGGCGCGCGGCCGGCGCGCCTTGGGCGGTAAGCCAGCTGTTGAGCGTATCGAGCACGCGCTGGGTGAGCAGCGTCGACTTGAACACGCCGCCGTTGAACAACACCGCGGTCGGATGCAGGAACGTCGCGCCTTGCGGCAGCGTGCGCTGCACGCCTTCGAGCGTGTCGAGCGCCGCGACCTGGCGGCCGAGAAACGCCGCGAGATGGCGCGTAATGCCCGCGTCCTGCGCATACGGCAGGCCCAGCTGCGTCAGGCCGACGCGCGCGCGGCTGACCGGGCGCGCGGCCGCATCGACTTGCGGGAAGAAGCCTTCGAGGATCGTCTGCGTGAGTTCGGCGCGCGTCAGTTCGGTGCGGATCGAGCCGCCGATCAGCTTCGAGCCGCGGCTCGGCACGACGAGCGGCACCGCGTCGATCGCCGGGTCCGACAGCAGCGTTTCCTTCGCGGAACGGCACGCGTAGGTCAGCGCGCGCAGTTGCCATGGATCGGCCTGCGTGCCCTGCTGCGCGAGCTTGCGGGCGACGACGTGCGCGAGCGCGAGGTCCATGTTGTCGCCGCCGAGCAGAATGTGCTCGCCGACCGCGACGCGATGCAGCTCCAGATTGCCGTCACGCTCGACCACCGCGATCAGCGACAGGTCGGTCGTGCCGCCGCCGACGTCCACGCACAGGATCAGGTCGCCCACCTGCACCTGCTTGCGCCAGCCGCCTTCGCTCTTCTGGATCCAGCTGTAGAGCGCCGCCTGCGGCTCCTCGAGCAGCGTCATCCGCGAATAGCCGGCGGCACGCGCGGCTTCCGCCGTCAACTCGCGCGCGGCCGGGTCGAACGACGCGGGGATCGTGACCGTCACGTCCTGGTCGGCGAACGGCGCATCGGGATGCGCGTGGTCCCACGCTTCGCGCAGGTGCGTGAGATAGCGGATCGAGCTTTCCAGCGGCGACACGCGGGACACTTCGGGCGGCGCATCGCTCGGCAGGATCGCCGCGCGGCGGTCGACGCCCGGGTGACACAGCCAGCTCTTCGCGCTCGACACGAGGCGGATCGGCGTGCCTGCGCCGCGCGTGCGCGCCATCTCGCCGACCGCGAAACCGCGCGAGGCCGTCCACGGCAGCGTCAGGTCGCCCTGCGTGAGCTCGCTTTCATGCGGAAGGTAGAGGAACGACGGCAGCAGGTCGCGCGACTCCAGCGCGCCAGGCGCGGTCAGTTGCGGGATCGGGAGTACCTGCTGCGCGATCTTTTCGCCGTCGCTCGCGCCGCCGTCGACGTACGACAGCGCGCAGTGGGTCGTCCCGAGGTCGATACCGATCGAATAGCGCGGATCGCTCACAGTTCCACCTCCGCCGGCGCGATCACCGATGCGTCGTGGCTGCCCGTCAGCTTCGGCAGGCGCACGTCGGCCACGCGCCAGCCACGGTGGCTGACGGTGCCCGTGAACGGCGCGGAACCGACCACGTTGCCGGTCACGCGCACGGCTGTCGCGTCGAAGCCGGCCGGCAGCGTCACGCGCGCGCCTTCCGCTTCGTCGCGCACCGGCACGATCGTGAAGTGCTCGCGCAGCGCGGCGCGGCAGCCGTCGTGCACGAGACGCGCGGCGGCGCCGATGTCGGCATCCGCGTAGCCGGCGATGTCCTCCTCGACGAAGTCGATGAAGCGCGCATCGCGCTGCAGCAGGCCGAGCAGCTGCAGCGCCGCTTGCGGGCTCGCTTCGCGCAGTTCCGGCGCCGGAGCCTTCACGGGCGCGGCGGCGGCGGCCGGCGCTGCGGCGGGAGCCGGGGCTGCCGGAGCCGGCGCGACCGCCGGGACGCCGTCGCGCACGCGCAGCACTTCGGCCGCGAACTCGCGGTTGCCGAGCACGGAGAAAAACGTGCCGACGGCCAGCGACAGCCGGCCGAAGAAGGACAGGTTGGATTCGGGCATGGGGTCTGGACTCCTTTGGGCTCGCGACATGGCGAGCAGCTTGCCTGGGCGCCCGGCGACGACGTGCGGTTGCGCATCGCCGTGCCCGGCGCATGATTCGGACGCACCCGTGCGGGTGCGGAAAACCCGTATTTTGCCCTGTGGCGGGCGAACCGGGCAGAAGTTGGGGGACAGAACGCGGTCGCGCGCGAGTTTTGCGCCGTACCGGGTGCGGGCGGAATGACGTCGGACTGCCGGCTGTCGGTGGGGCCTCGATATTGTGCGGCGCGTCAGCGCGACTTGCGGCGGCGTGCGGCTTTCGTTTCGAAATCCCGCGACAACATCCCGAGCTTGACCTCGCCGAAGCGGGCGAGCAGCACCGCTTCGGCCTCTTTCAGCGTGGCGGACAGATGCGCGTTGACGGCCTGTTCGATCAGGCAGTCGGGCGCGTCCTGGGTCACCAGATCGGAAAACACCGGCGGCTCGCCGACCGCACGATAAACGTCGAGCAGCGTGATGTCGTCGAGTGCGACGCGGAGCGCCCAGCCGCCGCCGTGGCCCTTTTCCGACTGCACGTAGCCGCAGTCGCGCAGCCCGCCGAGCAAGCGCCGCACGACGACCGGACTTGTGCACAGCATCGCTGCGATCGCCTCCGACGTCAGCGGGCCGTCGGCCTGGTCCATGTGGATCAGCGCATGCAGGATGCGCGACAAACGGCTATCGGTTCTCACGGGCTCGCTCACTCTCGAAACTTCTGAAGTTGCATGAATGATACCATCGACCTATCATGCAACTCCTCGTGTTTCATGAGTTGACCGCCATCGGAGCACGCTCTCGCTTGAACGGAGTCATGAAAGGAGTGAACGGATGCAGAGCCATCATGAAGTGATCGTGATCGGCGGCAGCTTTGCCGGGCTGTCCGCCGCGACGCAACTGGCGCGTGCACGACGACGCGTGCTCGTGATCGACGCGGGTCGGCCGCGTAACCGCTTCGCCGAACATGCGCACGTTTTTTTCGGGCAGGACGGCAAGCCGCCGGCGCAGATCGTCGCCGGCGCCGCCGCGCAACTCGCGGCCTATCCGACCGTACAGCGGATCGCCGGCGAAGCGCACACCGCCGCGCGCGATGCGGCCGGCCGCTTTCACGTGACGCTGGCGGACGGCAGCCGCGCGAGCGCCGAGCGCCTGATCCTCGCGACCGGCATCCGCGACCAATTGCCCGCGCTGCCGGGACTCGCGGAACGCTGGGGGATCAGCGTGCTGCACTGTCCGTATTGCCATGGCTACGAGGTCGCGGGCCGGCAACTCGGCGTGCTCGCCACGCATCCGCTTTCCGTGCATCAGGCAATCCTGATTCCGGACTGGGGGCCGACGACGTGGTTCACGCAACGCATGGTCGAAGCAAACGAAGCAGAAGCCGCATTGCTCGCCGCACGCGGCGTGCGCATCGAGCACTCGCCCGTCGTCGAAATCCTTGGCGAAGCACCGCGAATCGACGCGCTGCGGCTCGCGGACGGCAAGATGGTGCCGATCGATGCGCTGTTCGTCGGCGCACGCACCGAGATGGCCAGCGATCTCGCGCAACAGCTCGGCTGCGCGTTCGACGAAGGGCCGCTGGGTGCGGCGATCCGCGTCGACATGTGGAAGCAGACGAGCGTGCCCGGCGTGTTCGCGGCCGGCGACGCGTCGAGCCTGATGACCAATGCGACGTTCGCGTCGGCCTCGGGTGTCGCGGCCGGGGTGGGTGCGCATCGGTCGTTGATTTTCGGGCTCGATGCGTGAAGTGAACGACTTCGCACGCGAGGTAACGCGGCGTCGTCTTCGTTTCGCCGCGCGATCGGATGCGGTACGGGCGACGCGCGAGGAGCGCTCATTCTCCCGAGCCTGAAGCGCGTTCGCCGACGTCGATTCTCGCGGATGCTTGGCTGCGCGGCCGCATGGATGGATTCGATGCTCGATGTGATGTCTAATTAATGCCTGCCCACGCCGTCATTCATGGACACGAAATGCTCGATCTCGACGACCTTCGACTCGTGCGCGCGATCGGCGCGTCGCGATCACTGGCATCCGCCGCGCGCCTGCTCGATCTCACGCCGCCCGCGGTCACGGTCCGCCTGCAGCGGATGGAGTCCCGGCTCGGCGTGAGGCTCGCCGTACGGCAGCCGAAAGGCATCGAATTGACCGACGAAGGGCAGCGGCTCCATCAGGAGGCCGTCGACATTCTCGAGCGCGTGGACGCACTGCCGGGCAATATCGCGGGCGATCACGGCGACGTGCAGGGCACGCTGCGCGTCGTCGCGCCGTTCGGCTTCGGACGCAAGTACGTCGCGCGGATCGTGCGCGACGTGCAGCGCGCGCATCGCAAGCTCGACATCTCGCTGCATCTATCCGAGAGCCCGCTGACCAGCGCGTCCGGTGCCGACGTCGTGATTCACGTCGGCAGCCTGAAATCGTCGTCGTGGATCGGCTATCCGCTTGCGCCGAACGAGCGCTTCCTGTGCGCGAGCCCCGGTTACGCGCGTCGCATCACTGCACTGAACCACCCTTCCGACCTCGCCCGCTACGACTGCCTGTGCCTGCGCGAGAACGACGAGGACATTCCGCGCTGGCGCTTCTCGCAAAGGGCCGATGGCAAAGGCGAATCCCGGCGCTCGGCGGTGATCCGCGTAACGGGCGCACTGTCGTCGAACGACGGCACCGTCATCACCGACTGGGCGCTGGCCGGGCTCGGCATCGTCGAACGGTCCGAATGGGACGTCGCGCCGCTGCTCGCGAGCGGCAAGCTGGTCAGGCTGCTACCCGACTGGCATCTGCCTCCCGCGCCGGTGACCGCGCTGCTGCCGTCGCGCACCGGCCGCTCCGCGCGGCAACGCATTTTCGTCGACGCCGCAAAGCAGTTTCTCGATCCGCCGCCGTGGCGCGGGAAGGCGTGACGCGCAGCCGGCCATTAACGCTTGCTTAATGGATCATTTGCTGCACGTTAAACCGGCGACGCATCAACCGTCCTACGATGCTTGCATCGGCCACTCTCGAGGCAACGCACCATGGGCGTCCCAACCGTCAATACCCCCGCCGCACTGATCGACATCGAACGCATGCGTGACAACATTGCGCGCATGCAGACGCGTCTGGACGCGCTCGGCGTCCGATTCCGGCCGCACGTGAAGACGACGAAGTGCCAGCACGTCGTCGACGCGCAGATCGCGGCCGGCGCGCGGGGCATCACGGTATCCACGCTGAAGGAAGCAGAGCAGTTCTTCGCGGGCGGCGTGCGCGACATTGTCTATGCGGTCGGGATGATTCCCGCGAAGCTCGGCCAGGCGCTCGCGCTGCGCCGGCAGGGCTGCGATCTGAAGATCGTCGCGGACAGCGTACCGGCCGCCCGAGCGATTGCCGAATTCGGGCGCGAGCACGGCGAACGTTTCGAGGTCTGGATCGAGGTCGACGTCGACGGGCACCGGTCGGGCATTCCGCCCGACGACGATCGGCTGATCGACGTCGGCCGCGCGCTGGTTGACGGCGGCATGACGCTCGGCGGCGTGTTGGCGCACGCCGGCTCCAGCTACGACTACGACACCCGCGACGCGCTCGTCGCGATCGCGGAACAGGAGCGCAGCCGGACCGTACGCGCCGCCGAGCGCCTCAGGGCCGCCGGCTTGCCGTGCCCGGTCGTGAGCATCGGGTCGACGCCGACCGCGCTGTCCGCCGAGCATCTGGCCGGCGCAACCGAAGTCCGCGCGGGCGTGTACGTGCTGTTCGACCTCGTGATGCACAACGTCGGCGTGTGCGCGCTGTCCGATATCGCGCTATCGGTGCTGACCACCGTCATCGGACATCAGGAAGAGAAAGGCTGGGCAATCGTCGATGCGGGCTGGATGGCGATGAGCCGCGATCGCGGCACGCAGCGGCAGGCGCGCGATTTCGGCTACGGGCAGGTGTGCACCGAGGACGGCGACGTGCTCGGCGACTACGTGATCAGCGCGGCCAATCAGGAACACGGAATCGTGTCGCGCGCCGGCACGATCGATGCGGATATCGCAAAGCGGTTTCCGATCGGCACCCGCCTGCGAATCCTGCCGAACCATGCATGCGCGACCGGCGCGCAGCATCCGGAATACCACGCGCTGAGCGGCGACGGCGCCATACAGACGTGGCCGCGCTTCTACGGCTGGTAATCGGAAGGCGTGCTGAAACGGTGGTGTGGCGTGATCGTCCGTTTCATCTGACGACATCGATCGCGCCATCGTCGTTCAACAATCGGTGACCGTTTGCCCATATCTGGACAAACCATAAAATCCGCACATCGTTCCACACTCGACAGGCTCCCGACCATGCCGACAGACGCCCAACTCCTCCTTCTCGATCGCGATGCGGTCGAACCGGCTCTGCAAGCCGAGCCGGTGATGGCGGCGGTCCGCGAAGCGTTCGTGCTGCACAGTCGGCGCGCCGGGCGCGTGTTTCCGGTCGTGCGCGAGAAGCTGCATACCGGCGGCGTATTCGGCATCAAAGCCGGTGACGTCGCGAGCCAGGATCTGCTCGGTTTCAAGGCCGCGGGGTTCTGGCCAGGCAATCGCCGCCGCGGCGGCGAGCCGCATCAGGCGACGATCGCGCTATTCGATCCGGCCAGCGGCCGCCCGCTCTGCATCATGGACGGCAATGCGATCACCACCGCGCGAACGGGTGCGGCGGGCGGCCTCGGGCTCCAGGCGCTCGCGCGGCGCGACAGTTCACGGATCTGCGTATTCGGCACCGGCGTGCAGGCGCACGTCCAGCTCGACTACGCGATACGGCTGCTGCCGCAACGGTGCACGGTGCAGTACGTGAACGTCGGCGGCGAGCCGGATCCGGTATTCGAAGCGGCATTCCGCGGACGCTGCGACATTCGCGTCGCGCGAAGCCGGAACGATGCTGTGGCCGACAGCGACGTCGTGATTACCGCGACGCCGGGCGGCGGCCCGTTGTTCGACGCCGATGCTGTCCGGCCGGGCACGCATCTGACCTGCGTGGGCGCGGACACCGCGGGCAAGCGCGAACTGCCCGAAGGTGTTTTGGCGCGCGCGCGGATTTTCGTCGACGATCACGAGCAGGCGCGCACCATCGGCGAGTGCCAGTGGGCGCCCGATCTGCCGCGCACCGAAATCGGCGACGTACTCGCCGGCACCGTGTCGATCGGTCGCTCCGCGAACGAGATCACCGTCTTCGACATGACGGGGCTTGCGCTGCAGGACCTGACCGTCGCGCGTCTCCTGTACCGGCAGGCTGTCGACAACGGCGCGGGCCGTTCGATCCCGTGGGCGTGGTGAACGGCAACTGCGTGATATCTTCCGTCACCATGCCGCTTGCCAAAGTTTCCGCCATCTCGTTCGACCTCGACGACACACTGTGGCCGTTCGGCGCGGCCGTCGTTCGTGCCGAGGCGTCGCTGCACGCGTGGCTGCTCGCGCGCGCGCCGAATATCGCGAATGTGCTGCCGACGCCGCACGCGTTAAGCCGATTGCGCGACGAATACGAACGTTCGCGGCCCGATCTCGTCGGCGACTATCGCGCGCTGCGCATCGGATCGATCCGGCTCGCGCTGGCGCGCGCAAACGAAGACGTCGAACTGACCGACCACGCATACGATGCGTTCTATGCGGCGCGGAATCAGGTCGAGTTCTTCGACGATGCACTGCCGGCGCTCGCGTGGTTGAGCGCACGGTTTCCGCTGATCGCGGTGACGAACGGCAATGCGGATCTTCGCTTGACCGGCGGCGCCGAGTTCTTCCGCGAAACGATCAGCGCGCGCGCGTTCGGATTTGCAAAACCCGAGCCGGAGATTTTTCATGCGGCTGCGACGACGCTCGGGGTGCGGGCGGCGGAACTGCTGCACGTCGGCGACGATTTTCATCTCGACGTCGTCGGCGCGTTGAAGGCGGGGCTTCAGGCCGCGTGGGTCGTACGCGACGAACACACGGAAACGGAGCGCGCTGCGCATCGCGCCCCATCCCCGCATCTGACCGTTCGCGACTTGTCGGTGCTGTGCCACGCGCTGGGCGGCCCGGCCGCCGTGCAGTAGCCCCGCACGGCGCGCCATCGCGACAGCGCGCCATCGCGCCCGCTCGCGGCCGTCGGCGCGCTCCACGGCCACTCACGCGGCCTTGCGCGCGTCCGCGATCCGTTGCGGCGCCTTCGGCCGCGCGTAAAGGCGCGCGAGGTACGCCCGCAACTGCGGGAACCCATCGAGCAGCTGACACTCGCTCGCCCAGTCGATCAGATACGCAGTCACGCAATCGGCGACCGTCAGCGTGTCGCCGACGATGAATTCACGCCCCTCGAGATGCCGGTCGAGAATTCCGGCCATTGCGTTGAAATCCTCGCGCGCGAGTTCGATATCGGCCGGCAGCCGCTTCTCCGGCGGGTAGAGGAACGTATGCCGCGTGATGCGCCACAGCGGCTGCTCGAGTTCCGTCACCGCGAACATCACCCAGCGGTAAGCGTGCGCACGCAGCGCCGGATCGGTCGGCAGCAGCGCCTTCTCCGGATACTTGTCCGCGAGGTACAGCACGATCGCGGCCGACTCCGGGATCACGAGATCGCCGTCCACCAGCACGGGCACCTTGCCGGCCGGATTGATTTGCAGGAATTCGGGCCGCTTGTGCTCGCCCGCCAGCAGATTGACGGACACGAATTCGAAATCCGCGTCCAGTTCCCTGAGCCCCCAGAGCGCGCGTTGCGAGCGCGTTCCGGCGAATCCGTATAGCTTCATCGCAATGTCTCCATCAAGATGTCGCGGAACACGCGGTGCGCAGGCGACTCCGGCCCGTTCGGCCGCTTCGGCCGCTTCGGCCGCTTCGGCCGCTTCGGCCACGTCGGCCGCACGCGCAGCGCGCCCGCTGCCGATCACATGCCGGGCACGGCGAGCACCGGCATCACGTCGATCGCGTCGCCCGGGAACAGCGTGAAATGCGGATGACCTTCGAACAGCGCGGCCGCCGCGTCGTGCGATGCGGCGCGCACGACGGTGAAGCCGCTCATCGCATTGGCGGTATCCGCGACACCGCCCTTGCCGATCGTCTTGGTCTTGCCGAGCGGACCGCCGAGTTCGACGATCGCATCGCGATGCCGGTCGACCCACGCATGCCACGCGGCGATTCCGTCCCGCTCGCGCGCGCGCCGTTCGTCCTCCGGCAGCGCCATCCACGCCTTCATGCCGGGACTTTCCTTGCTGCCGAGGAATACCGCGAGATACAACTGCTGTTGGGCACTCATGCTTCCTCCGTCCGGTGACGGGAGCGGCGGGCTGCCGCTCCTCGCCCTTGACACGATAGGTTGATATCAACACAATTGCAACATGGCACGCAAAGAAAAGCTTCCGTTCGAGACGACGCTGATGGTGCGCGATTGCTGCCTGTGCCTGCACATGCAGCGCGCGGCCCGCAATCTCGCGCGCATCTTCGACGATGTGCTGCGTCCGCTGGATCTCACCAACGGCCAGTTTTCGCTGTTGATGTCGCTGAACCGGCCGCAGCCGGCCGCGATGAAGTCGGTCGCGTCGCTGCTCGCGATGGACCGCACGACGCTCACCGCCGCGCTGAAACCGCTCGAGCGGCGCGGGCTCGTCACCATCACGCAGGATCCGGACGACAAGCGCAGCCGCCTGCTCGAACTCACGCCGGCCGGCCATCGGCTGCTCGCCGACGCGTTTCCGCTGTGGCAGCAGACGCACGCCGAGATCGAACGGCCGTTCGCCGACGGCGAGGTCGACGTGTTGCGCGACCAGTTGCGCGCGCTGTCGGAGGATCCGGCCACGCGCGGCTGACACCGCGCGGCCCCGCGCGCTACTTCCGGCCCTTCTTCGGCATCAGCAGTTGCGCGAATTCCTGCAGGAAGCGCACCGGCCCATGCGCATGCAGCGCCTGTCCGCTGCTCAGTGCGCCGTCGATGACGGTCGCGAGCCGCAGCGCGTAAGTTTCAGGTGCGTCGATCCGCATCGCGCTCGCCAGCTCGGTCAGCCTGCGCCGCAATTCCTGCTTGTGCGCGACGGCGACCTTGCGGGCCGGATGATTACTATCCGCGTATTCGGCGGCGATGTTGATCTGCGGGCAGCCGCGATAGCCGGGGCGCTCGATGCGCTCGCCGATCCACTGCAGTTGCGCATCGAGTTCGTCGCGCGGCGAGCGGCGGTGCTGCGCGGCCACCGCATCCCAGTGCGCCCAGAAATCGGCATCCTCGCGCAGCAGAAACGCTTCGATCAGGTCGTCCTTCGTTGCGAAGTAGCGGTACAGGCTCGTCTTCGCGACGCCCGCCTGCGCGACGATCAGATCGACGCCGACCGCCCGCGTGCCTTCCCGATAGAACAGCTCGCTCGCCGTCTGCAGAATGCGCTCGCGCGTATCGGACGCGCTCCCGTTCGTGTCGTTTCCCTGTTTCATCCCAGCCCGGCCGCGATGGCCGCCCGTGCCGCCAATTAGTGCGCCCGATGATAGCACCCGGCGATTGACGACGATACAGGTCTGTACTATAAAACAAACCGGTCTGTATCGGAGTGGATCATGAACGATCGAATGACGGTTGCCGTGTATGGCGCCAGCGGGCACACCGGGCGGTTTGTCGTCGCGGAGCTGGAGCGGCGCGGCGCGGCGTCGGCACGCTCCGCATCGGGCGCGACGCCGCACGGCTCGCGCAAAGCGGCAACCACGGGGCGCCGTGGCGCGTCGCTCCGATCGACGATGCGCATGCGCTCGCCGCCGCATTGCGCGGCGCGCACGCGGTGATCAACTGCGCGGGACCGTACCTCGACACCGCACTGCTGGTCGCGGATGCGGCGCTGCGGGCGGGCATTCCGTATTTCGACCTGACGGCCGAGCAACCGGCGGTCCAGGCGCTGACCGACAAGTGCGACAGCCGGGCGCGCGCCGCCGGCGTGACGCTCGTGCCGGCCGCCGCGTTCTACGGCGGGCTCGCCGATCTGCTCGTGACGGCGCTCGTGGATCCGGGCCGCCCGGTCGACCGCGTCGACGTCGCCACCGGCCTCGACAGCTGGCATCCGACGCGCGGCACGCGCGTGACCAGCGAACGCAATCACGCGATCCGGCTGATCCAGCGCAACGGCAAGCCGACCGCGGTGCCGTCGACCGCCCGCACACGCACGTGGCCGTTCCCGCCGCCGTTCGGCAACGCCGACGTGACGCTGCTGCCATTCACCGAAGTGATGACGCTCGCGCGGCATCTGCGCATCGATACCATCGAATCGTGGCTCGCGACGCTCGCGCTGCGCGACGTGCGCGATGCCGGCACGCCGCCGCCGCAACCGGTCGACGCACTCGGCCGTTCGGCGCAGCGCTTCGCGATGGACGCCATCGTCGTGCAGAACGGCGTCACGCATCGCGCGACCGCGTCGGGACGCGACATCTATGCGACCAGCGCGCCGATCATCGTCGAGGCGACGCTGCGCGTGCTGACCGGCAGGACGCTCGCGTCAGGCGGCGTGCGCAGCGTCGGCGAACTGTTCGACGCACGCGATTTTCTCGCGGCGCTCGACACGATCGATGTATCGTTCAGCAACACGAACAATCCGAATTTCCACTGGAGGGACGAGCATGAGCCGCAATAACACCGAAAAAGCCGCGTATTTCCGTTCGCTTCACCGGGCGGGCCAGCCGCTCGTGCTGTTCAACGTGTGGGACGCCGGCAGCGCGCGCACGGTGGCCGACGCAGGCGGTGTCGCGCTTGCGACCGGCAGCTGGTCGGTCGCGGCCGCGAACGGTTTCGTCGATGGGGAGCAGATGCCGAAAGCGCTCGTGATGGAAGTGCTCGCGAGGATCGCACAGGCGACGGACTTGCCCGTCACCGTCGATCTGGAAAGCGGGTACGGCGAGCGGCTGGAAGATGTCGCCGACACGATCGCGCGCAGCATCGACGCCGGCGCGATCGGCTGCAATCTCGAAGACAGCTTTCCCGCGACGGGCGAACTGCGCACCGTCGACGACGCGGCAGCGCGTCTCGCCGCGGCCCGGCAGGCGGCCGATCGCGCGGGAAGCGGCTACTTCATCAACGCGCGCACCGACGTGTTCTTCACGGTCGCGGCCGATGCGCACGACGAACGGCTGCTCGACGACGCGCTGACGCGCGCACGCGCTTATGCGGCGGCAGGCGCCGACGGCCTGTTCGTGCCGGGCCTTCGCTCGCCGGCGCTGATTCGCGCGCTCACCGCTGCGTCGCCGCTGCCGGTGAACATCATGCGCGTCGACGAAACGCCGACGCTCGCCGAACTCGCCGAATACGGCGTCGCCCGCATCAGCCACGGGCCATACCCGTACCTTCAGGCGATGAAGGCGCTTGCGGCGGTGGTGAAGCAACGCGGCTGATCGCCCCCGACCAAGCCGGATCAAGCATGCAAAACGCGGGCACGATGCGTGATGCAACGTGCCCGCGCGACAGGGAACCGCGGATTCACACCGCTGTTTGCCAGATCGCCCGGGGCAGCCGGTCGACGCCCATGCCGATCGGCTTTCCCCGCATCATTCGGCCAGCGCCGTCGCTCCGACCCGCTTCGGCACGCCGGTGACGATCGTCGCAACCGCGACGGCCAGCACCGCGGCCGCACCGAGGAACACGCCGCCCGCGCCGTTCGCGTCGAACACGACGCCGCCCGCCGCCGCACCCGTGGCAATCGCGAGCTGGATCGCCGCGACGATCAGCCCGCCCGCGCTCTCCGCCTCATCGGGCACGGTGCGCGTGACCCACGTCGACCACGCAACCGGCACGCCGCCGAACGCCATCCCCCACAACGCGACGAGCACCGCGTCGAACATCGGCGCGCGTCCAAGCGCGACGAGCGCGACGCCGAGCACGACCATCAACGCCGGCATCCCGATCAGCATCGGCCGCAGCCGGTGTTCGAGCACGCGGCCCGCGAGCGACGTGCCGACGAAGTTGGCGATTCCGTAGCCGAGCAGGATCGCCGACAACCCGTTCACGCCGACGCCCGCCACCTGTTCGAGGAACGGCCGCAGATACGTGAAGAATGCGAAATGTCCGGTGAACACGAGGATCGTCGCGAACATCCCGAGGCCGACGGTCGGCCGGCGCAGCACGTCGACGAGCGTACGCAGCCGCGTGGTGCCACTCGGCGGCATCGACGGCAGCGTGACAACCTGCGACAGGAATGCGACGCCGCCGAGTCCGGCGGCGATCAGGAACACGTTGCGCCAGCCGATCAGGTGACCGAAGTAGCTGCCCATCGGCGCGGATGCGATCGTCGCGACCGCGACGCCGCTGAAGATGATCGACAGCGCGCGCGGCACCAGCGCGGTCGGCACGAGCCGCATCGCGGTGGCGGTCGCCATCGTCCAGAAGCCGCCGAGCGCGATGCCGAGCACGACGCGGCCGATCAGCAGCATCGCCAGGTTCGGCGCGAACGCAACGGCGAGATTCGACGCGACGAGCAGCACCGAGAACGCGAGCAGCACGCGGCGGCGATCGATCGTGCGCGTCAGCGCGGAAATCAGCAGGCTCGTGACGAGCGCGACCGTCGCGGTGGCCGTGACGGCCTGGCCGGCAACGCCCTCGGTCACGCCGAGGCTGTCGGCCATCGGCGTGAGCAGGCTCGCAGGCAAGAATTCGGCGGTGACGAGACCGAACACGCCAAGCGTCATCGCGAAAACGGCGCCCCAGGCCGGCTCGCGGGGCGCCGCCGTGGTGGCGGCAGAAGAGATTCCGGGATTCATGCGTCGTTCCGTGTCGTATAGGGAAAGTACTGATGTCGACGTATCGTAAGGAGCGGCGTCAGGACGGTCTATGACATACAATCCGTTATTGTTGATCGATCGTCCGAATCTCATATGTCCGAACCGCTGCTTCCTCCCGCGCCCGACGTGCACGATCTCGTCAGCGAACTACTGCTGGGCATGCGCCTGAGCGGCGTCCAATACCGCCGGATCCACGTGCCGCGGCCGTTCGGGCTGAGCTTCGGTCATGCGCCGGGCCGTGCGCAGTTCCATTTCGTCGGGCGCGGCCCCGTGCTGCTGCGCGACTCGGACGGCACGACGGTGCGGCTCGAGGCCGGCGATGCGATCCTGCTGCCGCACGGCCGCAAGCATGCGCTGTTGTCCGATCCGGACGCCCCGTGCCGCGAGATCGGCGGGTTCGAGGCTGCGAAGATCTGCGATACGGTCGCGTCGGTCGGCGCCGCGTCGTGCGCGGCAGCGGAGCCCGCCGCCGGCGATGCGCTGATCTTCAGCGCGTGCATGGAGCTCGATCTCGGCGGCATGCAACCGCTCGTCGGCACAATGCCGGCGTTCATGCACGTCGGCACGCTGCTCGCGCGCTACCCGGAAATCCGGCCGATACTCGACGCGATGGAACGCGAATCGTGCTCGGAGCGCGCGGGTTTCGCAGGCATCCTCGCGCGGCTCGCGGACGTGGTCGCCGCGTTCATCGTGCGCGGCTGGGTCGAGTGCGGCTGCGGCGATGCGACCGGCTGGGTGCAGGCGCTGCGCGAACCGAAGCTCGGCCGCGCGATCGTCGCGCTGCATCGCGATCCGGGCCGCAACTGGAGTGTCGCCGAACTGGCCGCCGAAGCCGGCGTGTCGCGCTCGGTGTTCGCCGAGCGTTTTCTCGCGGCCACCGGGATGACGCCGGTGCGCTACCTGACCGAGCTGAGAATGCGCCTCGCCGCACAGTGGATCGCGCGCGACCGCGAGACGATCGAGGCGGTCGCGTACCGGCTCGGCTACGGGTCGCTCGCCGCGTTCAGCCGCGCGTTCAAGCGCGTGGTCGGACGGCCGCCGGGCGCGGTGCGTGCGGAAGGCGACGCGCACGCCGACGCCCCCGCCGACGCATAAAGTCCGGCGCTTCGCGCGCAACGCGCAGCAACGCGAATGCCCGTCGCGTCACGCAGGCTTCGCGCGATACTTCACCAAGCGCGCAACGATCGCACTCAGCCGCTGCGCGCGTCCAGCTGGTCGATCAGCGCCGTCGCGCACTGCACGGCCAGCGCCGCGCACTGTTGCGCATCCACCGGCGCGCCGCTCGTTTCCGTGCCCTGTACGATCGCGCCCAGCAGTTCTTTCGACAGCGCTGCGGTCTCGTGTTCCCGTTCCGTCATGTTCGTCTCCTGAGCGTCGGCCGGCTTCGGCCGGGCGCGTCTGCCCGTGCACGGCGCCCGCTCGCCGCGCCCGCCTTCAACGTTGCTTCGCCCTCACGACGATCTGCGCCTGCGCGTCGCGCTCGATGCGCTCGAGCGACGCACGCAGCGCGGTGAACTCGTCGGCCGTGCAGACCTGCCGGCCGAATTCGGCCGTCATCCGCCGCGTGACCTGCACGACGTGCGCGGCCGGATCGAACACGTAATGCGACGTGAAATCGATGAAGCGGTCGCGCACGGCGGTGTCGGCCGGCAGGTCAGTCACCGCGACGTCGGCCGGCAGCGCGATCTGCCCGGTCTCGTCGAACGTGCCGCCGACACACGTCCAGGGCTGCGTGCGCACCGGTTCGGCAAGCCAGCTTTCGACCTGCGTCGCGATCCCGCCGGTCACGCTCGACAGCGCGGGCACCGCGGTCGTGCCGTCCGGCCAGACGAAGTGATCGAGCGTGCCGGTGAACGTCACGTCGAACGGGCCGCCGGTCGCGCGGCGGTCGCTCGTCGCGATCTGCGTGCGGCCGCGCAACCCGCTTTGTCGCAGCCGTTCGTTCGCGAGCTGCCGCAGGCGCTCGGGCGGCGCCCGGCGAAACACGTTGCGCTCGAGCTCGGCCGTCCAGCCTTCGTCGTTGACGAGCGCGTGAAATCGCGCCGCGCCCGGTTGCGACGCATCGATGTCCACGCGGGCGGTGCGGCGCTTCGTCTGCGTGGCCGGAGTACGCGACAGCACGCCGCTATCGACCAGCAGCGCCGGCCGGTCCATCACGATCGGCGGCAGGTAGCCGAATGCGATGCCGGCTGTCGTGGTGTCCGCGTAGAGGCCGAGATCCGGCAGCCACGTGATCGCATGATTGATCGCGCCGCCGCCGTAACCGGGCACCGACGGCAGCGTGTACACCGCGCCGAGATTGATCAGCACCGGTTCGCTCCGGATGCCGACCGCCGCGAGCAGCGCGCCGAACAGCGCGACGTGGTCCTTGCAGTCGCCGTAGCGATTGCGCAGGATGTCCGTCACGCGATGCGGCGCGGCGGCCGTCTCGCCGAGGAAGATCGCGACGTACCGCACGTTCGCCTGCACCCAGTCGTACAGGATGCGCGCCTTGTCGTGCGGATCGTCGGCGCCGGCGGTGAGCGCGCGCGCCAGCTGCACCACGGCCGGATCGTTCGCACCCGGATCCACGGCCGCGTCGCGGTAGCGCGCGGCGAACGCTGCATAGTCGGGCAGCGTGGACACGACGAGCCGGTCGCCGTAGGTCGGATAGCCGACCGAGCCGCTCTCGATCCGGTCGTACGGGCCATGCCGGTAGTCAAATTCGTAGCGCGTGCGGCCGTTCGCGGTGACGGGCGGCAGCGCGACGTAGCCGCGCGCATCCGCATGCAGCGGCAGGTCGGCCGGCACGTCGAAGATCAGCCTCTGGCTCTCCACCGGCTCGCGCGACGGTTCGACCGTATAGCCGAAATAACCGGCGTTGACGGGCTTCGTGCGCGACTTGCGGAACGCGATGCGCGTGCTCGACCCGGCTTCGACGCCGGGAAATACGACGGTGCGCAACAGCCCGTCCTGAAACGTCGGCGCGCCGGCCGAACGCGGCTCTTGGACGTCGCGGATGCCGTCCGGGCCGACCGGATGCGCGACGCCGTCGCGATCGATCGTCTCGGCCGCGATCAGCTCGACCTTTTCGAGGTTCTTGTCGAACCACACGTAGCGTTGCGCGATTGCGTCGATCCCGTTCGCATCGTTCGCACGCAGCGTCGAATCGTCTTGCTCGTCGAGCGAGCCGTCGTGCTGCAGCACGAACACATGCACATCGCTGACGATCGTGACCGGCGGCACGTCGTCGGCGGCGGCACCAGCAAACGCCGGGCACGCGAGCGCGGCACAGGCGGCGGCGAGCGCGAGCGCAAAGGCGCTGCGCGGCCGGATGCCGTTCGATGGAAATGGAAAGCGCACCACGTCGAAATTCTCCGCGCGGTCGGGTTCATGTCGGCACGCGACGGCGCGCGTTTACGGACGCCGCGCGCCGTCGTTCAGTCGAGTGTGGGCGACGCGCCCGCGACCGTCAAGGCGTCGCGCGCGGGCTTCTGCCTCCACGCTCGCAGGCAGACCGGAATGCGTCGCGCACCGTACACCCGGATTGCCGCACATTCACGATCTGTCGGCTGAACGACCGATTTTTATGTCACGTCGCGATACAAAATCCCTGGCAGGCGGGCAACGTAGTCCGGCCCCGGAATGGCGATGGCCGGGTTGCTGGAATGCGGGGCGCGCCGCGGACGTCGTCTATCGTTGGCCGGCTCGTGCGTCGTTGCGTGAGCGGCAATCGACTCGCCTGCCGCGCCGCATCCGCGCCAGCATGTATTCACCTGCTTGAACCGGCACCGTGCAGTCGCAATTCCCGTGGCAATGAGGATGGTCACGATTCGATGATCGCGTGAAAAACGCATGCGCCAGGCCAGGTCCGCGCGCTTGCCGCACGAGGTCCAGGCGACGGTTCCGCGCATGGCCCGCGTGCCGACGTCGTCGATGCAACGGGCGACGGCCACACGACGCCGTTCGCCGCCAACCGCGCCGGCGTGATCTTGTCGAGCGTCGCTGACGCCTCGCCAACGTTTGCGCGCACAGGAATCGCATCGAAACACCGAACTGCAAGCGCGCGCATCGTCATCGCGCCGCATCGATCCACGCCGCGCAGCGCCGCTACCGTCATTTCACTCGCGCTTCTTCCGTCGAGCGTTCACCCCGATCGCGTCATTCGCATCGATCTCGCAGCGCACGTCGCCCGCGATGTGCGCGATGTCCGCGACATGCGTTTTTCCCCGCAATTCGACCTTTGTGTGCGCGCAACAATGGCGATGCCTCGCGGCCGGCGCCGTGCGGGGGCTGGTTTTCCACGACGCCGGCCGCGGTGCTTCTGGAAAACCACATCTCACGAGGACATACCATGCAACTCCAATCCCATCCGGCGTGCCGTCCGTTTTATGAAGCAGGAGAACTCTCACAACTGACCGCGTTCTATGAGGAAGGGCGCAATGTCATGTGGATGATGCTGAGATCCGAGCCGCGGCCGTGCTTCAACCAGCAGCTCGTCACGGACATCATCCATCTCGCGCGCGTCGCACGCGAGTCGGGTCTACGCTTCGACTTCTGGGTGACGGGCTCGCTCGTGCCCGAGCTGTTCAACGTCGGCGGCGACCTGAGCTTCTTCGTCGACGCGATCCGCAGCGGCCGGCGCGATCAGCTGATGGCCTACGCGCGCTCGTGCATCGACGGCGTGTACGAGATCTACACGGGCTTCGGCACCGGTGCGATCTCGATCGCAATGGTCGAGGGCAGCGCGCTGGGCGGCGGCTTCGAGGCCGCGCTCGCCCACCACTACGTACTCGCGCAGAAAGGCGTGAAGCTCGGCTTTCCCGAGATCGCGTTCAACCTGTTTCCGGGGATGGGCGGGTATTCGCTGGTCGCCCGCAAGGCGGACCGCGGGCTCGCGGAATCGCTGATCTCGAGCGGCGAAGCTCATGCGGCCGAGTGGTACGAGGATCGCGGGCTGATCGACCAGACCTTCGACGCGGGCGATGCTTACCTCGCCACACGCACCTTCATCGACGTGATGACCCCGAAGCTGAACGGCATCCGCGCGATGCTGCGCGCGCGCGAGCGCGTGTTCCAGCTCACGCGTTCGGAGCTGATGGACATCACCGAGGAATGGGTGCGCGCGGCGTTCACGATCGAGCCGAAGGACCTCGCGTACATGGAACGTCTGGTGATGCTGCAGAACCGGCGCGTGTCGAAGCTGCGCACGGTGTGACGTGATGACGGCGCCGCCGTCCAGCCGGCGGCGCACTCGGTCATCTGAGGACGCTCAGGCGATCAGCCTGAGCTTTCTCGTTTCCGCGAGCCACGCTTCGAACGCCTGGGCCGGCATCGGCCGCGCGAAGTAGAAGCCCTGTGCGTGGTCGACGTCGATCTGCTTCAGGAAGTCGGCTTCGGCGCGCGTTTCGACGCCTTCGGCGACCACCGAAAAACTCAGCGCCTTCGCGAGCGACACGACCGAGCGTACCAGCGCCTGCGAGCGCGGGTTGCGGTCGATGCCGGTGATGAAGCTGCGATCGAGCTTGATCGAATCGAGCGGCAACCGCGACAGTTGCGACAGCGACGAATAGCCGGTGCCGAAATCGTCGAGATGGATCTCTGCGCCGAGTTGGCGGAACTGCTTCATCAGCTCGTGCGCCGCTTCTTCGTCTTCGATGAAGCTGCTTTCGGTAAGCTCGATATCGACGAGGCTGGGCTTGAGCGCCGCGCCGTCGAGAATCGATGCGAACTGCAGCACGATGTTCGTGTCCTGCAACTGCCGTGCGGACACGTTCACGGCAATCCGTACGCCGAGCCCCTTCGCCTTCCACGCGGCGGCCTGCGCGGCCGCGGTGCGCATCACCCAGCGGCCGAGCGGCGCGATCAGCCCCGACTCCTCGGCGAAACGGATGAACTCGATCGGCGCGACCAGCCCGCGATCGGGCGACTGCCAGCGGATCAGCGCCTCGACGCTGTGCACGTCGCCGGTCGCAATGTCGATGACCGGCTGGTAGTGCAGCACGAACTGCTCTTCCTCGAGCGCCTTGCGCAGGTTCGTGTCGAGCCACATGTACTTCGCGACCTTCTGGTTCATCTCCATCGAGAACACGCGGTACGTATGCTTGCCTTCTTCCTTCGCGACGTACATCGCGGTATCGGCGCTGCGGATCAGCGTTTCGAGCGAATCGCCGTGGTGCGGATACATCGCGATGCCGATCGAGCAGCTCGTGTAGACCTCGACCAGCCCGAGATGAATCGGCGTGCGCATCCGCTCGAGGATGATCTGCGCGGTCGCCTCGAGCAGCGCGCGCGTGCCGTTCTCGAACAACACCAGGAACTCGTCGCCGCCGAGCCGCGCAAGCGTCGCACCGGACGGCAGGCAGCCGCCGATGACCGCGGACACGTCCTGCAGCAGCCGGTCGCCGGTGATGTGGCCGTAGTGATCGTTGACGCGCTTGAAGTTGTCGAGATCGAGGAACAGGATCCCCACCTGGCCGCGCATGTCGGCGCGCTCCGCGCCCAGCGCGATGCGGATGCGCTCGCTGATCGCGTGACGGTTCGGCAAGCCGGTCAGCCCGTCGGTGTTCGCGAGCTCGGTGAGCCGCTGCTGCGCGTTGCGCTCCTCCGTGATGTCGATGCCCGAGCAGATCAGGAACTGCTCGTCGGCGCCGCTGCCGCTCTGCACGAACTTGTTGCGGAACTGAAACAGGCGCGGCCCGTTGACCGTGTTGATGTAGCGCTCGACCGCGAACGACTTGTTGCTCGCGAAAAAGCCGGTGATGTTGCTGCGCGACTGTGCGCCCTGCTCGGGGCTCATGAACAGCTCGAACGCGCTGCGGCCGATCACGTCGACCTCGCGCTTGCCGGTCACTTCCTCGCACAGCCGGTTGAAGCGCTGCACCATCCCGTTGCGGTCCAGGATCACGACCAGCGAGTTCACCTCGGACACGACCTGCTCGGCGAACGCGAGCCCGTGCGCGAGGTCGCTCGCAACGGACGCCGTATCGGAATAAGCGGACGCCGTGCCGGCCCAGTTCGCGGTATCGACCTTCTTGCCGACCAGATGGAGGCTGACCGCATCGCCGAACAGCGCGAGCTCGAGCACCAGGTGGGACGTGACGCCGGTGAGCGCGCGAATCCGCGCGGCCTGCTCGCCGGTCAGCGCCACCGCGATATTGGTGAGGCCTCGAACGGCGGCCAGCTCGAGTGCATTGCTGTCGCTGCCGAGGCGCCAGCATGGGCTGCGCGTACCGAGATGCGCCTCCAGCACCGCGCTATCGTTTTCGTCGTCCATGGATTCGCCCCGATCCAGAAAAAACGCACAGTGTAGACGGAGGCGAGCTGGCCGCCGCCCTCCGGGGGTGCGACGCGCGCACCCGGAACGGCAACCGCGATGGCGTTGACAGCTGCCCTCGTTCCGTCCTTGTTCCCAGCCAATGCGACCCGGCGTATGCGCGCGACGCGCGCTGATTTCCAAACGAATGATGGATCCCATCTTATCAAATGACGATGGAGATTGGCACTCACATTTAGAACGGGGTGTCAAGGAATCGCCGCTCAATTGGCACAGCGATCTGTTCGTGACCGGCGCCGCTTGCGCAGCGGGCGCCGGCGCGCCGCACCGCACCCCAAAACGCCGGAAACGCTTGTCCGACGGGCGTTTGCCGACTTTCCCGCGGGGGGGCTTCATCGCGCCGCGGCGCGTGCTCCCATGTGGGGTCAAAGCGTGTCGCAGCACGCTGCGACATCGTGAACATTCGTTTCCGTTCAGGTCGGAATATGCTTTTTTATTCTCTCCGCCGGCGCAATATCGGCGCGAACGACGCTGGCCGGGCGGTCTCGCCCAGCCGCCCGACCGTCGCGCCAACGCGCATGGAACCGGTGCGATCCGCGCGGCCGGCGCGCGCGCCGGCATTCCGGGGCGAGCCCCGGCGCCGCTGCGCTTGCGCGCGCATCACGTGCCGAAGGCGGGTCAGCCCGCCGCGCCGTAACCGCCGCCGCCCGGGGTCTCGACGACGAATACGTCGCCCGGCGCCATCTGCGCGCGGCCGATATGCCGCAGGGTTTCGACCGTGCCGTCCGCCCGCTCGATCGTGTTGCGGCCAAGCGCGCCGGCCTCGCCGCCCGCCGCGCCGAACGGCGCGTGGATCCGGTTGTTCGACAGGATCGACGCGGTCATCGCCTCGAGGAACCGAATCCGCCGCACGGCGCCGTCGCCGCCGCGCCAGCGGCCGGCGCCACCCGACCCGTCGCGCAGCCGGTGCGACTCGAGCCGCACCGGGTAACGCCATTCGAGCACCTCCGGATCGGTCAGCCGCGAGTTGGTCATGTGCGTCTGCACCGCGGCCACGCCCGCGAAGCCGTTGCCCGCGCCGCTGCCGCCGGCGATCGTCTCGTAGTACTGGTATTGATCGTTACCGAATGTGAAGTTATTCATCGTTCCCTGGCTCGATGCGACGCAGCCGAGTGCGCCATACAGCGCGTTGGTGATCGCCGACGACGTTTCGACGTTGCCCGACACGACCGCCGCCGGATACTCGGGATTCAGCATCGAGCGCGCGGGCACGATCACGTCGAGCGGCTTCAGACAGCCGGCGTTGAGCGGAATGTCGTCGCCGACGAGCGTGCGGAACACATACAGCACCGCGGCCATGCAAACGGCCTTCGGCGCGTTGAAGTTGTTGTCGAGCTGCGCGGACGTGCCGGTGAAGTCGATCTGCGCGCGCCGTGCCGCACGGTCGACGCGGATCGCGACGCGAATCTCGGCGCCGTTGTCGAGCGCATAGCGATACGCGCCGTCCTGCAGCGCGCCGATCACCCGCCGCACTGCTTCTTCGGCGTTGTCCTGCACGTGCCCCATGAATGCGAGCACGACGTCGCGGCCGAACTGTGCAACCATCCGCCGCAACTCGTCGACGCCCTTCTGGTTCGCGGCGATCTGCGCGCGCAAGTCGGCCATGTTCTGCTCGACGTTGCGCGCCGGGTAGCGGCCCGACGCGAGCAGCGCGCGCGTGTCCGCATCGCGCAGCACGCCCGCCGACACGAGCTGCCAGTTGTCGATCAGCACGCCCTCTTCGTCGATGTGCGTCGAATCGGGCGGCATCGAGCCCGGCGTCGTGCCGCCAATGTCCGCATGGTGGCCGCGCGAGCCGACGTAGAACAGCGGCGCGTCCGAGCCGTCCGCGAACACCGGCGTGATCACCGTGACGTCGGGCAGATGCGTGCCGCCGTGATACGGATCGTTCAGCATGAACACGTCGCCGTCGCGCATCCGGCCGCGGTTGCGCTCGATCACCGTCCGGATGCTCTCGCCCATCGAGCCGAGATGCACGGGCATGTGCGGCGCGTTCGCGATCAGGTTGCCGTCGCCGTCGAAGATCGCGCACGAGAAGTCGAGCCGTTCCTTGATGTTCACCGAGTACGCGGTGTTCTGCAGCCGCAGTCCCATTTGCTCGGCGATCGACATGAACAGGTTGTTGAAGATCTCGAGCCGCACCGGATCGGCGTCGGTGCCGAGCGAGCGGCGCGTCGGCAACGGCGTCGTGCGCGTCAGGACCAGGTTGCCCTGCGCGGTCATGTCGGCGCGCCAGCCGGGTTCGACGACGGTCGTGCCGTTCCGCTCCGCGACGATCGCCGGGCCGTCGATCGTATCGCCGGCGAGCAGCGTATCGCGCACGTACAACGCCGCGTCGTGCCACTGGCCGCCCGAGTAGAACCGCACCGCACTGTGTGCGTGCGGCGCCGCGTCCGCGTCGCGCGGCGCGAGCGGCGCGACCTCGACCGGCGCGTCGGAGCAGCCGATCGCCTCGACCGACGCGAGTTCGGCGACCAGCGGCGTGCCGGGCATCAGGAACGCATAGCGCTGCCGGTACGCGGCCTCGAACGCCTGCTGCATCGCGGCGACGCTTCCGGCCGGCACGTCGAGCGCGGAATCGGTGCCCTGGTAGCGCAGGTGCACGCGCCGCTCGGTCGCGATGCGCTCCGCCGGCACGCCCTGTTCGAGCAGCGCGCCGATCGCGTCGTCGGCGAGCCGGTCGAGCGTCGCATTCAGCGCGGGCAGCGACGCGTCGGACAACACCGCTTCCACAGCGCGTTCGCGCATCGCGGTCTGGTCGGCCAGACCCATCCCGTATGCGGACAGCACGCCCGCGAGCGGATGCGCGAACACCTGCGTCATCCCCAGCGCATCTGCGACGCCGCACGCGTGCTGGCCGCCCGCGCCGCCGAACGTCGTCAGCACGTAGCGCGACACGTCGTGGCCGCGCTGCACGGAGATCTTCTTGATCGCGTTCGCCATGCTGCCGATCGCGATTTCAAGGAACCCTTCCGCGAGCGCCTCGGGCGTGTCGCGCCGGCCGGTCGCCGCGTGGATCTGGTCCGCGAGCGCTTCGAACTTCGCGACCACGCCGGCACGATCGAGCGGCTCGTCCGCGTGCGGGCCGAACACGCGCGGAAAATGGTCGGGCTGGATCTTGCCGAGCATCACGTTGCAGTCGGTCACCGTCAGCGGGCCGCCGCGACGATACGCGGCCGGGCCCGGATTCGCGCCGGCCGATTCGGGGCCGACGCGCAGCCGCGCACCGTCGAAGCCGAGCACCGAGCCGCCGCCCGCGGCGACCGTATGGATGCTCATCATCGGCGCACGCATCCGTACGCCGGCCACCTGCGTCTCGAACACGCGCTCGAATTCGCCGTTGTAGTGCGACACGTCGGTCGACGTGCCGCCCATGTCGAAGCCGATCACGCGCCCGAAGCCGGCCGCGCGCGCGGCGCGCACCATCCCGACGATTCCGCCGGCCGGCCCGGACAGGATCGCGTCCTTGCCCTGGAATGCGTCCGCGCGGGTGAGACCGCCGCTGCTTTGCATGAACTGCAGGTTCACGCCGGGCATCTCGTGCGCGACCTGCTCGACGTAGCGGCGCAGGATCGGCGACAGATACGCGTCGACGACGGTCGTGTCGCCGCGCGACACCATCTTCATCAGCGGCGACACCTCGTGCGACACCGACACCTGCGTGAAGCCGATCCGGCGGGCCAGCCCGGCCAGCGCGCGTTCGTGCGCGGTGTAGCGATAGCCGTGGATCAGCACGATCGCGAGTGCCTGCACGCCCGAGTCGAACACGCTGCGCAGCGCCGCTTCGGCGCTCTGCAGATCGAGCGGCACAACGACGTCGCCGTGCGCGCCGATCCGCTCGTCGATTTCGACGACGGTCTCGTACAGCGCATCGGGCAGCACGATGTCGAGATCGAACAGGCGCGGCCGGTTCTGGTACGCGATGCGCAGCACGTCGCGAAAGCCGCGGGTCGTCGCAAGCGCGGTGCGCTCGCCCTTGCGTTCGAGCAGCGCGTTGGTCGCGACCGTCGTGCCCATCTTCACCATGTCGACGCGCTCCGGCGTGATCGGCTCGCCGTCGGCGAGGCCGAGCAGATGGCGAATGCCGGCGACTGCGGCGTCGCGATATTGCTCGGGATTCTCGGACAGCAGCTTGTGCGTGACGAGCGTGCCGTCGGGCCGGCGCGCGACGATGTCGGTGAACGTGCCGCCGCGGTCGATCCAGAATTGCCAGCGTGCGGCGTCGGAGGAAACGGGGAAACTGTGTCGGTCAGTCATGGCGATGAACTCGATGCGTCGTTGATTCGAAGGACGAGCGCCGTCGCACGGCGCGCGTCGCGCGCCGCGTGAGGGCTTCGATGAACAGGGGTAGGTAACGCGGCAGGAGGAACTGCCGCCCGCTTGCGCGGCGCGCTTATGCGGCGTCGAGCTCGCGGCCGCGCGTTTCGGGCAGCGTCAGCGCGGCGACGATCATCACGCCGTACGCGGCAACCGCGAAGATGCCGATGCTCGCGCCGAGCCCGTAGTGTTTCGCCAGCGCACCGATCAGGAACGGGAACAGCGCGCCGACCGCACGGCCGACGTTGTAGCAGAAGCCTTGCCCCGACCCGCGCACGCGCGTCGGGAACAGCTCGGTCAGGAACGCGCCCATCCCGGAGAAGATGCCCGATGCGAAGAAGCCGAGCGGGAACCCGAGCCACAGCATCGACGAATCGGTGAGATGCAGCGCCGGCGACGTGTAGGCGAACGCGATCACCATCGAGCCGAGCGCGAACAGGATGAAGTTCGGCTTGCGGCCGACGCGGTCGGTCAGATAGGCGCTCGTCAGATAGCCGATCCACGAACCGATGATGATCGTCGCGAGATAGCCGCCGGTGCCCATCACGGTCAGGTGCCGCTCGGTCTTCAGGAACGTCGGCAGCCACGTCGTGATCGCGTAGTAGCCGCCCTGCGCGCCGGTCGTCAGCAGTGCCGCGCGCAATGTCGTCGACAGCAGCTTCGGCGCAAAGATTTCCGTGAAGCGCGGCGCGTCGGCGCCTTTCGCCTGCGCGGCCTTCTCTTTTTCGTAGACGTCCGGCTCCTTCACGTAGCGGCGGATCACGACCACCAGCAGCGCCGGCGCGAGGCCGACGAGGAACAGCGCACGCCACGCCTGCTCGGCCGGCAGCACCGAGAACAGCAGCGCATACAGCAGCGCCGACAGCCCCCAGCCGATCGCCCAGCCCGACTGCACGAGCCCGACCGCCTTGCCGCGATCGCGTGCACGGATCACCTCGCCGATCAGCACGGCGCCCGCTGTCCACTCGCCGCCGAAGCCGAAGCCCATCAGCGCGCGCGCGGCGAGCAGCTGGTGGTAGTTCTGCGCAAGCCCGCACAGCGCGGTGAACACCGCGAACCACAGCACCGTCAGTTGCAGCGTGCGCACGCGGCCGATCCGGTCGGACAGGATGCCCGCGATCCAGCCGCCGAGCGCCGACGCGAGCAGCGTCATCGTGCCGATGAAGCCGGCATCCGCGAGCGAGATGCCCCACGTCGCGACGAGCGTCGGGATCACGAACGACAGCATCTGCGTGTCCATCCCGTCGAGCATGTAGCCGACCTTGCAGCTCCAGAACGCGCGCCGCTCGCGCGGCTGCGCGTGCGCATACCATCCGAACAGGCCGTTGCGCGCGGGGCCCGCGGGCTCGGCGGCGGGCGCCGCGAGGGTCTTGCTTTCCATGGTGAGGCTCCTGTCGAAATGTGCGGTCGAGACCTGCACGTCTTGCGTGTGGTACGTAGGCTTCATGCGTGTGCCGCGGCGTGCTCCGGCCGCGAGCGGATCGTCGGCGCCCGGCGCCCCGCTGCCGCGTAATGCCGCGTAATGCCGCGACGGGCGGCGTGGCGGCCGCGCGGGCCACCGGCATCGACCGGATCAGAACACGGCCAGCGACGCGTTCGTGATGTCGGTCATCAGCATGTAGCCGGGCGTATGCGCGATCGCGAGCGGCAGCTTCGCTTCCATCAGCGCGGTTTGCGGCGTCACGCCGCACGCCCAGAACACCGGCAGCTCGCCGTCGCGCACCGTTACCGCGTCGCCGAAATCGGGCGCGCCGAGATCGGCGATGCCCAGCGCTTCAGGGTGGCCGATATGGACCGGCGCGCCATGCACGCCGGGAAACCGGCTCGTGATCTGCACCGCGCGTATCGCGTCGGCGCCGCGCAGCGGCCGCATCGACACGACCAGCTGGCCGCCGAAGATTCCCGCGCGGCGGTTCGGGATCGACGTGCGGTACATCGGCACGTTGCGCCCTTCCTCGATATGCCGCAGTCCGATCCCTTCGCGCGCCAGCATGTCCTCGAACGAAAACGAGCAACCGATCGCGAACACGACGAAGTCGTCGCGCCACAACGCCTCGAGCGAATCGACGCGCTCCGTCAACACGCCATTCCTGTACACGTTGTAGCTCGGCACGTCGGTGCGGATGTCCAGATCCTCGCCGAGCACGGCGACGCGGAACGCACCCGGTTCGCCGACGCCGAGCAGCGGACACGCCTTCGGATTCGCCTGACAGAAGCGCAGGAAATCGTGCGCATGCGCGTTCGGCAGGATTGCGAGATTCGCTTGCGCGAACGGGCCGCACTGGCCGGCTGTCGGATTGCGGAACGCGCCGCTGCGTACGGACTGGCGGAATTCGGAAGGCGTCATGATGTCGGTAGCGGATCGGGGTGTGATTGGGCCGACGATGTCGCTGCGTCAGCGGATACGGCGAAGAATAGAAAAGAAAAAATTTTGTCGCCAACGAGTTTTTTTGTGCCCGGTGTATAGAATTGCTTAACAGATGTCCGGGTTTTCCCCGGTCCCGTTCAGTTTTTTTCACCGGCAAGCTGCGCGTCCACCGTCCGCGGGATCGCCATGAACACGCGTTTTCTCGAAACCTTCGTCACGCTCGCGAAGCTGCGCAATTTCCGCACGACGGCCGCCGCGCTGCACGCGACGCCGGCCGCGATCTCGCAGCGCCTGAAGGCGCTCGAGGACGAATTGCAGACCGTGCTCGTCGACCGCGACAGCCGCGCGTTCCGGCTCACGCCGAACGGCGAATATCTGCTCGGCTATGCGAAGGCCGTCGTCGAGGCCACGCACGAGCTTCAGGCCGCCGCGGCAGGCGAAAGCGCGCTGCGCGGCAAGCTGCGGCTCGGCGTGATCGAGACGGTCGTGCATAGCTGGTTGCCGCATTACCTGCGCCGCCTCGCCGCCGACTATCCGCAGCTCGAGATCGACCTGACCGTCGACGTCAGCGTCGTGCTGCAGCGGCGGCTGATGGCGGGCGAGCTCGATCTGATCATTCGCGTGGAAGGCAGCGACGAGGCGTCGGTGATCTGCGACGCGCTGGCGAACTATCCGGTGCGCTGGATCGCGCGCGCGGGGCTGCTGCCGAACGCGCGCACGGGCCTCGCGCGGCAGGTGCTGCGCCAGCCGATCCTCACCTACGGGCGCGGCACCGCGCCGCATCGCGCGCTCGAGGACATCGTGCGCACGCTCGCGCACGCGCACGGCGTGCCGCTGTCGGAAACGCGGATCACCGGTTCGCCGTCGATCTCGGTGATCGTGCAGCTCGTGCGCGACGGGTTCGGCGTCGCCGCGATTCCGGTGCTGTTCGTGGATGCATTGATCGCGAGCGGCGAGGTCGTCGAGCTGCCGCTGCAGCCGTCGCCGCCGTCGATCGTCGTGTCGATGTCACGGCGGGCCGATGCGCCGAAGTTCGTGCACGGCGCGTCGATCGCGGCGCGCGCCGCGTGTCACGAGTATTGCGGGAAGAGCAACCGGTTGCTGGTCGAGGCGCTTTGAAGCGATGTGCGGATACCGCGCGGCGTACGCCGCGCGCGACGCATGAGGCGCCGCGTCGGCAAGCCGCTCACGCCGGCTGCCCGGGGTGAGGCTGCGCGCACGCGTCGGCGTCGATGCCGTTTCGATCATCGAGCCATGCTTCGATGCGACGCGCATCGAGGCTCGCACGCGACGCGGCAGTTTCCGGCACCGCAGCGAGCACATGCCGCGCACGTTCGAGGGCCGCTGCGAAGCCGCGCAGTTCGCGCGACACCGGACGATCGTCGAGACGCCGGCGTGCGAGCGCGGCTTCGAGCCGCTGTTCGATCAGCGCGCGCTGGGCGTCGACGAAGTCGATGCACAACGCACGACAATGCGTGGACACCGATGCGGCTGCCAGCAGCACCGGCACGATCGACATCGTCAGATAACCGCCGGGTGCGAGCCGCGCTAACGCCTGACGGACCTGCGGCCCGCCGTCGCTCAGCGACGCGAACACCGCGTCACGCCACACCGCGCGCTCGAACACGAGCGAATGGCGGAACGTGTCGAGTGCGGCGCGATCGACGAGCATCCCGTCCTTCAACAGCGGAATCGTCTGCGATGCATCGATGGAAGCCGTGCCGCCGTCTTCCGTGCCGACGATACAGTGCGCGCCCAGCCATGCCGTTTCGTCCCGCCGCCGGGCGAGGACGCGCGACTGCAAGCGATCGGGCAGCATCGGATCGAGCGGCACCGCGCCGCAAATCGACGGCTTGCCGGCATGCACACGGCAGCGGCCATCGTCGGCCAGTGCCGGGCACCGCGCGAGCGACGGATAATCGTAGCCTTGCAGCGTCAGCGCGATCCATTCGCCGCCGGCGCCCGTCGCGCGATGGAACAACGTGTCGGCAAGCGCGTGCGAAGCGGCGACATCCTCCGGATCGAGCACGTCGCCATGCCGCTGCGCGTGCAACCGCTCGCCGACGCGCAGCTTCGGCACGCGACCGATCGTCAGCGCACCGACGAACGTATGCCGATGCCTGAACAGTTCGCGCAACGACAACGTCGGCGCGCTGTTGCAGCAGCGCCCGCACGCATGGCACGCGAGACGGTAATCGCTTACCACGGCCGCCGCACCGAATCCTGATAGCGCGCGAGGATGAAATGCGCGACGTCGTCCGAGTGATACGCGGCCACCAACTGCGCGACCCAGGGTTTCGCACGATCCGCGTCGCGCACGGTCAACACGTTCGCGTACGGCGAGCGCGCGTCTTCGAGATTGATGCTGTCCCGGGCCGGTTGCAGGCCCAGGCGCGCGGCATCGTCGCTGTCGATCGCGACGAACGCAGCCGAATCCAGCGCCGCATTAACGCGATCTCGGCGCAGCGCGACGAATTTCAGCGCGAGCCGGTTGCCGGTTACGTCGCGCAGTGTCGCATGCAGGCCCGCGTTTTCGCGCAGCGTGACCAGCGTATCGTTCTGCAGCAGCACAAGCGCCCGCGCCATCCCGCGCGGGTCGGCGGGAAGGCCGACCGTCGCGCCGGGCTGCAGTTCGTTCAGACTCTTCAGCTTGCGCGAATACAGCGCCATCGGCAGCGTGACGGTCGGTGCGACGGCGGTCAATGCATAGCCCTTTGCCGCGCGCGCCGCAGCGAGGCGCTGCGCGTCCTCGAAGCTCGCCGCATCGATCCGGCCGTCGGCGAGCGCAGTATCGATGCGCGACGCGTCGTCAAACTGCACCACGTCGATGCCGACGCCGCGCGCGGCGGCGACGCGCTTAACCTGGTCCATGATCTCGGCATGCACGCCGCGTGTGACGCCGACGCGTATCGCCGGCGTCGCCGCGTCCGCGGCGCAGGCTCGGCCGGGACCGCCGAAGCCGCACGCGACGGCCACCAACGCGGCGATGCAACGCCTCATCGCCCGCGTCATGATGGATCCCTCAGAATCGTGCGAAACCCGATGTGCGACGCGCCGAGATCGGCTTCCTGCTGCTCGCGCGACGACGCGCGGTAACGCACGCAGTAATCGCGCGAGCACAGGAACGAGCCGCCCTTGATCACCATCGGCGTATCGTGCCGGCGCGTCGGCGGTGCGACGGCCGCCGTGTCGCCGTTCGTGTGCGATTGATGCGGGCCGGTGTACGCGTCTTTCGTCCACTCCCACGCATTGCCGATCATGTCGTACAGATGGAAGCCGTTTGCCGCATAGCAGCCGACCGGCGCGAGGCCCGCATGACCGTCCTCGGCCGTATCGAGCACGGGGAACGCTCCCTGCCAGTAGTTCGCGGCCGGCTTGCCGTTCGCGTCGCGCGGCGCCGCATCGAGCGATGCGTCGTCGCGGCCGGCCTTGCCCGCGTATTCCCATTCGGCTTCGGTCGGCAGATCGCGGCCGAGCCACTTCGCATATGCGAGTGCGTCGCGCTGCGTGACGAGCGTAACGGGCAGGTTGCCGAGCCCGTGAACGTTGCTGCCGGGGCCGTGCGGCTGGCGCCACGACGCGCCCTTCACCCACGTCCACCACGCGAGATCGCGCGCATTCAGCTCGTCGCGCGTCGGCACATGAAACACCGCCGCGCCGCCCTGCTGTTCGGCCTCCGTCACGTAGCCGGTCGCGTTCACGAACGCGGCGAACTGCGCGATCGTCACGTCGGTCTGATCGATCCAGAAGCCACCGACGCGCGCGCTGCCGTCGCCGGCCGGACGCTCGTCCGCATAGCCGCGCGCGCTGCCGAACACGAATGCGCCGCCGCGCAGGTGCACCATCCCCGCCTTCGGATCGTCGCCCCATTTGGCAGGCAGGCCCGAATAGCGCTCGCACTGCTGCTCGGAGCCGAGCGGCGCGAGCGGACGCCCGCGATTCGCATCGTCGAACGCGCCACCGGCCGACGCCGGCGGGCTCGCATATCCGGCCGCGAACGCGGCCGCGAACAGCGTGGCCGCGAGCGCCGCGCCGAGCGTCAGGAAGCGAAACCGCATCGCGCTACCTCAGTAATAGCCGCGAGGACGCAGCGGCTCCACACCGCCGACGTTGCTCATGTAGGTCTTCCACTGGTCGACCAGCGTGCCGATTACCGACGGGTTCTGCGCTGACACGTCCGTCGTCTCGCCGCGGTCTGCCGTCAGGTCGTACAGTTGCCAGTGGCCGTCGAGCGGCCCGAGCGGCGGCTCCGTCCACAACGCCTTCCAGCGACCGTCGGCGCTGCGCAGGTAGGCGCGGCCATACGCTTCGTCGCCGAACGGCGTCGTATGCACTTCTCCCGACGCGGAACCGGTCAGCACCGGCAGCAGCGACTGGCCGGTGACCGGATACACGTAGCGGTTGTTGTAGACGACCTTGCCCTTGTTCCGATCGACGCCCGTCAGCGTGTTCACGAGCGGCGGCGCCGGCTGCGACGGCGGCGTGACGCCTGCGACCGCGAGGAACGTCGCCGTGTTGTCGGTCACGTGCGTGAACGCGCGCAGCGTCGGCAACTGCCGCGTCTGGCCCGGCAGGCGCACGATCGTCGGCGTCGACACGCCGCCCTCCGCCGAATAGCCCTTCGTGAGCCGGAACGGCGTCGCGCTCACTTCGGCCCAGCGCAGCCCGTACTGCAACCGCTGCGCGTTCTGTTTGCCGTTGTCGGTGCCGAGCGCCGAATAAGTCGGCTCCTGCGCGTTCGCGGTGTCGGTCGCCGTCGGGTCCGCGCCGGAATCGATCGGCCAGCCTTCCGCGCCGTTGTCCGACTGGAACATGATGAACGTGTTGTCGTATTCGCCGATGTCCTTCAGGTGCTGGATCAGCAGGCCGATGTTGTAGTCGAGGTTCTCGACCATCCCGGCGTAAATCTCCATGTAGCGCGCTTGCGCCTTGCGCTCGGCGGGGCTCAGGCTGGCCCACAGCTTGTCGACCTTGCCGGCGCCGTAGTCGCTGTAGCCATCGGCAGCCGAATGCACGGCGCTGATGTACTTCGCGTTCGCGGCGCCGTTGTTCGCCGTCGCGGGCGACGCCGATGTCGTTTCCGGCAAACCGTCGAACGGCTTGAAGTCGGCGGGAATCAGGCCGAGCGCCTTCTGCCGCGCGATGCGCGCATTGCGGATCGCGTCATAGCCGGCGTCATACACGCCCGCGTATTTGTGCAGCCATGGGTCCGGCACCTGCAGCGGCCAGTGCGGCGACGTGTACGCCGCGTACGCGAAGAACGGTTTGCCATCCTGCCTGTTCGCATCGATGTACGAAATCAGCTTCTGCGTATAGAAGTCCGTCGAATAGAACACGGCCGGGCTGCCACCCGTTCCGCCCGGCTGCCCGGGCTGACCCGGCTGCACGTAGCGACCGTCTTCCGTGTAGTTCGTCGAGCCGGCCGGCTCGTGCGCGAAGTGGTTCGTCGCCGCGCCGCCGAGCAGCACGTAGCTGCGCTCGAAACCCCACTGGTCCGGCGTCTGCCCGCTGCCCGTCGCACTGCCGACGATCCCCGAGCCGATGTGCCACTTGCCCGCGATGTACGTGTGATAGCCCGCATCCTTCAGCAGTTGTGCGAACGACAGCGCGCGATCGTTCAGATAGCCTTCGTAGCCGGGCAGGCCGCGACGTTCGTCGGTCGGGACGCCCATCGTGCCTTCGCCGACGAGATGGTGGTCGGTTCCGGAAATCAGCATCGCGCGCGTGATCGCGCACACGGTGCCGGTGTGATGATTCGACAGGATGCGGCCCGACGCGACGAGCGCGTCGAGGTTCGGCGTGTTGATCTCGCCGCCGAATGCATGGATGTCGGAATAGCCGAGATCGTCGGCCATGATGTACAGGATGTTCGGGCGTTTGGGCGCCGGCGCCGCGCTGGCTTGCGGAGGCGGATTGCTGTCGACGCCGCCGCACGACGCGAGCGACAGCGCGCCGGCGATCGCGGCGCAGACCACACGGAAACGAAAGGCAAACAACGGCGAAGCGGATTTTTTCATTGTTGTGGCGCACACGATCTACGGGATCGGCGATCTTAGCGTCGCGCGCGCGGCGCCCAAAGTCGGATTCGTCACATGCTAACGGGACGGGGGAATATGCGATTCGCGACGACGCGGCCAGGCGGCCACTCGTCGAAATCGATTACGGTCCGACGTTTTCGACAACCTGCGTACGCAACGCCAAATCAGGATTGCTTGTCAACCGGCATTCAGGACATGAACCGCCGCATCGACCATTCGCGACGCGTCGTCGCAGCAGCCGTGCACGCCGCCGGCCCATAGCGCATCCGCGCAAATGCTTTTCCGAATCCGTTATTGGATCGCGCCGCCGCGCATTTTTATACTCGTCAGCACTCTCTGTTGAAGAGTGCCAACCCATCCTTCCGGACAGAACAGCACAGGACGAAAAAATGAGCCTACGCCCGTTGCACGACCGCGTCATCGTGAAGCGACTCGACCAGGAAACCACCACCGCGTCGGGCATCGTGATCCCCGACAGCGCCGCAGAAAAACCCGACCAGGGCGAAGTGATCGCCGTCGGCCCCGGCCGCAAGGACGCGGACGGCCAGCGCGTCGTGCCCGACCTGCAGATCGGCGAACGCGTGCTGTTCGGCAAGTACGCAGGCCAGGCCGTCAAGGTGGACGGCACCGAGTTTCTCGTGCTGCGCGAGGAAGATATCGTCGCGGTCGTCAATCAATAACGGAGCGCAATCATGGCAGCGAAGGAAATCATTTTCAGCGACGTCGCGCGTGCGAAGCTGACCGAAGGCGTCAACATTCTCGCGAACGCGGTGAAGGTCACGCTCGGGCCCAAGGGCCGCAACGTCGTGCTCGAACGCAGCTTCGGCGCGCCCGTCGTCACGAAGGACGGCGTGTCGGTCGCGAAGGAAATCGAGCTCGCGGACAAGCTGCAGAACATCGGCGCGCAGCTCGTGAAGGAAGTGGCGTCGCGCACCAGCGATGCAGCCGGCGACGGCACGACAACCGCGACCGTGCTCGCGCAGGCGATCGTGCGTGAAGGCCAGAAATATGTCGCGGCCGGGCTCAATCCGCTCGACCTGAAGCGCGGGATCGACAAGGCCGTCGCAGCCGCTGTCGACGAGCTGAAGAAGATCAGCAAGCCGACCACCACCAGCAAGGAGATTGCGCAGGTCGCGACGATCTCCGCGAACGGCGAGGAGTCGATCGGCCAGCGCATCGCGGAAGCGATCGACCGTGTCGGCAAGGAAGGCGTGATCACCGTCGAGGACGGCAAGTCGCTCGCCGACGAGCTCGACGTCGTCGAAGGGCTGCAATTCGATCGCGGCTACCTGTCGCCGTACTTCATCAACAACCCCGACAAGCAGATCGCCGAGATCGAAAACCCGTACATCCTGCTGCACGACAAGAAGATCTCGAACATTCGCGATCTGCTGCCGGTGCTCGAACAGGTTGCGAAGTCGGGCCGCCCGCTGCTGATCATCGCGGAGGACGTCGAAGGCGAAGCGCTCGCGACGCTGGTCGTGAACAACATCCGCGGGATCCTGAAGACGGTCGCGGTGAAGGCGCCAGGCTTCGGCGATCGCCGCAAGGCGCTGCTGGAAGACATCGCGATCCTGACCGGCGGCCAGGTCATCGCGGAAGAAACCGGGCTGACGCTCGACAAGGCGACGCTTGCCGAGCTTGGCCAGGCGAAGCGCATCGAAGTCGGCAAGGAAAACACGACGGTGATCGACGGCGCCGGCGACGCGAAGAACATCGAAGCGCGCGTGAAGCAGATTCGCGTGCAGATCGACGAGGCGACGTCCGACTACGATCGCGAGAAGCTGCAGGAACGCGTGGCGAAGCTCGCGGGCGGCGTCGCGGTGATCAAGGTCGGCGGCGCGACCGAGATCGAAGTGAAGGAGAAGAAGGACCGCGTCGACGATGCGCTGCACGCGACGCGCGCGGCGGTCGAAGAAGGCATCGTACCGGGCGGCGGCGTCGCGCTGATTCGCGTGCGTCAGGCGATCCGCGAGCTCCACGGCGCCAACGCCGACCAGAACGCAGGCATCAAGATCGTGCTGCGCGCACTCGAGGAACCGCTGCGCCAGATCGTCACGAATGCGGGCGAGGAAGCGAGCGTGGTCGTCGCGAAAGTCGCGGAGGGCACGGGCAATTTCGGCTACAACGCGCAGACCGGCGAATACGGCGACCTCGTCGAATCGGGCGTGCTCGATCCGACCAAGGTCACGCGCACCGCGCTGCAGAACGCGGCGTCGGTCGCGGGCCTGCTGCTGACGACCGATGCGACCGTATTCGAAGCGCCGAAGGATGCGGCGCCGGCCGCTGCGCCGGGCGGGCCCGGTGCGGGCGGGCCCGGGTTCGATTTCTGACGACGGTGCGTGCGGGCTCCGAACCGGCCCCGCACGCGTTATCTCCCGGCGGCGCGCGGCGACACCTTTCGCCGCGCGTTTTTTTTCACGCCCCGCGAGCCGCGGTCAGAACATCTGGCGCAGGCCGATCGCGACGCCGACGTTGTTGGTCCGGCCGATCTGGTCGACCCTCCCCGTCTGCCGGTTGGTGACGCCGGGATAATCGGCGGCGAACGCGCCGTTGCCGCGTGCGAAGTCGGCCGTCCCGTATATCTCCGTGTGCTTCGACAATGCATACTCGGCGAGCACGGTCGCCGAATAATTGATCCCGGAACCGAGCGTGCCGTCGAGCCGCTCCGCGTTGCGCGCGTGGCCGTAGTAGCCGGCGACCGTGATCAGCAACGGCGCGGTGGCCTGCCAGTTCGCGCCCACATAGAACGTATCGTCGATCCGGTTGGGGCTGCCGCCGCGCAACGCGGGTGCGCCGCCTTGCTGCATGTTGAAGTCGGTCGTCCCCGTCTTGTCCTGCCCATGCAGCCAGCCGGCCAGCACGCGCACCGTCTGCGTAACCTGGTACGCGCCGCTCACGTGCACGAAATTCACCTTCGCACCGTTGACCGCGCTGCCGTTCACCGACGACACCGACGTTTGCTGAAAGCCGGCGTTGATCGATGCGGGACCTCGCGCGTAGGTGAGTTCGACACCGTACGTGCTGTCCAGGCCCATTGCACCGGCATGATTGCCGAAACCGTAGATCGCATCGACGTCGAAGCCGTTGTACGAGAACTTGTACTTCACCGAATTCGGCACCGTCAGGTAGTTGCCGATGCCGTTGTACGCCCAGCTGTCCTGCCAGTAGTCGCCGACGGTCATCGGATCGAATACGTCGCCCATCGTGTCGTACAGCGGCGCGTACTGGTTACCGAAGGTCAGCGCCCCGTACCGGTTGCTCGACAGGCCGACGTACGCTTGTCGGCTGAACAACGTGTTCGCGACGTGGAGCTTGCCGTCGCCGAGCTCGAAGCCGTTCTCGAGACGGAAGATCGCCGACAGCCCGCCGCCGAGATCCTCGCTGCCGCGCAAGCCCCAGCGGCTGTGCGTTTCCGGACCGACGGTCATGCCGACCAGATCCTTGCCGTCAGGGCCGGCGTTGGTCTGATAACGAATCGCCGTATCGACGAGGCCATACAACGTGACGGAACTCTGCGCGAACGCAGACGATGCTGCGGCGACGAAAACCGCGCCGATACCACCGGCAACGACGATGCGGGTCATGGAAGGCCTCCCTGAGCAATTGATTTTGTAAGCAGTCCGACAGCAATTGCGCTCGCCGCCCGGTACCGCGATCGGGAGAATAATCGGTCATATTCGCCGCACCTATTGCTGCTTCTGGAGCGGACCTTTCCAATACCGTCAACAATTGCGGCCGCAGCCGGGAAGACGCCGGGGCGTCGCGCTCGGGTAACATGAAAGCCCATTCCGCTTCGCTGCCCACGGCCATGTCGACTCCCGTCCACTCCCTGCTGCCGCTCGCCGGCGTCCTGCTGCTCAGCGTTGCCAGCCCGGGCCCGAACTTCGTGATCGTGACATCGACCGCGGTCGCGCAGCGCCGTGCCGGCGTGATCACCGCTCTGGGGCTCGCCGCCGCATCGGGCACCTGGGCCGCGATTGCGATTGCCGGCCTGAGCGTGCTGGTAACGCACGTCGGCTGGGTGCACACCGCGCTGCGGCTGGCAGGCGCCGCCTATCTGATCTGGCTCGGCCTGAAGATGGTGCTGAACGCGCGCAAGCCGTTGGCCGTGTCGGCGCGCACGGTGTCCGCGGGCTGGCACGCGGCGAAGAAAGGCTTTGTCGCCAGCATGACGAACCCGAAGGCCGTCGCGTTCTACGGCAGCATCTTCGCGTTGATGGTCCCCGCCCATGCGCCGGCGTGGTTCAATGTCACAGTCGTCGCATTGTCGATCGCGATTTCGGGCGCGTGGTACTGCACGATGGCGCTGCTCGCGTCGCACCCGTCGGTGCGCGGGCTGCTGGTCCGACGCAAGGCCGCGATCGATACGACGGCCGGGGTGCTGCTGATGGGGCTTGGCGGACGGATGCTGGCGGGGCGTTGAGCGTCCTGGAACGCGTTGCTGCGTCGACGAAAAAAAGCCGCTTGCGGCATCCCGTCATCGGGACACGCAAGCGGCCTTGTCGCTCGCAACATCGACGATCGTCGCGTCGCGAGCCTGCTCATCGATGCGGCACGCCTGTCATCGAGTCACGCAGCCGGATCGACCACATCGATCGACGCGCCGCGCGCCTCGATATCGCGCCCGGCGAGCAGACACAGATCCTCGCGATGATGCGCGGCGACCACCTGCACGCCGACCGGCACGTCGCCGACGCTTCCCGTCGTCACCGCCAGCCCCGGCAGTCCCATCGCCGGCAGAGCACGCAGCGTCAATTGTGCTTCCCATACCCGCGCGAAACCTTCCGGCCCTTGCCGATCGAGATCGTCGGCGAATGGCAGTTCCGACGACACGGGCAACAGCAACACCGCGTATTCGTCGAGGAATAGCCGCCACTGCCGCGTCAGCGTCGTGCGCTGCACGAGCGCGCGGCTGATCACGTCGGCCGGCAGATCGCGCACCTTGCCGCGCACACCGGCGATCACCGCGGCCGCGCCTGGATCGCCGTCGCTCGCGACCGCGTTCGCCAGCGCGTCGAATCCGTCGCCGAGCCAGAGTTGCTCCTGCAACAGCGCGGCCTCGCGCATCGGCGGCGTGTCGTCGATTTCATCGACGGTCCACCCGGCATCGACGAGCCGGCGTGCGGCATCGCGCAACGCAGCCTCGACTTCGGGCGCGACCTGCAGGCCGCCCGGCCGCACGCACAGCGCCGCACGCCTCGCCACGTCGCGTCCGTCGATCGGCACCGGCACGTACCACGGATCGCGCAGGTCCGGCGCGGCGAGCGCGCGCAGCGCGAGCGCGAGATCGTCGATCGTGCGCGCGATCGGCCCCGTCGTCGACATCAGTTGCGCGCCGATCGCGCGCTCCGGCGACGATGCATTGAACGCCGGCACACGCCCGAGCGACGGGCGGATGCCGTGCACGCCGCACGCATAGGCCGGGTAGCGCACCGAGCCGCCGATGTCCGTGCCGAGCGCGAGCGCACCGATCCCGGCCGCCACCGCGGCCGCCGCGCCGCCGCTCGACCCGCCCGGCGTCAGCGAGCGGTTGCGCGGATTGTACGTATGACCGTGCACGAGATTCGACGTGAACCAGCGCAGCGCGAACGTCGGCGAATTGCTGCGGCCGAGCAGCACCGCACCGGCTTTTCTGAGGTTCGAGACGGACGGGCTGTCGGCGTTCGCGATCAGGTGTTCCTGCAACCGCGTGCCGTTGGTCGTCGCGAATGCCGCGACGTCGACGTTGATCTTCACGGTCACCGGCACACCGGCCAGGGGGCCTGGATCGTCGCCGCGCGCGATCGCGCGATCGACTTCATCGGCCTGCCGGCGCACGTCGTCGGGGCGATGCTCGACCACCGCGTTGATCGCCGGATTCACCGCGTCGAGACGGGCCAGCGCCGCATCCGCCACTTCCCGCGCCGACACTTCACGTTGCCGCACCCGCTTCGCGATCTCGGTCGCCGACAATTTCCACAGCTGCTGCGTCATGACTTCTCCTCGTGCAAGGACATCACCATCACTCGCGGCGCCACGCTTCGTCGCGGCGTGGCGCCGCCTTCACTCACTGCGCATCGTGCTTCGCACGTTCCGCTGCCGCGATGATCGCGTCGGCCACGGCCTTCGGCTGGCTCAGCATCGCGACGTGGCTGCCGTTCACGCGCGTGACCGTCGCACCGATCCGCTTCGCCATCGCATCCTGCAGTTTAGGATCGATCATCCGATCCTGCGTCGCGACGACGAACGACGACGGCTTCACGTGCCATGCGGCCTGCGTCACCTTCTCCGAAATGCAGCCGCCGTACCACGGTCCTTGCGTCGCCGCGACGACGCGCTGCTGCGCGGGCGGCAAGTCAGGTGCGAAATCGTGCGCGATCGCGTTGTCCGACAGCGTCGTGAAGCCGCCGGCGTCCTTGCGCAGCTCGCCGGCCCATGCAGGCGCCGGCAACCCCTGCGTCACGTCGGCAATCGACTGGCCGTTGTCCGGCGCGAACGCGGCGACGTAGACGAGCGACTTCACCTTGTCGTCATTGCCCGCGTCGCTGATCACGACGCCGGCCCACGAGTGGCCGACCAGCACGACAGGGCCCGTCTGCGCGTCGATCGCACGTTTCGTCGCGGCCGCATCGTCGGCGAGCGAGCTCAGCGGATTCTGCACCGCGACCACATGCAGCCCACGCGCCTCGAGCAGCGGAATGACGCGATTCCAGCTCGACCCGTCCGCGAACGCGCCGTGCACGAGTACGACGTTCGTGCCTTTCAGATCGTCCTTCGGCGCCGCCTGCGCCGTCATCGCACCGAACAGCCCGCCGAGCACCGCCGCGGACACCAGAACCCGTTTCGTCAAACCGACCATCGTCATGCTCCTGTCTGTCGTGTTGTTGATCATCTGGAATGTTGCAGATCGCGCCGCGCTGCGTAACGCATGCGCGGCCGCGGATTACGAATGCGCGTACAGATCGTCGGCATCCGTGCGTGTGCTGCGTACGTTGTGCGCGGCGCGCGGTCCCGCCGCGGCGAAGCGGGCGGCCGGCGCGACGGCGGCGACGTTGTCGCCCTGCGACTTCGACGGGCCGTTCTGGTCGGAACGGGCGACCTGCTCGGCGGCCGCGACAGCGCTCTCCGCAGCGGCGATGTCGTCCGGGTAATGCGCTTCGCTGCCGGCCGGGCTGTAGCCGGCCTTCTCGAGCCGGACGAGATCGGCGCGCACGTCGGCACGCGTGAGACCATGGCCGGTATCGGCAAACGACAAAGCGGGGATCGCGGCGAGTACGGCAACTGCGAGGATTCGAGCGGCTTTCATGACAGTTCTCCTTGGCGGAAGTGGGGGATATCGATCATTCGGCGTCCGGTGCGAACGTATGGCACCGAACGTTTGCTGCATGTCGACAGTAGAACCCGCTCACGTATCCGGCATGTTTCCGGAACCGGGGTGCTGTGCAAGCCGATGTTTCCGCAACGGCTCCCGATACAGTGCGATACACACGCGCCGATCGCCGCACCTGCCGCTCAACGCAAAAAAGGCGTGCCGCCGTCGGCACGCCTGTCCGTCGAACCGCTTCGTCAGGTCACGTCAAGGCGCGAGCCGCGTGAACACATAATCGTGATTCTTCACGCGCGCCTGATGACAGGCGAAGCACGTCTGGTGCTGGCCGATATCGGCCGGCACGCCGTTGATGAAGCGCCCGAAACCCCAGCCGCCCGTCGACGCATAGCGCCGCGAATCCTTCACCATCACCTGCACGGTCGTCGCCTGGCCCGGCACCGTCGCCGGCGGGAATTCGTCCGACTGCTTGCGCTTGTACGCGAGCTTCACGAGGATCGTGCCGTCCGGAAACGGCAGCGTCGACTGTTCGAGCGCTCGAATCGCGACGGGATTGCCGAGCACCACGCGCAACTCGTCGAGCGGCGCCGCCTCCTCGGCCGGCGCGACCATTTCCCACTTCCGGTAACCGGGCGGAATCGTCACGCCGTAGATCGGCGACGCGGCCGGCTTCGGCTGCTCGGCCAGCGCGGCCGGGCCGCTTGCCGCCAGCGCGCCGGCGAGCAGCACGCCCGCGATCAGCACACGGCGCGCGCCGCCGGCGCGCAAAACGTGAGTATCCGCGCGCATCACAGATGCTCCACTTGCAGGATCGCGTCGGCGAACGCCTGCGGCGCTTCCTGCGGCAGGTTGTGGCCGATGCCGCCGGTGATCGTCCGGTGCTGGTACTTGCCCGTGAACTTCTTCGCATACGCGGCTGGTTGCGGGTGCGGCGCGCCGTTCGCGTCGCCTTCCATCGTGATCGTCGGCACGGTGATTACCGGACCGGCCGCAAGACGCCGCTCGATGTCGTCGTATTGCGCTTCGCCCTTCGCGAGGCCGAGGCGCCAGCGGTAGTTGTGAATCACGACCGCAACGTGATCGGGATTCTGGAACGATGCGGCGCTGCGCGCGAACGTTTCGTCGGAGAACTGCCACTTCGGCGACGCGAGCTGCCAGATCAGCTTGTTGAATGCATCGCGATTCTCCGCGTAACCGATTGCGCCGCGCTCCGTCGCGAAGTAGAACTGATACCACCACTGCAATTCGGCCTGCGGCGGCAACGGCTTGGCGTTCGCCGCCTGGCTGCCGATCAGGTAGCCGCTCACCGACACCAGCGCCTTGACGCGCTGCGGCCACAGCGCCGCGATGACGTCGGCCGTGCGCGCGCCCCAGTCGTAGCCGCCGAACACCGCGCTGTCGATCTTCAGCGCATCCATCAGCGCGACGATGTCGACGGCCGTCACGGCCTGCTGGCCGTTGCGCACCGTGTCGGCGGAGCGGAACGTCGTCGAACCGTAACCGCGCAGGTACGGGACGATCACGCGATAGCCGGCCGCCGTCAGCAGCGGCGCGACGTCGGCGTAGCTGTAGATGTCGTACGGCCAGCCGTGCAGCAGGAACACGACCGGGCCGTTCTTCGGGCCGAGATCCGCATACCCGACGTTCAGCACACCCGCGTCGATCTGGTGGATCTTGCCGAGCGACGCGGCGCCGGCCGCGCCCTTCGATGTCGATGCGGCGGGCGCCGGCTGCGCATTCGCGAGCGCGCTGAAGCCTAGATCGGCCAGGCTCAGGCTCGCGAGTGTCGAGCCCAGGATCAGGCGGCGGCGGGTGTTCACGGTATCGGGCATGACTCGTTCTCCATTGTCGAAGCGCAAAGAAAGGAATTCCGGTATCGCCGTTCACGCCGGCGGCGCCTGGCATTGCGCCGCCGTGTGATACGCGTCACCGGTTTTATATCCGAACCGCCCGGACGCTTTGTATCTCAACGTATCTGTGTTCGAGTCCGACAAACAACGATTCAAAATCGCGTGCGAACCGACGGTTCGCGGCCGGCGCAGGCGCGCGGGGCAGTCGCCCGCGCCGGCTCGTCGAGCGTCGCCCGATCCGGCCACGCTCACGCGCGCCGCAGCGGCCGGAACCCCGCACGCACTTCGCGCGCGAACAGTTCCGGCTCTTCCCACGCCGCGAAATGCCCGCCCTTGTCGACTTCGTTGAAATAGATCAGGTTGTGATAGCTGCGCTCGGCCCAGCTGCGCGGCGCCTGGTAGATTTCGCCGGGGAACACCGTGATCGCCGCCGGCAGCGAGATGTCCACCGCGTTGAAGTTGTTCGAGTGATCCTCCCAGTAGATCTGCGCGGACGACGTGGCCGTGTTGGTCAGCCAGTACAGCGAAATGTCGTCGAGAATCTCGTCGCGCGGAATCGAGCGTTCGGGCACGCCGCCGCTGTAGGTCCACTGCGAGATCTTGTCGTACATCCATGCGGCCTGACCCGACGGCGAATCGGCGAGCGCGTAGCCGACCGTCTGCGGACGCGTGACCATCATCGCCGAGTAGCCGCAATTGTCGCGATAGAACGTCGCGAGCTTCTCGTACGCGGCCTTCTCCTTCGGCGACAGCGATGCCGGCGCAGGCGCGTCCGTCTGCAGCAGCGTTGCGATGTCCGGCGGCACCGTCGCCGGCATGTTCACGTGAATGCCGGCCAGGCCCTGTACGCGCTGCATCGCCATCCGGTGCGAGATCACCGAGCCGCAGTCGCCGCCCTGCGACACGAAGCGCGTATAGCCGAGACGAGCCATCAGCTCGCCCCACGCGCGTGCGATGTGGTCGGAGCCCCAGCCCGTCTTCGTCGGACGGCCCGAGAAGCCGAAGCCGGGCAGCGACGGCACGACGACGTGGAACGCATCGTAGGCGCTTGCACCGTGCGCGGTCGGATCCGTGAGCGGGCCGATCGCCTTCAGCAACTCGAAGATCGAGCCGGGCCAGCCATGCGTCATGATCATCGGCATCGCGTTCGCGTGCCGCGAGCGCACGTGGATGAAATGAATGTCGAGCCCGTCGATTTCGGTGATGAACATCGGGAAACCGTTCAGGCGCGCCTCGCCCTTGCGCCAGTCGTAGTCGGTGCCCCAGTAGCGCAGCAGCGCCTGCATGCGCGCGAGCCGTACGCCCTGGGATTCGTCGGCGACGGTCTCGCGGCCCGGCCAGCGCGTCGCGGCAATGCGCCGGCGCAGGTCGGCCAGTGCTTCATCGGGAATATGGGCGGTGAACGGGCGTATGCCGTCGCCGCCGGTCGCCGCATGCAGCGCGGTGGGCAGCATCGCGGTGACGCCGGCGGCAACGGAACTGGCCAGCAGGTGGCGACGCATTGGGGAAAACGGTGTGGAAGACATCGTTCGGCATCTCCTTTCGTAAAGTGGAAAGTGAACATGCCGCGCACCTATCGCGCCGACTTTCGAACGGGCGCGCGCTGGTCATGCGGCGTCGCCCATTTGAAAGGTCTGATGTATCCCGGATGTGTCTGGTTTGTACGCGTTTGTAGCAGCGATGCGGAAACCGCGGTCAGGGTGCAACCCAGCGTCCTTCGCAACCGCCGTCGCTCACGTCGAAGATCGCGCGCCGATGGCCGCTGCGCCCGAGTTCGAGCCAGTCGATGCGCGTGACGTCCACGTGGATCAGGCAGAAGTTTCGATAGCCGTCGTCGTCTGCCGTTGCGCCGGTGCTTCGACTCGCCGCGATGCGCGCGTCGTCAGGCGACTCGATCGGCGTGCCCGGGCGCAATGGCGCGCGATACAGGAGCAGCGTATGCGGGCGGCTCGATTGCCAGATCGCACGACGTTGCGCTTCGTCGTCGCAGATCGATGAAACACCTTCCGCGCGAATCTGCACGAGCGAGCCGAGATCGTTCGCGACGATCGCGATGCGCGGATCGCGGCGCAGCTCCGCCACTTTCTCCGAACGCACGTCGGTATGGAACGCCAGCACGCGGCGCGCACGATCGACTTGCCGCAGTACGACCATGCGCACCTTCGGCGCGCCGTCGACGCCGAGCGTCGCGGCCAGCAGCATCGTGAACGGCGAGCGCTGTGCGCCGACGCCGGATTCGAGGCACGACCATAGACGGTCGTATGTTTGCGCAAGCGATTCGGCAGCGGGATCGGACATGTGGGCGCGGCGGTGTCGGGGAGTCGATCGCGCTAGCTTAACCGTCTCGGCGGCCGCGCGCTGCCGGCAGCGCGAGCGGGCGGCCGCCCGGTTCAGTTGTAGCCGAGGACGGCAGGCGCCGCGTCGCCTGCGTCGTTCGGCTCCGCGCCGAAGCGGCCCAGCACGTCGGCCACGTATTGCGGCCCCGCGCTGATCTGCGACGATCTGTGCTCGACGGGCCGGACGCCGGCCATGCCCGGCGCTTCATCCGCCCATCCGGCGGTGCTGACGACGATGTTCATCTATCTGTCTCCTCACGCGGCCAGCGCCGCACCATATGCGCGCACCAGGCGCGCGACGCCTTCCCGGATCGGATCGATGTCCGGCGCGGCGAACGACAGGCGCAGCGACGCGGCGTCGACGTTGTCGGCGAAGAATGCGTTGCCAGGCACGAACACGACCTTGTTCGCGATCGCCCGTTGCAGCAGCACGTCGGACGACACCGCGCCGATCCGCGCCCACACGAACATCCCGCCTTCGGGACGATGAAACGTAATCGCGTCGCCGAAGCCATCGCGCAGTGCGTCGCACATCGCATCGCATTTGCGCTTGTAGGCCGCCGTGATGTGCGGCAAATGGCGTTCGAGCGCACCGTCGGCAAGATACTCAGCGGCGATCGCTTGCGTCCACGGCGCGCTGCACAGGTCGACCGTCTGCTTCGCGATCACGCAGCGGCGTGCGATCTCGGCCGGCGCGATCGTCCAGCCCACGCGCAGCCCCGGCGCGACGATTTTCGACAGGCTCGCGAAGTGCACGATCCAGTCGCGCGCACCTTCGACTTCGCTCGCCAGCGCGAGCATCGAGGGCACCGGCTCGCCCGCGAAGCGCAGATCGCCGTACGGGTCGTCCTCGACGATCAGGAAACGGTATTGCACCGCGAGCCGCAACAGCTTCAGCCGACGTTCGCGCGCAAGCGTCGCGCCGGTCGGGTTCGCGAAGGTCGGCACCGTGTACAGCAGCTTCGGCTGCGCGATCGCGCCCGACGCGAGCAGCGAAGCGAGACGGTCGACGTCGAGGCCGTCGCCATCGACGGGGATCGTCACGATCCGCGCCTGTTGCAGACGCATCGCCGACAGCGTCGCCGGATAAGCGGGTTGTTCGGTCAGCACGACGTCGCCCGGCGCGACCATCACGCGCAGCAGCAGGTCGAGCCCCTGCTGCGAACCGGTGGTGACGAGCAATTCGGCCGGCGTGCACGCGACGCCGCGGCGCGCCATCAATGCGATCAGTTGCTGCTTCAGTTCCGCCAGGCCGTCGGTCGGGCCGTATTGCAGGCAGCGGACCGGCTGCGCATATGCGCGTTCGGCAGCCGTGTTCAGGCCGTCGACGTCGAACAGGTCGCTCGCCGGGTAGCCGCCCGCGAAGGAGATCATCCCCGGTTCGGAAAGGTACTTGAACAGCTCGCGGATCGGCGAACCGGCTGGATTCTGGAATGAGGGCGTGAACGCGTACATGTCGTCGTGAGCTGGATGGCAGCGACGGCCGGGATAGCCGCCACGTGCCGGCCGCCCCTGCGCTTCTGGCGCAAGCGGCGGGGATTCGAGCCACGATTGTCGATAGTCATTAACGGCGCGGCAAACGATATCTACGCACTAGGTCTTGCGGTTTGGTCATTAATGTTCCAGATCCGCCGGTCAGGTTCGCCTCCTCCGATTACCTAGGTAATTGACACCTATCGACCTAGGTAATTGGCCTCCCTACCATGGTTTTCGACGCGAACCGAGCGCCCACACGTAGAGAGGACACGACCATGACCACCCAGGACGTCGACACCAAAACACTCCGGCGCGTGATCGCCGCAGCGTCCATCGGCAATTTTGTCGAATGGTTCGATTTCGCCGCATACGGCTTTCTCGCCACCATCCTGACGCGCGAATTCTTCCCGAGCGGCGACCCGACGGTCGGCCTCCTCAAAACCTTCGCCGTGTTCGCGGTGGCCTTTGCATTCCGTCCGCTGGGCGGGCTGATCTTCGGCGTCGTCGGCGACCGGATCGGCCGCAAGCGCACGCTCGCGTTGACGATCCTGATGATGGCCGGCTCGACGACGCTGATCGGCCTGCTGCCGACCTACGCGAGCATCGGCTACTGGGCGCCGCTGCTGCTGACGATCATCCGCTGCGTGCAAGGCTTTTCGGCCGGCGGCGAATACGCCGGCGCGTGCGCGTACGTGATGGAACACGCGCCGCGCCGCCGCCGCGCATTCTTCGGCAGCTTCGTGCCGGTATCGACGTTCTCGTCGTTCGCGTGCGCGGCCGTGGTCGCGTATCTGCTCGAATCGTCGCTGTCGTCGCAGGCGATGATCGACTGGGGCTGGCGCGTGCCGTTCCTGATCGCGGCGCCGGTCGGCCTCATCGGCGTCTACCTGCGCGTGAACCTCAATGAAACGCCCGCGTTCCAGGCGCTCGAAGGCAAGCACGACATCGCGCATGCGCCGCTGATGGAAACGCTGCATTCGCAATCGTGGAACATCCTGAAGCTCGGCGCGTTCGTGTCGGTGACGGCGCTGTCGTTCTACACGTTCACCACCTATTTCGCGACGTACCTGCAAGTCGCCGGCCACCTGTCGCGTGGCACGTCGCTGCTCGTGACGGTGCTCGCGCTGTTTTTCGCGGCAGCGTTGTGCCCGGTCGCCGGTTTCTACTCGGACCTCGTCGGCCGCCGCGCGACGATCGCCACGACCGGCATCTTCATCATCGTGTCGGTGTATCCGGCGTTTTCGCTGGGCGGTTCGGGCGTGTTGTCGCACTCGCTGCTCGGCGTCGCGCTGCTCGCCATCGGCGCGGTGTTCTCCGGTGTGGTGACGGCGCCGCTGATGTCGGAAGTGTTCGCGACGAAAACGCGCTATACCGCATCGGCGATCACGTACAACCTCGCGTACACGATCTTCGGCGGCACGGCGCCGCTCGTCGCCACGTGGCTGATTTCGGCGACCGGCACCAATCTGTCGCCCGCGTACTACCTGATCGCCGTGTCGATCTTCGCGATGATCGGCGGCCTCGCTCTGCCGGAAACGTCGAAGACTGCACTCGAGGATGCAGGCCCGGCTACCGCGGGAACCGGCCAGTCCGCGAAGCGCGGCATCGAACGCGCGGTTTGAGATCGCGCCGGCTTCTCGAGCCGGCGCCCGGCACGCCCCTCGCACAGGGGCGAGCCTTCACGATTCCAGCATCGTCATCGACGGCCTGAACGTTTCGAAGTTCGAGCGCTCGGTGTTCTCACGCTGGTGCGCACGACCGACGACGTCCTGCGCGTGAAGCGGAAACACAAGACCGGCATCATCCGCGGCTTCCACAACGCGTATGCATTCGATAACAATCTCGGCGACATCGTTCACGTCGGCTGATGCTCCGCGCGCCTGCGCCGCCGCTACAATCGGACAGCAGACAACCCCACCCGATAGCGCTGGTCCGGACACGGTTCGGACCGTCGACGAGATGCCGAACATGACCGACACGATGCCAGCCCTCGACTACGAAGATCTCTTCAGGCACCTGCCTGTCGCGGCAATCGTGGCGAAGGAGCGAATCATGATCGACTGCAACGAGAAGGCGTTGCAACTGTTCAGGGCGACGCGCGACGACATCATCGATCAGTCGTTCGCGAAGCTCTATCCGCAACAGAAGGACTTCGCGACGACGGGCCGGCGCCTCGCGCCGCTACTTGCCAAACACGCCGGGTTCAGCGACGACCGCATCATGCGGCGCGTTGACGGCAGTCACTTCTGGGTCACCGTCTGCGGTTTCGGATACAACCCGAAGCGGCCGTTCGAGCTGGCGATCTGGACGTTCACCGATCTGTCGGAGAACGTCAAGCATACCGACGTCACGAGCACGCTGACCGATCGCGAGCGGGACGTCGCGGCGCTGCTGGTGCATGGCCTCACCAGCAAGGAAATCGGCAAGGAACTGGGCATCAGCCCGCGCACCGTCGATATTCATCGTGCGAGTTTGCTGCGGAAGTATGAGGTGCGGACGACGCATGACTTGATAGCGTGTCTGCTGGCGTGAGGGCACGCGTATCGACAACGCGTCGTGCGCGCGGCAACAAACACGTGACGCACGCCTTTCCGCGGACGTCGCTTGCCTGCCCGAAGCGCACACGCGCCCCGCGCCCCGCGCCCCGCGCCCCACCGAGTCTATTCAGACCGTACGCGACACAAGCTCGCTCAGGACGCTGTCCAGTGCGACGCGACCGCGCAAAATTTCATCAGGCCTGCTTTCGAAATCGATCCAGCCTTCGTTGAAGCCGTCCAGCATGCGCATGCGGGGCGCCGGATGCTTCATCCCCTGCGCGCGGAACAGCGTTTCCCACGTTCGCCTGTCGACGACTTCCGCGCGCACGTGCCGGCCCAGAACGCGACTGAAGGCCCGTGCGAGTTCATCGGGGCTCACGCGGCGCGGGCCCTCGAGCTCGACGACACGCACGCCGTGCCACGTCTGCTGAAGCAGTTCCGCCGCCACGCGGCCGACGTCCGCGGTGGCGACCATCGGCACGGGCTTGTCGAGCGGCTGCAGGTAGCTGGCGATGGCGCCATCGTCGCGCGCGGACGCGACATCCCACGCGGCGTTCTCCATGAACCAGCCGGGCCGCAGGAACGTCACGGGCATCGGCATCTCGCGCAGCGCCTGCTCCATCAGCGTCAGTTGCGTGAGCAAATTGGACTCGTCGGCTTGCGCGCCGATCGTCGACAGGCAAACGACCCGTTCGGGGCGCGCCTTCAGAAGCGCGGCGGACACAGCCTCGATCACTTTCCGCGCTTCGGGAAACCCGGGCTCCGGATCGAACACCGGCGGGAGCAGGATGAAAACGCCCGCCGCACCTGTGAATGCATCGGCGAGCGACGCAGCGTCGTCCATGAACGCGGTCGCGATCTCGCACCCGCGCTCCGCCCACACCGCTGCCCGCGTCGTGTCGCGCACGACTGCGCGCACCGGTTGCCCCGCGGCCAGCAATTCGCGGGCCAATGCGCCGCCGACCTTGCCGGTGATTCCCGTGATTGCATACATTGCTCGTTCCCCATGTGTGAATACGTCGGTCGCATTCTGGACAAACGCTGACCGAAACAAAACGACATGGATGGCATCAGATAAGTGACAACGCGTCATGAATTCGGCATCATCGCTGCGAACGTCAGGCATTGCGAGCCTGCGCGGCGTTGGCGTGTCGGCCTAGAGTTGGCCGCTCGCGATTCGCAACCCGTATTTAGTCGACAACCATGAGATCCAGTAGCGAGAAGCTGTCCGGCAGCATTAGCGTGTTCGCGGCCGTGGTCGATGCCGGAACGTTTGCGGCTGCGTCTGAAGTAATAGGGATGACGCCGCCGGGCGTCAGTCGGGCGATCGCGCGGCTGGAGAGAAAGCTGGGCATCCGGCTTTTCAACCGGACGACGCGATCGGTTTCGCTGACCGAAGAGGGCCGCCGCTTTTACGAGCAGGTCATGCCCCATCTCGCCGGGCTCGAGGAAGCCGCCGCGGCGGCCGCGGGCAGCGCGTCCGCCGTGCGCGGAAAGCTGAGAATCAATCTGGATCCCGTCGTCTACCGGGCCATTCTCGGGCCACGGCTCGATGCATTCATGGACGCGCATCCCGAACTCGATATCGAGCTCATCGCGCGAGACAGCCTGGGCGACCTCGTCATGGACGGCTTCGACCTCGCCGTGCGATTCGGCGAACCGCGCGCATCCAGCCTGATCGCGAGAAAGTTGCTCGATACCGCCGTCGTGACGGTGGCGACGCCCTCGTATATCGCTCGCCGGGGACGGCCGGCAAAACCCGAGGACCTTGAGCGCCACAGCCATCGATGCCTGGAGTTTCGCAATCCGGAGACAGGCAAGCCGTTCGCATGGGAATTCCATCGCGGGCGCAAACGCATCGTGGTCGATACCCGCGGGCGTCTCACGGTCAACGATCCCGGCGCGCTGCTCAACGCATGCCTCGCCGGGTCCGGAATCGCGCAGATGCTGCTGCTCGGCGCGGAGCCGTTGATCGCCGACGGCCGGTTGATCGATCTCTTTCCCGAATGGGCCGACGAGCGTTATCCGTTATACGTGTACTACCCGTCCCGCCACCACGTGCCGGCAAAGACTCGCGCATTCGTGGATTTCGTCGTCGAACTGACGGGCACTCACGGGCGCAGCCGCATGCGCTAGTGCCGTTCCGGTGTGCCCGGCCCGCGCAATATTGCTTCGCCGTTCGCAGCGTACGAAGTCGCCGCTGTCGGCGCCGCAATGGCCGACGAGGCCACGGTTCTCACGGTTGGCCGAGCAACGCCGGCTCGCACCGTGGACGCTGCCGATTATCGGCACGCAGTTCTCTCACCCCACGGCCGCTCCTTAGCGTTTCCTGGAATCGCCGGACGTTGCAATCGCTCGCCCAACACGTCCGACCGATTGCCCAAGTGCGAGGTTAATGCCGCGAATTACCGCTACCAGCAATTGACCATCTCCCCCGATCACCACTACCGCATCGCCAATCGCGAGATGACGGAATAGGAGATTCAGGACCGCATCCGCGACGACCAACGACTCGCCGCTGAACGACGGCCTCGCCGTCGGCGGCCTGTAACGTCAGCATAAACACCGAGCCCGGCATACGCCGGACTCTGTCGTTCAGCTAAAAAGATGTTCTTCAACACCACATACACAATGAAGCCCATCAGCGCGGTGAAGGCAGTAATCCCAAGGCATCGGATTTTCATCATGATTTTTATTTTCGAACTACAAATATATCCAAATAATCACTTCGCTCAAAACAACTAAATCTATTATCACCTTGACTTGTCCGGCTTGTCGGCCTTCACTTCATAGCTCTTGCGCGCCTTTTTGTAGCTGTTATAGAAGGGCTTGATCTTCAGCATATGTGCTCGACTGGAAATGCCGCCAAGGGCCATCATCGCAAAGCCAAAGAGGAACGCCCCAGCTCTGATCCATCGGGGCATTTGGTCAAGTCCAAGCCCCCCCGCAGCCAGGGCCAAGCCAACTATAAAAAGGACAACTCTAAGCCAGCCTGAGAAATTACCGTCTTCGATGAATCTCTTTTTTCCCTTGTCCGCACTCGGACCGAAAATCGAATTCAACTGCTGGCCTACCCAGTTGCCGATCGTTGTTGAGAATGGCTGCTTTTTATGGCTTCGGATGCGCCATTGATGATCAGCGACGCGATAGAAATCTTATCTCCAACCACTTGACCACCCCGTGCCAAAGCACCTTCGTAAGTGTATTGACTGCATTAAGACTTACCAATTAAGACACGGCGTCGGCGCCAATACCTACGACCGTCGCTCCGTAGGCAATTGTTCCAAACGCTGGAGCAAAGGGTGATGGCACGGCGGCCCCGGTTGCCGCAGTCGACGAGATCCACCCTGCGGTATTCGACACCATCGAGGCCGTATCCGCAGTCGCACCCTTCACATAGTTCGTATCCGACTGGTCGAATTTCGTAAACGGTCCCGTCAGATTGAATCCCGACCCGCCGCCCCTCGGCGTAATGATCGCCCCCGCCTTCGCGCTCGGATCAAGGTCCGTCGCATTATCAACGATGACCCCATCACCGTTCTGGCGCTGCTCCCCGAAGTATCCACCCATACCCTGCGGTACTGCTGCCCAGCGCCGCCAGCCATCGCCGACCCAGCTCCAGGTACAACAATGGCACCCCAGTTGTTTTCCCCCTCGATCTTCGCTGTATTCCCCGCCGTCGCAGCATCCAGCCCGCGCACCGCCGCAACTCCCGCTACGACGCTCGTCACCAGATCGACCCACGCTTGCCGCTCCTGCTCCGTCAATCCTTCTGCCGATCCAAGCGCGGAACCAATCAGCGAACTCGCCGCCGCACCCATCGCATCCGAACCGCATCCCTGACCTCCCGCCGCAGCTCCTGCACATCCCACGATCGTATGCAACGCCGCTCGGGCCGATTCAGCTTGTGGCGTCCCCTGACCGAATGAATCTGCCAGTTCCTTGACCTTGTTCGCCCCGAGACTCTGCACGTAGCCAATCGCGGCATTCGCCGCAAACTGACCAGCACCACCGGTCACATTCCCACCGGCTGCCACTGTCAACGCAGTCAATATCTGACGCCCCGGCTTGCCCGGCCCCCAAGTCCGTTCGATATCGTTCGCCTGCGCCAGCATTTGTTGACGCTGCATATCCGTCAGCGGATTACCGTTCGCGTCCTTCGCGTTTGGGTCATTCGCCGCTTGTTTGAGCCGATCAATCTCGCTGGTCTTATTCGCTACGAACGTCCCCACCTGATTGATGAACTGGCTCGTAATGTCGAACCCGGCCTGAATCTTCTCCTTGTCGAAGATCGGCGCAAGTGCACCGCCGGTGTTCGACGTATCGCGATTGATGTTTGCGACCGCTTCAGCGGCAGTCTCGCCCGTCAACTGCTGCTGCTTCGCGTCGTCGGTGATCGCGATCGCACCGCCGCTGATACCGCTAGCGATCCCGAAAATACCTACATGGTCTTAAAACGATCCTCTACGGCAAGGTACTCCACGGCCACTCATCTCATCTATTATCCTATTCACCCTCATCAAAAGGATTTTCCTCTACGTACCTTTTAATATCAATTTCTGAAATTCCAGGCGCACCCGCGCTTAACCACTTATCAAATTCCTCAGGATATGATCTATACACCCGCCCACCAGAAGTTTGAACCAACACATCGCCCCCAAATTCCGCCAAAAAACGCAGGTGATGCACCACCATAATCCAAATTCGCTTGAGTTCAGGATCTTGTGGAACGCCGCCAGACGCCGCCGAAAGATAACGCGATTCGCCCTCAACGAAATCCAACATATCCTTCGCCCTTCCGGCACGTAGCATTGACCTTATAATTTCAACCTTGCCCATGATTGTCTACCTATAGAATTTAACGTTATACCCATTGACCTCAACACCTCTAAATCCGAGATAGCTCATCGACTTTCCTAGTGGAGTAGCCCAAACTGCTTGAATCGACGAAAGCCCAGAAGAGGCTGCGGAATTGTAGACATCCCGGTTTACATTACCCAGCTGAGCAGACACAGTTTTCACATTTTCTACCCCGACGGATTCTATCGCCTTGGAAATCATATCTGTTCCCACACCTCGCCCAGACACCGTAGTCCCGTACCAGTCTATGTGAAAATTCCCATCTGGAGAGTAACGACCAATCAGATCGCTTTGCGCAAACTTGCTATCAACAACAAAACCATTTTTATCAAACTTCTGTCTGGCGGATAACTCGACATCTACATACCCCCCATCCTTGGCGTCAACTTTCGTGTCGAAATTCAGTCCTTCCTTATTCGATGATGATGGTCCATTCGAATGAAGGATATAGTCAACCAGCCCCTTCGCCTGATCCGGAATAATCGCCGTAATCCAGTCACCGACTGTCTTCGCGTCCGGTATCGGATAGATCAACGATCCGGTCGGCTTGATCGTTGAATCGAGCTCCGTGGCGGGATCGGCGATCACACCATCGCCCTTGCCCGCTGTCTCGCCCTTATACCCTGGCAGCTTGAATCCAGCGAGCCAGCCCGGAACCGGCGCCATCGGCGAGACCTGATTATTCTCGACCTCAATCTTGCCCGCTCCAGCCGCGGTCGCCACATTCTGACCCGACACCGCTGCAACGCCAGCAACCAGGCTGCTTACCAGATTGTCGCGCGCCCCGCGCTCCGACGCCGACAGATTCGTCGACGGCGCGAGCAGACTACCGAGCACGGAGCTGGTCGCCGCGCCCATCGCGCCCGCACCGCAACTCTGGCTGCTCGCAGCCGCACCCGCACATCCGACAATCGCGTGAAGTGCCGCGCGCGCTTCTTCGCTACCGAGGCTATTGGCGATTTGCTTGACCTGATTCGCGCCAAGCTGTTGCACGTATGCCACCGTTGCATTCTGCGCAAATTGGCCGACACCGCCCGTCACGTTGCCACCCGCTGCCACCGACAAGGCTGTCAGCACCTGACGATATGTGCCGTTCGGCCCCCAGTTCGCGTTCAGTTGATCGGCGCGTTGCTGGGCGGCCGCGCGCTCCGCCGACGTCAGTTTCGAGTTGTTCGCCGCAGCCTTCGCAGCATCCGCTTCGGCCGCGCGATTCGCTACGAACGTCCCCACCTGATTGATGAACTGGCTCGTAATGTCGAACCCGGCCTGAATCTTCTCCTTGTCGAAGATCGGCGCAAGTGCACCGCCGGTGTTCGACGTATCGCGATTGATGTTCGCGGCCGCTTCAGTGGCACTCTCGCCCGTCAACTGCTGCTGCTTCGCGCCATCGGTGATCGCGATCGCGCCGCCGCTGATACCGCTCTTCGTAGTCGAATTCGCATCGCCCGACGCGCTGAGCGCCACCGGCGGCGCTACCTGCAGTCCGCCATCACCCTTCGGCACACTGGTCCCCGGCACCGGATTGACGTTATTCGCAGTGCCTTTCTGATCCTTGCCGATCGTGCCGCCGTAACCGCCCGACAACCCGATCGACGACGCGTCGTACGATGCGTGGTTCTCGATGTCGCTATGGGTGAGCGTGGCAGTCGTCAAACTGTTGACGCCGGCCTGCACCCCCTTGTCGCTGCTCGCGATCACGCCGCCCTTGAGATCGGTGTTGCCCTTCACGTCGATCTGGAAGCCGCCGTCACCCGCCTTGATTCCCGATTGCTCGATCACGCTCGCGTAATCGCTGTTCATCTTCGTCTGGCCGATGCTGCCCGCCACGCTAGACACGCATGGCGGCGGACAAGCGCTGACCGACACGCCCGCATTCTGTTGCTTCGAATCGTAGCGGTCCTTGTCCTGCAGGCTTTCGATATTCAGATTGCCGCCCACGTCGGCGATCACCTGCTTGCCTGATGCGACCGCACCCTTCAGGTTCGTGTCTCCGCTGGATTGAATCGCGAGTTGATTGCCAGCCGTGACGTGCGTGTTCATCCACGTCGACGAATCGCCATCCGCGCGACCGCGATCTCCCGCGACGCCTGCGGTCAATGCCACACCCGTCTTCGCACCGACGGTGAGCGACACGCCCACCGACGCACTCGATCCGCTGTTCGTACTGCGCTGGCTACTCGTGTTTTCCGCAGCCTGCAGGTTCAGATTGCCGTCGGCGGCCAGCTTCGCGTTGTTGCCTGCCGAAATCGTGCTGCCGATCACGTCGATATTGCTGTCCTTGCCGGCACCAGCGGCAACGATCGTCACGTTGTGTCCGGCCGATACGGTGCTACCCACTGCAGTGCTCGACTTCGCATGCATCTGGCTGTCGCTCTTACTCGCGCCAACCGATACGTTGATGCCGACGCTCTTCGCCGCCGTCAGCGGATCGCCGCCCATCTGCTTCAGCGAGTCATACGTGTTCTTCGCCGCAAGGCCCGTCGTGGCCGCAGCCAGCGCGATCAGGCGCGGATCCCCACCGACGCTTTGCGCCGCATTCGCCATCTGCCGTCCCGTCTGCACTGCCGCCAGGACCGGATTGGTCACACCTACAGTCACACCCGCCTGACGGAACTGCTGCTGCTCTGCGAAGCTGGATGTATCCGTCGCGGCGTCGATCTTCACGGCCTTGCCGGAAAGATCGACGTCGTTGCCGGCATGCAGGATGCTGCCGGTCGCATGCAGATCGTTGCCCGCGCTCACGCTAAGGTTGCCGTTCAGCGCGCCAATTGCACTGCCGTTGTTCGTGACCGACGAAGACTGCTGCTTGTCCGAGTTCGAACGAGAGCCGACGGATATCGACAGTCCGCCGTTCGACATGAGGCCGGTTTCCTTCTTGTCGTAATAGGTCGACGATTGAATCGTGTCCTGCGAGGTCTTGATGTTCACGTCCCGTGCGGCCGACAGCGAGACATCGTTTGTCCCGACGACATTACTGCCCGTCACGTTGACGTCGCGACCGCTCTTGATCGTCACGCCATCTGCCGAAATCGTGCTGCTCTGGCTGTAGGCCGCGGTCTGATCGATCCCGCTCGCGACCTTCGCCCCGCTCACGACATTGCTATGGCTATGCGTTTCGTGCGAGTTGAGCTCGTGCGTCTCCGTTGCCGCGCCGACATTCACGTCACCGGCCGCCACCAGGTTCGCATTGCCCTTGTCGAGGCTGATCGCACTGCCGGAGAGCGTTATATCCTTGCCCGACACGATATTGACGGTGTCGCCGCCCTTGAGTGCCGTCCCGGTCAACGCCTGATCCAACCTGTGCTGCGTATCCGCGGAACTGCCGCGACTGTCGCTGCCCGAACTGTTGCTGTTCACCGTCGACGTCGTGATCACCGCGCCGAGCGTCACATTGCCCTTCGCGGCGATCGTACCGCCCTGGCCGAGGTCGATCTGCGCGCCCTTGGCCGTCAGGTCTCCGCCGACGCCGATGCTCGACTGTCCACCGACCGTCACCGAGCTGCCGGTGGCCTTGTTGATGTCGGTATTCGACACGCCGTTCGCGCGCTGCACGATCTTGTGCTCGCCCGTCTGGGCCGCACCGAGATCCCAGTTACCGCTGACGTTCATCCCGAGATTGCCGCCGACCGACAGGTTCCCGCCGTTCTGCCGGAAGTTGCCGCCTGTCGTGATCGAAGCATCGCCCGCGACGTCGAGTTTGGCAGTCGGCCCGAGCGTCGTCACCACACTCGTCGCACCATCGCGGCTCACGCGCGTGTTCGTCTTCGTCGCCGTATCGAGAATCAAGTCTTTCCCGGCATCCAGTTGCAGACTGCCGGCCTTCACATTCGCCGACGTCAGGTCGATGTTGTTCTCGGTCTTCAGCGACATCAGCCCGCCGCTTTGCAGCGCGCCGAACGCGTTGTCGATCTGCTTGCCCTGAATGGCCAGCGTGTTGTCCGCCTTAATCGTGCCGCTGTTCGTGAACGACTGCGCGTTCTGGAAATCGATATTCGTCGCGGTGATCAGCGGTCCGTTGATATTCTGCTGGTTCGCCTGCGCGAGATACACGACCGGCACGAGCACCGACTGGCCGTCGACCACGCGCGTTTCCATCATGATCACGTTGCCGGTCAGCTTCGACACCTGGTCGGCCGACAGGCTCGCGCCCATCGGCAGATCGAGCGACTTCGACAGCTCCGCCCCCGCCGTCATCAGCGATTGATACATCGACTGCAAGTCTGCATACGGCCCGAGCACCGCCTTGCCGGTCAGTGACGTGATTTCGTTGCGCACCAGCTGCTGCTCGTAGAAGCCGTCGCCGAGGCGCTTCGGAATGTGCGTGAGGTCGACGCCGAGCTGCCCGAAGAAGTAGTCGCTCGAAATGAAATTCTTCTGGTTCGTGAACGCCGGGTTCGTCTCGATCACGTAGTTCGCATTCGGCGCGGTAGTCGGCCGGTACAGCCCGCCCTGCGCAATCGTGAGGTTGTTCAGTACATTCAGTGCTGTCGCACTGGCGATGATCGGATCGACCGGCACCGGCGGACCGCCGTGCACCGACGACGCGCCCGAGCTCACGCCGCTCGCATTACCGCTCAAATTGGTCGGTGTGAGACCCGGCACGGACTGCCCCGGCAGCAAGCCGAGCGACGGAATCGATGCATTGCCCGCCGTGTTGCTGACGCTCATGCCCGTGCCGGAAATCGTGCCGTTCGAACTTATCGTCGAGAAGTAGCCGGGCAGCTTATAGTCCTTGATCGATGCCGGCGCCGCCTGCGTAAAGCCGCCCGGACGCCCCGTCACGAACGGCGCATTGCCGAACGGCAGCTGCCAGTCGTGTTCGGAGTTGTCGTAGTTGTTGTAGTGGTACTGCCCCGAGTAAGAGACCGACACACCCGGCAATTTCTGGCCGGACGCCGCCCAGCCGTCGGCGTCGTAGTTCCTCGGTATCTCGATATCGCCGACCGCCGCGAGGTTGCTCCAGTAGTTTTTCAGCGTGCCGACGGACGAAGCATCAATCTTGCCCCCCGACACGATCTGCGCGGCTGGGCTGATGTCCGTCACGGTCGTCGCCGTCGCGCTGTCGGCATAGTAGGTCGTGAACTGATAGCTGCTGTTCCATTGACCGCTATGAGGCGGCGAAATGAACATGCCGCCCGGCTGTTTGATCAGTTCGGTCGCTTGGTCCGGTGTAGGGTCTTTGATGCCGTAACTCGTCTGGCCCGTGCAATTCCCCGCGAAATACGCCGCGCACCCGGACATGCTGATGCCGAACTGCGCGAGCGATGCCGGATCGATCTGACTGGTGGACGTCTTCATCACGCGGCGCGTGCTCGTGATCTTGTCGGCGTGCAGTTCCATGTCGCCGCCGGACTGGATCAGCGCGGACACGTTGTTGACCAGCGCGGCGTTCGTGTAATTGCCGCTCGCTTCCTTGCCGCCCGCCAGTACAACCTTGCCCATGCCGAAGATGGCCGTCGTCGCCATCGAATCGGTCACGGTCGTGTCGTCGCGGTTCTCGATGTCGTGCGCGAGGATTTCGAGCGTGCCGTTGCTGTCCGATGCGCCAATCAACGCGGCGGGTCCAAGGTTCGAAATCGTGTTCGTCGCGTTGAGCGAGGCGCTGGCGCCCACGAGCGCGCCCGTGTTCGTCAGATTGGTCGATCGCGTGTGCAGCAGGCCGCCGGCAGTCAACGCGCCCACGTTGACGATATTGCCCGCGTTGACGCTCAGGTTGTTGACCGATTGCAGATTCGCGTTGTTCGTGAAGGTGCCGGGCAACGTGAAGCCGAGGTCGTGGCCTACATTGAACTGCGTGTCGGCCGTAGCCGTATAGTCGCCTTGGAGGCTCACGTTGGCGTCGTGCGTCGCGCTATATGTGCCGCCGCCTTGCAGCGTGGCCGCCGCGATCGACAGGTCGTGAGTCGAGCTGATCTGCCCGTTGGTGTTCGTGATCGCACCGGTCGTCGTCACGTTCACGTCGCCGTTCGAATTCGTGACGTTGCCGATGCTGCCGCCGCTGTTGTCGACGGTGTTTGCATTAACGTTCAGCGAGGCGCCGCTGAGCTGGCCGCCTTGCGTGTTGCTGATCAATGCGGCGCCGATCGTCACGCCGCCGTTGCCGGTAATCACGCCCATGCCCGCGACGCCGCCGGCGTGGCTGTTGGCGATCTGGCTACCGCCTTGCACCGTCATCTTGCCCGTGCCAAGGTCGACAATGGCGCCGTCCGCGTTGTCGATCGACGCCGATTGAATGTCGAGCGTGCTGGCGTCGCCTGCAACCGGTTGCCCCGCCTGGATGTGGCCGCTTCGGTTCGACAGCGCGCCGCCATTCTTCAACGACAGCGACGCATCCGATCGCAGCAAACCCTGCGCGTTGTTGACGTCGCCGGCGATGATCGCATTGATGCCGCGTTGTGCGGCGAGAATGCCGCTGGCGTTGTTCCAGGAAGCCGCGTCGACGATGGCTTGTCCCTTCGTCACGATGGTGCCCGACGCGTTATTCAGCGCGCTCGCGCCATTGCCCGGTGCGATCGTCAGCGTGCCGGTGCCGGCATGCGTGATGGTACCGCCCACGTTATTCAACTCGGCCGGCTTCAGCGTCAGGTCAGTGGCGTTGGTCTGGATCACGCCGGCGGCCGAGTTGTCGAGGGTGCCGCTGACGTTGATACCCATCGACGACGCGCCGTACTGCGTAATCGTGCCGCCATGGTTGACGAGATTGGCGGCCGCGAGCGCCAGCTGATTGGCTTCGAGCTTGCCGCCACTGTTGTCGAGCGTCGCGTCGGCCGTGACCGACAGATTCGGCGCGACGATCGAGCCGCCCTGGTTCGTCATCGAGCCCGTATGGATTGTCGCGTCCGTACTCGCATCGATCTGGCCGCCATCGTTCGCCAGCACACCACTGGTCACGCTCAGATCCGTGTTCGACAACAGCTTGCCGCTCGCGTTGTTCAGTGTGCCCGCGACGGTCGCCGTCAGTCCGTTCGGCGCGTTGATCGAGCCCAATGTGTTGTTCAGCGCGCCGGGTTGCGCGACGACGCGCCCGTTGCTGGCGATCGAACCGCCTACATTCGACACCGAGCCGGAACCGTTGCCGAGCGTCAGCGTGCCGTTGCCTGCGTGCGTGATCGTGCCGCCATCGTTGACGAGTGCGGCAGGCGCAAGCGTCAGGTTGGTACTGTTGGTTTGTAGCGTGCCGCCATTCGAGTTGTCGAGCGTGCGCGACACATTGACGGCCATCGGACCGGCACCGTTCTGCGTGATCGCTCCGCCACGATTCACGAGATCGGCTACATTCAACGACACTTGGTCGGCCTGCATAGCGCCAGCGCTGTTATCGACGGTGGTCGCGCTAACCGTAGTCGTACGGCCGACGATCGAGCCGCCATTGTTCGTCACGCGCGCACCGGCATCTATGGCGAGGTTCTGCGCGGCCCGCAGCGCACCGCCGCTGTTGTCGACCGACTGGCCCGACACCCGCAGATTCGTGTTGGAGGTGATCGCGCCGCGATTGACAACGTTTGCGCCCTGGACCGACACATCGCCGTTGCCGCCGATGACACCGCCTTGCGCACCATTCGCCGTCGTGCCCGTGACGTTGGTCAGTTGGCCGCTGGCGGTCACCGACAAGCCATCGCCGTTGAGCGACGCAATCCGCCCCGCCGTGTTGTCCAGCAACGAACCGGCCACCGTCATGCCAGCCGCGCTTTGAATGGTGCCCTCGTTGTTGGCGATGGCCCCGCCACGCAGATCAGTCGTGCTTTCGGAGATCAGTTCGCCGGACTGGTTGGCGATCTGGCCGGCGACATTCACCGACAACGGACCCTGCGACGAGACCTTGCCACTCTGGTTCGACAGATTGCCACCGGTCAGCGTCGTGCTGCCGCCGCTCGACAGTTTGCCGTGGTCGTTGATCACGGTGCCCGATGCATTCGCCTGAATGGCGCCGTGCGCGCTCGTCGTCGCGTTCGACAGGTTCACGTCGCCGGCCGTCGCGCTTAATGACAGATTGCCGTTCGCTGCCGTCTGGCTGCCAGCGAGATTCACACTGGCGCCCGTCAGTGTTGCGTTACCGCCCACGACGGTGTGGCCAGTCGCGATCAGCGCGCCCGACGTCGTGACCTTCAGCTCGCCGCTGTGCGTCACTGAACTGTCGTTGTTCACGCCCGCGCCGAACGTGCCGGTCGAATTGATGCTGCCCGCGCTGACGGTCGTGTTCCGCTGCGCCGCGAGTGTCCCGGTGTTCGCGAGATCGGCGGTGGTGTTAGCCGAGAGCGATTGCTGCGCGTAGGTCGTGCCGTTGTTCTCGATGCCGCCCGCGGCAGACATCGCGAGATTGCCGCTCGCCGTGGTCTTGCCCGTGAGCACAAGTCGGCCGTTCGACTGCAACGTGAGATCACCCGCCTGCGCCGCGATCGTACCTGCGTTGCCCACGCCCACGCCGAATTCGTTCGATGCGAGAAAGATCCGATCGCTATACATGCCGCCCAACTGGCTGACGTCGATCGCAACCGACGGCGCGGAACCGTCGCCGGCGATTGGCGTCGTGGCTAGCGTGTCGTGGTTGACCTGAGCCGCGCCGGCAATCACGTTCAGGTTCTTCGCATAGACCGCCGCATTCACCTGCACCGCGCGTGCGATCAGATCGACCTGATCGATATTGGCCGCATTCAGGCCTGCGCCGGCAACGGTTACGAGCCCGCGGTTGACCTTGTAGCCAGCCAGCGAGCCATCGGCGCCGTAGTACGGCACACCGGTTGTCAGCGTCGCGCGGCTGGTGTTGAGAAAACCGCCGCCGTCGACAAAAATCCCTGACGGGTTAGCGATAACAAGCTCGGCCCGGGCGCCTGCTATCTCCAAAGCGCCGCGAATTTGAGAGGGGTTCGGGCTGTTGACCTGGTTGACGATGATCCGTGCAGCCTGCCCAGGTCCGTAGTTCGGGTTGCCGTTGATCCAGCCCGCCTGCTGCGTCTGAACCATCGTGGCCGAGTTGTTAAGGATTGCGCCGGGGCGTTGTACGTCGAATTGATTGTAGGTATTGATCGATACGCCGGCGCTCGACGGACGCGCCACGTTCACTTGCGGCAGGCCGTTCGGCGTCCGGATCACCTGCGTGCTGGTTCCTGGCGTCGGGACAATCTGCGCACCGGACAAAGTGGGCAGCATGCCGAGCGCGGCGACGCCGGCCATCACAACGCGAGCGCCGGACGTCGACGAACGCCGCCGTGCGCGTGCCTCGCCCGTTGCGGATTTGCCCTCAGCCGTCGCGGTCTCTTCGACAGCCACCACCATTCCCCGAAGCCCGGAAAACAACAGGCGATACGTATTCCTGTTCATTCTCGCCGGCGCGGCCTGCGCCCAATCGTTCGTTATCGAACGCGAGATTACCGAATCACCGGGAAATTACCGCTAAAAATTGCCAAGTCGTCGAGTGGAAACCACAAATCTTTAATTTCGGATTCGTCTGATTGATGCGACCCCAGACTTTCGGATTTTCGGTACTTAGTCTCTAGGTTCCAATGCAACACCTTGAAACGGGTAAGGCGTTGCGATGAGGAAGTACAAGCATCTGAGCGCGGAAGAACGCTCGGTCATCGTGATTGAACATAGAAACGGCAGCAGCACGAGAGCGATCGCACTACGGCTCGGGCGAAGTGCCTCGACGGTTTCCCGCGAACTCGCACGCAACGGCGATACGGCGACGCACTACGATGCGACGCGGCGGCATCGACGTACCGTGCTCGTCGTCAAGGATGCCGCCGGCGGCGCAAGCTGTTCGCTGGCAGCGCACTGTATCGACATGTGCATCACCGGCTGGTCTATTGGCGCTGGTCGCCGCAGCAGATTGCTGCCAGACTTCGCCGTATGCATCCCGACGATCCTGACCAGCGCGCCAGCCACGAAACGATTTACGCTGCGATATACGCTCATCCGCGAGGCGGACTCAAGCAGGCGATGATCGAAGCATTGCGCCAGCGATACATCATCTTTCAGCCATTTATGATTAATTCCAGTATCTCGCATTCCTCCACATACACACGCGCAAAATCCAGCCCATGGACTTTCCAATCGCAATGAGCACGCATAATTCGCTTTGCTATGGTCTGAGTATTCCCGGTCGGTGCTTTCACTCCAGCTGACCCGCCCCCTTCCAAAACACCAGACAGCCGCGACTTCAACGGCAGTTGCCGACCATGAACCGCAGCCGCACCGAGAAGCCTCTTTCCCCAGGCCGAGCAAGCTTAAAAGTCAGCGACCACGCTACCCAAAAACCCGAGTCCACACCGCGCGAAGGCGTCGTGCGCGGTCTTCGAGGAGATAGGAGGCGGCCAGCGTCAAGAGACCCGAAATCGCGCCCGTCACGATGTGTTCGACATATGGGATACGGTAATGACTCGCGTGCGAGTACGCGTCGCCCACCGTTGTCAGGATGCCGACGATCAGCGCATTGCCGTATCGGTGCGTGTAGAGTTTCGCCGCGGGTGTGAAAGTCAGAAGCACAGCCAGGAGGCCGGTGAACAAGCCTGTTTGAAATGCAATGGCCCAGTGGGCGGCGCTCATGATGTTTCCCCAGCTACCCGGCATGCAGGTCATGCACGCACTGGTCGGCTGCCAGAAACGCTGGACAAACAGTCTGGCGCGGTGCTTCCACTCGGTTGACATGATGCGTTCCCGTCAATGCCGGCCATGCCGCCGTCCCGGCCGGCGCCACGCGGATCGTTGAATCGGCATCCGGATCATCTGACGAACCGACCGTCATCGCGGATCGACCAATTGTGCGCCATGGCGGCCGGGCCGTCACCCGGACATAGGGGAATACTACTCCACGACAACACGGCCGCTGAAACGACGGAGACCGGTACGCGTCGCGCCGAAATGACGGCGATCATGCGGCTCATCTTCACACACCCGGCAGACAGAAAGACGGTTCTTCGTGGATTTCCCCGGGCGTCGCTTGCGGACCCGTTTGAGCCAATCGACGTGGCTGCATCGGAGTCTACGTTCAAGCGAGCTTCGGTCGTTCACGACCTGTATAGGCGTGATGTACGATTGCGATGAATAGTGCGCGCGATAGATGTCGCCGCCCTCACAATTTTCTACGGGAATCTGAGAGTGACCTACTGTGTAGGCCTATGGACGGACCGGGGCGTCTTTATCGCCGCGGACAGCGGTTTTAGCTCTGCATCGCCGTCAATCGACTCTGCCGACAGCGAAACCACAACGGTGTTTGGGGAGCGGCAGGGTGATGTTGGGAAAAAGCCTTGGAGATTCGTATTCGAAAAAGGTATGAAAGTGGCTGTCGGGGCCGATACAGTAACGGGCTTCGCCGGCGATGTCCGCACCGCGCGTGCGCTAATCGACGCGTATGGAGAAGCTCGTGCATTGAAGCTCGATGCACGAAAAGCCGTGAGCGAGGCGTTGATTAGCGTCACCCCTTGCGAGACCGATGCAGATGTGCTTTTCGCCTTCTACGAGTCCGAGAGACCTTGCCTTCTGCATGTCAACGTCGCTACGTCAACGATTGAGGAGGTGAGCGGGTTAATCCAGCTTGGAAGCACATTGCCCTCTGGGCAGCATGAATGGACCACCGGGCTCGTTTCAAGCCTGCAAAACGTGTTGAACCGACTCGGCTCGCATCCGCTGCATGTAGAGCGAATCTTCTCTCAATTGGTCGCTGCATTGCAGAGCTACGGTGTGCACGACTATTTACCTCAACACGGCGTAGGAGGCGCCTTCATTGCAGCTTGGGTAACTCCAGATGGAGTGCGCTGGCAAGGCGATCACCTGTACGTCATTCATGGCGAGATCCCAAGCTTCGACGACATAATGTGTGCCACGATGATTCGCGAGGAGGCCCTTTGCCTTGTGAACAATCAGATTAGTGGGACCAAAGTCATAACCAGTCGGCGTCCGCTAGAAAGTGACGTTGACGCGAGGGCGCGGGCGAAACTTGCAGCAAGCAACGCGGAGGGCTCTTGGGATAATGCCCAATTCGACTACTTCGTCTCGATCAACAAGAGCAGGCATATAGTCACCGTGTTGGAGATGCGTCGCGAACAGCATCATGGACTGTTATCGCTTCATGCGCCAAACATGGAAAACAGTATCGGTATCGTCTGGTCAGAGGCGTTTGTCAACCTTGCGAACAAAATAGAGGGCGTGGAGGAACCAAGCCCGGAATACATGACGGTGAAGTTTCTGCCGTTCAGGGAAGCCAGCGAAGAACTGCGAGCCGCGAGAGAACAGTTTGCGTGGGAACAGTTCGTTGATTGGCGTCGTGACAAGGGCTAGAGCCGAGGCGAACGTGAATTTCTATTGTCTGGAGTGTTGTCTTAACTAAGACAACACTCCATTGAGGTAGCTATGACGTCTCCGCAATACGGTCGGCTACCAGTTCGTGACGGATGTTGCTACGGAAGCCGACATCCGCAAGCGAGATTGACTGGCAGCTAGTGGCCGAACGCGGCCGGCCACCGCCCTACAACACGCGACCGGCACAGATCGACCCTGAAGAGACGGTCCGGTTTGCCGGAAGCGGCCATTCAACACTACACTTGGCCTATGACTTACCTTCCCCTATCGAGCTTTCTTTCGATCCCGCTTTGTCATGGATGGCTCCGCTCAAATCGAAAAAATCGTGGAAGATTCGTTTGGCCTTTGGATTACGGGTCTTTTCAGCGCGATCAGCGGCAATTCGCCGGGGATGGCCTTCCATAGCCATAGAGAAGCATTCTTTCGAGTCGTCGAGCATCTGCTGCAGACCGGAAGGATCAAGTTCATTGCCCCGGGCGCGGATTGCTATGTCTCACCCGAGCATCCGAATCCTCGGTTTACGATCAACGATCACGAAGCGCAGTGGCACGCTTCGCCTGACGAAATCGTCTCCTACCTCCGAGACAGGTGGCCGAAGGCTGCATGCCATGAGCACGATCTGTTACTGCTCGATTACTTCTACAGCATCCCCGCAGTGATATGGGTTGGCGCCGATGGCACCTTGGTGGCATCTTGATCGGAGCGATCGCGGCAATTATTCGAGAAGCTGACCTAAGCCGGATTGATGACGATCTAGGCGGGGATGCCGTATGTCAGAAACTGGCCGACCACCGACATTCCTCCCGCACATCCACCCCGAAGAACCAAAAAAAAAACCGGCAAAGCCGGGCGAATCAGATTGAGAACACAAGGAGAATCCCGCCCACCCCACACCGGGCGGTCACGCCGCGCTACACGACGTTCTTTTCGACGATCGGCCGGTTTTCCAGCACACGCTCCCAGCCGAGCGACGACAGGTCGAGCGATTGATACCGCCCGCCGAGAATGAGTTCACTGACCCCGCGCCCGGTCGCGGGCCCTTGCTGCAACCCGTGCCCGCTATACCCGTTTGCGAACACGACATTGTCGAGCTCGGGGTGATATCCGATGATCGCGTTGTGATCGAACACGTTGTACTCGTAGTACCCGGACCAGCAGTTCTCCACGCGCAGCGCCTCGAACTCCGGCACGCGATTCGCGAGCGTCGGCCAGATCACTTCATCGAACAGATCATGATCGACCTCGTCGAGCGGCAGATCGTCGGGATCGCGATCCGGGCTCGGCGACGTCCCGCAGATATACGTGCGCCCTTCCGGCCGGAAATACACGCCGGTCGGATCGATCAGCAGCGGACAATCGGTGAGCTTCGCCGGCGACGACACGTTGAAGATGCTGCGACGCCGCGCATACACCGGAATGTCGATACCCATCATCGACGACAACGTGCGCGTCCACGCGCCCGCCGCATTGACGAGCGTGTCGCACGCATAACGCTCGCCGTCGCTCGTCACAACATGCGTGACCTTGCGGCCGTCGCGCACGACGCCGGTCACGTCGGCCGCCACATAGCGCGCACCGAGCGCCTGCGCCTTCTTGCGCAACGCCTGCACGAGCCCATACCCGTCGAACCACCCTTCGCCGCTCGCGCCATACGCGCCCGACACGAGATCGTCGACGTTCAGCCACGGAAACTTCGCACGCAGCGCGTCGCGATCCATCAGCCGGATATCGGCGCCGAGCTTCGTCTGCAGCGCATGGTTCTCGCGCAGCGTCGCATCGCCTGCCGGCGTCGCGAGGAACAGGTAACCGCCTTCATGCAGATCGATCGACGGCCGCGTGCCGTCGACCTCGAGCCGCTCGCCGATGTTGCGCAGGAACTCGATACCGAACAGCGACATCTGGATCGACAGCGGTGTCGAGAACTGCTGGCGGATCGACGCGGCCGACAACGCCGACGACGACTTCGCGTAGGTCGGATCGCGTTCGATGACGGTCACGGAAACCGTCGGATCGGTGGCACGCAGAAAATAAGCGATCGAGCTGCCGATCACACCACCGCCGACGATGACGACTTGAGAACTCACGACTGACTCCAGTTGCTCGTAAAAAGACGCGGCCCGCTCGGCCGCGCGTGAAGATTGTTCGTGCCGCGTCGCGCGGCGCACCTCGGCGGCCGGGGGATTCGCCGCGAGGTGCGCCGCGATCGCGCTCGATCGCTTCGGCTATTTCAGCACGTCCGGCATTGCAGCGAAAGTCCGCGCGCGTCGGCCATTTCAGGTATTCAGTCCGCCGTCTGCGTCGTGACTGGCTGCCACGCGGCGTTCTTCACTTCATACAGCGTCGAGCTCGGATTCTTCAGGTCGCCCGTGTTCGTGAACGCGATCGTGCCGGTGATGCCATCGTAGCGCGTGCTCTTCAGCGCACCGTTGAAATCGGCCGGCCTCGTCGAATTCGCCTTCTGCATCGCATTGATCGCGATCCACGTCGCGTCGTACGCGAACGGCGCATATGCGAGCATGTCCACGCCGTACTTCTGCCTGAATTTCGTCTCGAACTGCTTGCCCTTCGCCAGGCGCGCGAGCGGCTGCCCGTATTCCCACACGGCCGCACCTTCGGCGGCGCTGCCGGCGAGCTTGATGAAATTCGCGTTCATCACGCCGCCGCCGGCGAGGAACTGCGCGCGAATGCCGAGCTGGCGCATGCGCTTGACCAGCATCGCCGATTGCGCATCGAGGCCGCCGAAGAACACGAGGTCCGCGTTCGTGCTCTTGATCTTCGTGAGCTGCGCGCTGAAGTCGACGGCCTTGTCGTTCGTGAATTCGCGCGCGACGATCGTACCGCCGCTCGCTTTCGCCGCCTTCTCGAATTCGTCGGCCTCGCCCTGGCCGAACGCGGTGCGGTCGTCGATGATCGCAATGCGCTTTGCCTTGGTCACGCTCGCCGCATACGCGCCTGCATTGCCGGCGTTCTGCGCGTCGGTGGCGATCACGCGATAAACGGTGCCGAGCCCCGCGCGCGTGATGTCGGGATTGGTGGCCGACGGCGTGATCATCGGAATGCCGGCCTTCGCATAGATCTTCGATGCGGGCAGCGTCGTGCCCGAGTTGAAGTGGCCGATCACGACGGCCACCTGCGCGTCGGCCAGTTGCTGCGCAGCCTGCACGCCGATGCGCGGATCGCTCTGGTCGTCCTGCGACGCGACGACGAATTTCACCGGCTTGCCGCCGATCGTCGTACGCGCGGCGTTTGCCTCGTCGACGGCCATTCGCACGCCGTTCTCGATGTCCTTGCCGTACGCGGCGCCGCCGCCCGTGAGCGGCACGGCCACGCCGACCTTCACGACCGTCTCCTGCGCGTAGGCGGCGCCCGTCTGGAACGCGAAGATCGCGGCGGTCAGGGCCATGCCGGAAAGCGAACGAATGCGGAACGTCATCGGCCAATCCTTCTTCTGTGGGTCGATATGCGACGCGCGACCATCGCGCGCCGGCGACCTCCCGCGTGCCGGTGTCGATCACGGCGGCTCCGTCTCCGGGGAACCTGTCAGCGCGAAAGAGGTGCACCGATTGTGGGTAGCCAATACGCGTGCAGCAAACGAATTATCGGAACTACGTTGTGAGGAATTGTCATCAACTGGCGACGCAATCGACGGTGCGCGGCCCGCGCGACGGCGGGCCGGCACGCAAAGCGTCATGCGGGATGCGCGCAAACGCCGTTGCAGCAAGGGCGCGCGGGGTAATGCCGATGCAGAATCATCGCTGTATCAGGCGGCGCAACGGCGCCACGCGGTCCGGCCGCACGCATCGCGCGCTACGGTCAATGGCGGTCGCGCCCGATGTGGGTATCGGTGCCCGTATGGTGGCGCACCGCGTCTGCCGCCTCGCCCGCCTTCTCCTGCAACTTGCCGGCCTGCTGTTCGGCCACGCCTTCGGCCTCCGTCGCGCGGTCGCCCGTCACCTTGCCGAGCGCTTCCTTGACCGAACCCTTCACTTGTTTGAGCTTCCCTTCGATGCGATTCCTGTCCATGGTCGTCTCCTGCGATGAGTTGGGGAGAGAGCCGGCGGCACGGCAGCGTGCGCCGCACCGCCGAGCGGACAGGATCGCAGCCGCGCGCCGGGCGCGGCAGATGCGGATGCACCACCCGGGATGGTGCATTCGCCCCGGTAGCACGATGTGGCAGTGTCGCAGCGTCAGTCGCCGGCGTTTTTGTCGGTGCCTTTTTCGCCGCGCGCGACGTTCGGCTCGGCCGCTCCGACAATCCCGCGCTCGCGCGCCCACACGATCGCCTCGCCGCGACTGTGCACGTCGAGCTTCGCGTAGATCGTCGCGACGTGATTGCGCACGGTATTCGGCGCGAGCCCGAGCCGGCCGGCGATCTCCTTGTCGGCGAGGCCGTGACACAGCAGGTCGAACACGTCGCGCTCGCGCGCGGTGAGGTCCGACAGTTGCGCACCCGCATCGGGCGCATTCGCGCGGCGCACGTTCGCGAGTTTTTCGATCAGCGTGCGGCTGAACCACGACGCGTCCTGCATCGCCGTCTCGATCGCATAGACGAGCTCCATCTCGGTACGCTTGCGATCGCTGATGTCGAGCAGCGCGATCAGCAGGCAATCCTGGCCGTGGATCGCGACCGGCTCGGCCGACACGACGCAATCGCGCACGTCGCCTTCGCGCGTGCGGATCTGCACGTCGGCGCTGCGCACGTTGCCGTCGCGCGCGATCTGGTTGTCGATCTGCTGTCGCGCGCCGCGCTCGGCCCACAGTCCGATCTCGTCGGCGGACTTGCCGAGCAGGTCGTCGCGCGAATGGCCGGTCATCCCGACGAACGCATCGTTTACGTCGAGCAGCGCGAAGCCGTCCGCCGTGACGATCGCGGTCGCGACCGGCGCCATCCGGAACGCCTTGGCAAAGCGCTCCTCGCTCTGCCGCAGCGCAAGCTCGGCCTGCTTCCGCGGTTCGAGATCGGTGAACGTGAACAGCATGCACGCCTCGCCGTTCATGTCGATCGGCTGCCCCGCAACGACAACCGCATTCGGGCTGCCGTCCGCGCGCTTAAGCACGGCCTCCATCTGCGGGATCGTCGCGCCGTCGCCGAGGCGCTCGATCGCGAGTTCGCGTCGCTCCGCCTGTTCGAGCACGTCGATCTCGTACACGGAGCGGCCGAGCACGTCGTCGCGCGTGTGGCCGGTCATGTCGAGAAACCCTTGGTTGACCTTCACGTAACGCAAGTCGTCGAGCCGGCAGATCACAGCCGGCGCCGGGTTCGCGTTGAACGTGCGCTCGAACCGGTCTTCGGCGCTCGCCCATTCCGTCGCGTCGTGCAGCACGAGCGCGAGGCAGTCGGGCTCGCCGGCCGCGTTCGTCAGCACGAGGCTGCGAATCCGGTGAACCCAGCTCACGTTCTCGTCGGCGGCCGACTCGACTTCGACCGTCACGTCGCTGAACTCCTCGCCCGCGATCACGCGGTCCATCGGATAGTGGCCGTCGCGCACAGGATGGTTGTTCCGGTAGCGTAGCCGGAAGCGCTCGCGATACTCGGTGACGTCCGCGCCGAGCGCTTCGAGTTCGGTCACGCCGTGCATCGCTAGCGCGGCCTCGTTCGCCCAGACGATGCGCTGGTCCGGTTCGATCAGGATCACGCCTTCGGTGAGCCCCGCGATGATCTGGTGCAGCTGGCGCCGGTCGGTATGCGACTTCAGCACCTGTTCGTTTACTCGTTCGTCCATTGTTGGGTGGTCCACGTCGTCTGCATGGTTGCCGATTCGGTTGCATTCGCGCGGCGGCACGCCTGGCGCGATCGATCGGGCGCCGCCGCGCACGCGCACGCGCGAATGCACTATGCGCAATAGTACATTCGCGTGTAGTTCAGCTTCGGTGCGATACCCCGCCGAGCCGCGCACGGCACCGCCCGCCCCGCTCTCGCGTGCGCCACGCGGGATGCTGTCGCATTTCCCGTTCCCGCGCCGCCGTTCCGTCCCCGTGCAAACGCACTAGCTCATCCGGTGAATTTGCGCGATGTGCGCGTGCATTCGTGCCGGTACGCTGGTACTGCATCGGCGCTCATGCGCTGCCCATCCATACCGCAGAGGAGGATCACCTGATGAAGCTGCATCAGACACCCGATCCGACGCGGCCCGAGCCGGCCCCGGACAATCCGCCCGAGCCTTCGCCGGGCACGGATCCCCCGGTGCCGCTGCCGCCCGACGTGCCGCGCCCGGACATGCCGCCGCGCGAGCCCGGCTACGACACGCCGATCGCACGGTAGCGTGCGCCGCGCTTCGCATTCGTCGATTCATCCACCCATCAAGCCAATCGAAGGAGAACATCAATGAACAAGACCTCGCACCTTTCGACGCTACTCGCCGCGAGCGCGGCTTTCCTGCTCGCGGCCGCACCGCTCACGAACGTGCACGCGCAGACACAGGCATCGTCGACCGATACCACGATGAAGTCGGATTCGGATCAGCCGGTGACCGACACGTGGATCACGACCAAAGTGAAGAGCGAACTCGCGACCACCAAGGGCGTGAAGAGCACCGACATCAGCGTGAAGACGGTGGACGGCGTCGTCACGCTGACGGGCGTGCTGCCGTCGAAGACCGCCGTAAAGAAGGCCGTTGCCGTCACGCGCTCGATCAAGGGCGTGAAGCATGTCGATTCGTCCGGCCTGAAAGCCAAGGCATGAGCTGTCACGCGGCCCAGCGCCGCGCTTTTCTCCCCTAACTCCAGGAGCACACCATGAACGAGGACAAGATCAAGGGTCAATGGAAGCAGCTGACCGGCAAGCTGAAGGCCAAGTGGGGCAAGCTCACCGACGACGACCTGACCGTCGCCGAAGGCAACCGCGACTACCTGGTCGGCAAGATCCAGGAGCGTTACGGGATCGCCCGCGACGAAGCCGAGCGCCAACTGAGGGACTTCGATCGCGAGCTGTAACGCACCGGTCGTCTCATCCCGCCGCGACGCATCCCGCGTCGCGGCCACGCGGAGGACAACGGCATGGGCAAGTATCTGATCGCATGGCTGCTCGGCGTACCGATCGGCGTGCTGGTGCTGTTCTATCTGGTCACGCACCTGTTCTGACGACGTGGCGCCCATCCAGCGCAAACGGGCCGATGGCTGTTTTCAGCCATCGGCCCGTTTCTATTCGCTCACGCGCCGCGCGTTACTTCGCCGCGTTCGCCGTCATCTTGAAGATGCCCTGCGCATTGCCCGCATCGAAACGCAGGTCCGTCACCCAGCGGCGCGTCGCCTGATCGAACGTGCGGCGGCGCGTGATGAACTCGTAGAACGAGCCCGGCACGTTGCGCTTGACCGTGCCGCCGTCGCGCGTGCGGAACTCGCGCTCGACGATGTCCGCGCGGTACGCGGTCTGGAACACGCGGCCCGAACGCGAGCGCTCGACTTCCGGCTTCATCGGCCGGCCTTTCGCCTTCTCGTCATCGGACAATTTGAACACGTCGGCCACACGATCGGTCGCATGATTGAATGCGTTGCCTTCGGTCGCGATCCACGCCATCTCCGCCGATTCGAGCAGCAGCGTCTCGTAGTCGAGCTCGTTCGGCACGTCGTGCTGCCGCGCGAACGCGCCGACGATCTCCGGCAGCAGCGCATGCGCGGCGTCGAGCGGCAGCCAGCCTTCGCGCTCGATCTCCCACAACAGCGCGACCGCCGCCGGCGACAGCGGATCGCGCGACGCACTGACGACGTTCGTCACGGCCTGCTGGAATTCCTTCGAGAAGCGCTCCGGATGCAGTTCGCTGACGAAGAACTGCGCGATCTCGTCCGGCGCATCCTCGTGCGCGTATGCGCGGCCCGTCATGCCGAGCTTGTCGAGCGGATAGCGGCCGTTCAGGCGAAACCCGAGCGGACGCAGGATCCGCGTGAACGCGGCTTCGCCGGGCGGCAGCGCACCCGTGTGCGGCCAGCGCACCGTGCGCAGCGCGCCGTGGTCGAAGTACACCGAGCCGCCGTTTGCGATCGCGTCGGCCGTGTACGCGCGGCCGTTCGCCGAGCGCTCGAGCAACCCTTCGAACAGCGCCATGTTCATCGCCTGCGCGATCTCCGCGCGCGTGACGACGCCGGTTTCCCACTCGTCGAGGATGGACGGCATGTTCAGGGTCGCGAACAGGGCGTCGGTCTTCGCCCGTCCCAGCAGCTTCGTCAGCAAGCTCTCGATATTCGGATTGCGCATCAGGATTCTCGTGTTCGGGGACTGCCGGAAAAAGGCGCCGGCAATTCGGATGGCCGGCCGCCAAGCGGGCGCGTGGCCTTGCGTGGGATGCATTATTCAAAGGGTTGCAGCGACGCGTAAAGCGAGATTAAATTGACACGTGATGAGTTTTTGGAATTATTGACGTACTTCGCACCCGCCCGCCCGTCCGTTTCGCGCGGGCCCGTTCGTCAGACGATACGAGCACCATGCGCAAATTCAAGATTCCCAACATGGGTGCGCTCGTGGCTTTCGAAGCCGCGGCGCGCCACGAGAGCTTTACGCACGCGGCGAAAGAGCTGTTCCTGACCGAAAGCGCGGTGTCGCGGCAGATCGCGACACTCGAAGCGAGCCTCGGCGTGCGGCTGTTCGCGCGCGTGAAGCAGCGCGTCGTGCTGACGCGCGCCGGCAAGCTGTACGGCACGCAGGTGCGGCGCGCGCTGGAGGCGCTCGACCGCGACACGCTGTCGATCATCGCGCACGGCAGCGGCGGCGGCTATCTGGAACTCGCGGTGTTGCCGACCTTCGCATCGCACTGGCTGATCCCGCGCATCAAGAGTTTCTACGACCGCACGCCGGACGTGCGCGTCAACATGGGCAGCCGCACCGACCTGTTCTCGTTCGAAGATACGCACTTCGAGGCCGCGATCCACTACGGCAAGCCGACGTGGCCGGGCACGTCGTCCGACTATCTGTTCGGCGAGGAAGTGGTGCCGATCTGCTCGCCCGCGTTGCTGAACGGGCCCGTCGAGCGCGTCGAGGACTTGCTCGCGTATCCGCTGCTGCACTCGACCACGCGCCCGGGCGCGTGGGCGCAATGGTTCGAGACGCACGGCGTCGACGACATCCGCACGATGCAGGGCGTGCGCTACGAACTGCACACGATGCTGATCAGCGCGGCCGCGGCCGGGCTCGGCATCGCGCTCGTGCCGAAGTTTTTCGTCGAGGAACAGTTGCAGCAACTCGGCCTCGTCGTGCCGTGCGACGCGGCAACCGTCGGCGATTCGGCGTACTACCTCGTGTATCCGACGGAGTTCAGCCACAGCAAGCCGCTGGAGCTGTTTCGCGGCTGGCTGCTCGAGCAGGCGAGCGCGTATGCGGCGCCTGCTCCCGATGCGCACGAACGCGACGACGAAGACGACGAAGACATCGAGTGACCGCACCGTGGTGGGGCCGTCAACGCGCGGCGGCCCGCATCCGCGCCACGCCGCTGCGTGACGGCTCGTCGGCAGTCACGCGCGGGCCATCGTGAAGACGACCCAAGCCGCGTGTTTACATGTGCCACTTCACCGTGGCGGTCAGCGTGCGCGGATCGCCGGGCATGTTGTACAGATCGGCGTTGCCGTGCGCGGCAATGAAGTACTTGCGATTGAACAGGTTGTCGAGCGTGAGCGTCACGTCGACCTTCTTGCTGCGATAGCCGGCGCCGAGATTGAACACCGTGAACGACGGCAGCGTGACCAGATCGCTGGCCGACGTGTAGCGGGCCGACTGGAACTGCATGCCCGCTGCCGCATAGAAGCCATACGGGAGCTCGCGCTTGAGCCACAGGCTGGCACTGTGCCGCGGCATCAGCCCGGGCGTGTTGCTCGACAGCGCAAGGCCGGCCGCCGTCGACTGGGGCGAGCCGTCGACCGTGCCGTTCAGGTACGCATAGCCCGCATATACCGACCATTTCGGCGCGATCTGCCCGGTGAATCCGAGTTCGGCCCCGCGCACGTGCTGCGTGCCGATCGGCAACGCATAGCCGGGATTCGCCGGGTCGCCGATCTGCTGGTTCGTCTGCCGCATGTCGAACAACGCAACGCTGGCCGTCGCCTTGCCGCCGATGTCGAAGCGCGAACCGATTTCGTAAGCGGTCGTCTTCTGCGGTGCGAGTGCGGCGCCGTTGGAAAACGCGCCGGAGCTGATCAGCGTGTCGGCCAGCGGCGAGAACGACTGGCTGAACGAACCGTACAGCGTCAGCCAGTCGAGCGGTTCGTACATCAGGCCGACGCGCGGGCTCCACGCGTGATCGGTGCGGTCGAGATTGACGTTCGACGACGTGTAGTCGTGGCGAATCTGGTTCAGGTAGTCGAAGCGCAGGCCGGCGAGCACCTTCCAGTGTTCGCTCAGCGAGATGAGGTCTTGGGCGTAGACGCCCGCGAGCCCGACCACGGTCGATGCGTTCGTCTTCGCACGCGTGCCGATCGGCACGCCGGGCAGCACGATCGGCTGCGGATTCAGCAGATCGTAGGTCGCGACTTTCGATACGCTGTAGATCGTGTCGAACTTCTGCTGCTGCGACAGCTCGAGCCCATACAGCAGCTCGTGACGCATGCCGAACAGCGACGTCTTCTGCGTGAGTTCGAACAGCCCGTCGATACCGTGATCGGTGCGCTGGCGCGTCGACTGATCGAGCGTGACGACCGGGTGCGCGGCGGTCTTGATCGGCTCGTACGTCACGTAATTCTTTCGTTCGAGCGAGAAGTCGTACGCGCGAATCGCGCCATGGAACGACAGCGAATCGTTGAAGCGGTGATCGAGCGACACGGTCGCGCTTTTCGCCGAGACGTCGTTGTACGAACTGTTCACCCCGTCGGCCGACCCGTAATACGTGTTGATCGGCACGTCGACCGGCCGGCCGAGATACGCGGGCAGCCCCTGGTCGGACGTGCGGCGGTCGTGCAGGTAGTCGAATTCGACGTTCAGCACCGTGTCGCTGTCGAGCTTGAACTGCGCGGACGGCGCGATCGCCTGGCGGTTGAGCTGGAACTGGTCGCGAAAGCTGTTCGAATTCTCGGCCGCACCGGTTACGCGAAAGCGCGCCGCGTCGTTGGCGTTCCAGCCCAGGTCGAATTCGCCGCGCCGCTCGCCGCGCGTGCCGAGCGTCACGCCCACGTCGTTCACCGGGTTCGCCTGCGGCCGCTTCAGCACGCGATTCACGATGCCCCCTGCCGAGCCGCGCCCGTACAGCACGGCCGCCGGCCCCTTCAGCACCTCGACCCGCTCCACGTTCGACAAGTCGCGGTAGTACAGCGCGTCGTCGCGAATGCCGTCAACGTACTGGTCCGTGATGCTGTTGAAGCCGCGGATCGTGATCTGGTCGCGCTGGCCGTCGCCGACCGAAAAGCCGACGCCCGGCACGTTACGCAGCGCGTCCTGCAGCGACGTCGCATTCTGATCCTCGATCACCGCGTGCGGCACGACGTTCACGGTCTGCGGCACGTCCATCAGCGACATGTCGGTCTTGGTCGCCGCGCGTGAACGGCCGCCGTCATACGACGCACGCTCTGCAGCCGCATTGACGGAAATCGCGGGCAAGGTCGCCGCGGTGTCGCTTGCCTGCGCGCAGGCGGCGCGTGTGCCGGCAAGCGACGAGGCAATCAGAAGTACGTGGCACGCGCTCTTGTTGAGTTTCATCGTTGAAGTAAAGGCAGAGGGAAATCGGTGAGCGCAAACGCGGCCGGCCGACGCCGATTCATCCACCGGCGCATCGACGATGCGGACTCTTTTTCAGCGCACCACGAACGGCGTGCCGGGAATCGCGCCGTTGCGCGGGCCGGCGCGCGGGCGGCCGTTACGCCGCGTCATGGCTCGTAACGGAGCGAAATATTAAACGAGAATGATTCGCGTTATTAGTTAATTTCCAGCATGTCGCCTTCGTGCAACGTCCATCCTGCTGACGGAGGGGATTTCCGACGAATTGCTTTCAGTTTTGCGCGCGAATGCGCGTGCGTCGTAATTAAAACGAAAGAATGAGAACAAGCGCAGTGCGTGATGACCGCGCGTGTGCTGTGCGGGGGATACGTCGGAAAGAGGAAACGGAATCGCGGGACGGCGTGGACGGCCCAATCGCTCGAGGTCCGGTGCGCGCCGGGCCGGGCAACCCCGACCCGGCGCTCCGGGCAGCCGACCTCGTACCGGCAGCGCGGCGGACCTTCTCTTGTTTCTTCACTGCGTGTGTCTCTCAGGTTCGGGGCGTTTTTTACTTCACCGCGCGAGGACATTATCCGCGCAATTCGGGCGGACTGAAACGTTTGCGCGCGCACCAAACCGCTTATATTGAGGATTCCGACACAGTCATACAAAAGCCTTACACCAAGTCACACCGCGTTCGGCAATTCTTGCAATCGGTGCCGGGTTCCTTTTTAATGGAACTGGTTCCAGTCATCCTTGCGGCAGGCAACGCCAGCGCGTGACGCAGCGTCGTGCGCGCGTCATCATGCCGATTCAGGATCGACGAACATACCGCTCAGGATTCGCATCGCCCGTCCTTCCCGGACACCCGTCAAACGAGACCGTCATGCCCGATTCCGCCTCCCTGCAGCAGCTGTTTCCCGCGTATCAAGACATCCCCGCCGAGTTCCGGCTCGCCGCGCCGATCCACCAGCGCGTGTCGCTGGTCGACGGCGAACTGCGTCCGTGGGACGGCGCGACCAAGACCGTGCTCTCGCCGGTGTGCGTGCGCCAGCCGGACGGCAGCGTCGAACAGATGGAGATCGGCAGCTATCCGGTGATGGGGGAGACGGAAAGCGACGCGGCGCTCGACGCCGCGGTGCGCGCGTACGATTCGGGCCGCGGCGAGTGGCCGACGATGAAGGTCGAGCAGCGCATCGCGTGCATGCAGGACTTCATCAAGCGGATGGTCGCGCAGCGCGAGCTCGTCGTGAACCTGATCATGTGGGAGATCGGCAAGAGCCTCGCCGATTCGCAGAAGGAGTTCGATCGCACCGTCACGTACATGACGCAAACGATCGACGCGCTGAAGGAGCTCGACAATGCGAACTCGCGCTTCGTGATCGCGGAAGGCACGATCGGCCAGATCCGCCGCACGCCGCTCGGCGTCGTGCTGTGCATGGGGCCGTACAACTATCCGCTGAACGAAACGTTCGCGACGCTGATTCCCGCGCTGTTGATGGGCAACACCGTCGTGTTCAAGCCGCCGCAGTACGGCACGCTGCTGTTCGAGCCGCTGCTTGAAGCGTTCCGCGATGCGTTCCCGAAAGGCGTGATCAACACGATCTACGCACCCGGCGCGGTGGTCGTGCCGCACATGCTCGCATCGGGCAAGATCAACGTGCTCGCGCTGATCGGTTCGAGCAAGGTCGCCGATCATCTGAAGAAGCAGCATCCGAAGTCGCACCGGCTGCGCGCGATCCTCGGCCTCGACGCAAAGAACGCGGCGATCGTGCTGCCCGACGCCGATCTCGACCTCACGGTGAAGGAGTGTCTGCTCGGCGCGCTGTCGTTCAACGGCCAGCGCTGTACCGCGCTGAAGATGCTGCTCGTGCACCGCTCGATCGTCGACGAGTTTCTGAAGCGCTTCACCGCCGCGCTCGAACAGCTGAAGATCGGCATGCCATGGGAGAAAGGCGTCAGCATCACGCCGCTGCCGGGCATGCATCGCACCGCGTACATGACCGACGCGATCGACGACGCGAAAGCGCATGGCGCGCAGGTCGTCAATCATCAGGGCGGCGAGTTCAGCAAGACGCTGTTCTATCCGGCCGTCGTGTATCCGGTGACCGAAGGGATGAAGCTGTATCGCGAGGAACAGTTCGGGCCGATCATTCCGGTTGCGGCGTTCGACGACGTCGAAACCGCGCTCGACTACGTGACGACGTCCGAGCACGGCCAGCAGGTCAGCATCTTCGGTTCGGATCCGGCGCAGATCGGCGCGCTCGTCGATCCGCTCGTCAATCAGGTGTGCCGGGTCAACATCAACTGCCAGTGTCAGCGCGGGCCCGACGTGTTCCCGTTTGCCGGGCGCAAGGACTCGGCGGAAGGCACGCTGTCGGTGACCGATGCGCTGCGCGCGTTCTCGATCCGGTCGATGGTCGCCGCGAAGCAAACCGAAGGCAGCAAGCATCTGCTCGATTCGATCGTGTCGGACCACCACTCGAAGTTCATCAATACGGGCTTCATTTTCTGAAGCGCTGACGCACGAACGATGCTGTTCGGCGATGCGCCGCGGGTCCGTCGCGGCGCATCGTTCATTCATACGTTCGCTCATGTCGAGCCTCGCGGGATGATGCCGCGATCGTTCGCACCGGTTGCTCGGCTCCCCATCGTCAATCGTCCGCCCATTCGCCCGGCCCGTTGAACGGCGCAACGGCGTGCGCGTCCGTTGCGTACGCATCGGGATCGCGCCGGCGACAACGTCTCGGTTATGAAACATCCGGCGCACGGGTTGCGGGCTTGCGTCGTGCTGCAAACGTCGGCACTCGTCGCCATGCACGACCGACGCGGCGCCCTGCGGCCGCGGGTGCGCGATCGCCGGCGCACACGCCGTGACGGTCCGGCCGTTCCGCAACGGAAACACGCATGCGGTTTCGACGCGGCGTTACGTTACATCGCTGAAGCATTTCCTCGGTCCGCGATCGGGCCCGCGGCGGAGCAAAGCCGCACACACCGTATGGAAGCGCACTTCAATTTTCGGTGCGAGCCAGTACCGGCGGGACGCGCCGGCCGATGCGGCAGCCCGCGTCAACATTGCTCAACAATCTGTTCGCGACGCTGGTACGGAATCTGCATTCGTACGCAGCAACCGCCGCGCCAATGCCGGCGCGGCCACGAACCCGGTTCGGGATCCGTCTGCCGGAATCGCCCGAACGCCCCACGCAAGCAACGAGGCTCGTCATGGATGCGCTGCCCAATTCGTCCGATACGTCGTTCCAGCTCTTTCTCGCGAAACTGCTCGAACAGCCGCAACCCGAATGGACCGAAAAACAGCAGATGGAACTCGAGATGGCGCGCTCGCTGTCGACCCAGATGGTTCAATACGCGGAAAGCATGCGCGGCGGCAACGCGGATCTCGCGCGCTGCCTCGTGCTGCTGCGCTATGCGAAGGTCCTCGACTTCATGCTGACGTCGCTCGCCGCGCGCCGCGACATTCATCCGCAAACGCTGCGCACGCTGTTCCGGCTCGCGAACCTGAAGGTCGACGACGCGTATCCGGTGTGAGCCGGCATCCGGCCGCGCAACGGGCCGCGTTGACCTTCACCGCGACGCCGCCGCTCTCCCCGCCATCCACTTTCGGTAACGCCGCGTCTGGCACGTCGCGGCCAGTTGCTGCGACACCAGCGCGCGCAGCGGCGACACGCGCGGATGCGTGCGCCGCCCGGCGCTCAGCCGCGCGAGCTGAAACTTCACGACGGCCATGTTCGCGAGCGAGCCCAGCGTCTTGTTCTTCCACCGGATCGGCTGCAGCGCCGGCGCGCTGTCCTTGCCGGCCCGCCAGTCGCGCGGCAGATTCGGATCGATCGACAACGCGGTCGCGATGCCGACCATCGCGACGCCGCTCGCGACGACCTGCTCGGCCACCGCGCGGCGCCGGATCCCGCCCGTGACCATGAGCGGCATCGCAGCCACGCCGGCGATGTCCCGCGCGAACTCGAGGAAGTACGCTTCACGCGCCAGCGTGCGCCCGTCGCGCGCGTCGCCCTGCATCGCCGGCGCTTCGTAGCTGCCGCCCGACAGCTCGACGAGATCGACGCCGAGCGGATTCAGCAGCTCGACGACGCGCTTTGCATCGTCCGCGCTGAAGCCGCCGCGCTGAAAATCGGCCGAATTCAGCTTCACCGCGACGACGAACCCGGGCGATACCGTCGCGCGTAAGTCGCGCACGATGTCGAGCAGCAGGCGCGCGCGGTGCTCGATGCTGCCGCCCCATGCATCCTGTCGGCGATTGGTCAGCGGCGACAGGAACTGGCTCAGCAGATAACCATGCGCCGCGTGGATCTGCACGCCGGTAAAGCCGCTTTGTTCGGCGAGCTGCGCGGCAAGCACGAAGCGGTCGCGCACGTCGGCGATGTCGGCCTCGGTCATCTCCTTCGGCACTGGAAACTGCTTCGACAGCGCGCCAAGCGCGAGCGGCACCGCCGACGGCGCGAGTGTCGGCTGGCCGAGCGCCGCCTGCATTTGCCGCCCCGGATGATTGATCTGCATCCACACATGCGCGCCGCCGGAGCGCGCGACCTGCGCCCAGCGCCGGAAGCGGCCGAGATGTGCGGCGCCGTCGAGCACGACGCCGTTCGGCCCCGTCATCGCGCGGCCGTCGACCATCACGTTGCCGGTCAGGATCAGCCCGGCCCCGCCGTCGGCCCACGCCTGGTACAGGCGCAGCAGCGCGTCGGACGGCGCGTGATCCGCATCGGCCATGTTCTCTTCCATCGCGGCCTTGGCGAGCCGGTTCGGGATCACCGCGCCGTTGGGCAGCGTAAGTGGCGCAAACAGGTTCATGGTGGACATCCTCGATTGACGATGCCCAACCATAACTTTAAAGTCAGCTTCAAGGTCAAGCCCCCTTGGAGCACGAAATGAAAATCGGCGAACTGGCACGCGCCAGCGGCATCGCGGCGTCGCGCATCCGGTTCTACGAAGCTAGCGGCCTGCTCGAGCCGGCGCGTCGCCAGGCGAACGGCTATAGGGAATATGGACCGGAAGCGCTGATGCGGCTCGCGATCATCGACCGCGCGCAACGCGCGGGCTTCGCGCTCGATGAAATCCGCGCGGTGCTGCCCCCTGACCTCGGCGCGTGGCCGCGGGACGAACTGCTGGCCGCGCTGCGGCACAAGGTCGACGAAATCGCGCTGCTCGAACAGCGGCTCGCGCAGAACCGGCGGCGCCTGGAGGTGCTGATCGACGAGATCGCGAACAAGCCCGCCGGCGAGGATTGCGCGGGCGCTGCGCAACGCATGCTCGGCAAGCTGTGCGACGAGGCCGGCGATACGGTGCCGACGCCTGCGCCACGTTCGCGGCCGCGGCCGGTTCGCAAGCGCGCGTGAGCGCTTCGCGTGCTCGGCGTGCGTCGCGCATGCGCGTCATCGCCGCCGCAAGGTAGCGGCCGGCATTGCGCCCGGCCACATGAATTTGCTTACGTCGCAGGTAATCGACGCGCGCCGGCCGCGCACCGATCATGGCTTCACCGATCAACACATTGCATCGATACCCGGAGCCCGCCATGACCGCCTACGCCATCGCCCACCTGCACGACGTTGAAATGTGCGACGACATCGTCGAATACCTCGAACGCATCGACGGCACGCTCGCGCCGTTCGGCGGCCGCTTCGTCATTCACGGCGCGCGGCCCGACGTACGCGAAGGCGTGTGGCGCGGCGACCTGATCGCGATCGCGTTTCCCGATCTCGCTCGCGCACGGGCGTGGTACGAGTCGGATGCATACCGGCAAATCCAGCCGCTGCGCGCACGGCACGCGAGCGGCCCGCTGATCCTGATCGACGGCGTGGACGAACGGCACAAGGCGACGGACATCCTGCGCTGATCGCCGGCGCCGCGGGGCCGCCGCCGCGCTTATTTCGCGTCGCGCTCCATCGGCTCGCCGACGACGAAACCGCCGCCCTGGTAGCGCTGCGCCGGATCGTCGTAGTCGGCGGTCGGCGCCGTCACCGGGAACAGCCCGGCGAACTGCTCGGAGCTGTCCTGCGGCCGGAAGCCAAGGAACGCGACTTTCGTGTTGTCCCACCACTTCACCGGGTTATCCGACGCGCCGTAGACAATCGCGTGCCCGACGCGGTTCGTCAGCAACGAGCAGCGCACGAGCTCGATGAAGTCGCGATAGCTGAGGTAGGTCACGAGCATTCGCGGATTCTTCGGGACTTCGAACGATGAGCCGATCCGCAGGCACACCGTCTCGATCCCGAAGCGGTCGAAGTAATAGCGCGACAGCGACTCGCCGAAGCACTTCGTCACGCCATAGAGACTGTCCGGACGCAACGGCGAATCCGCATCGAGCACTTCCGTCACCGGGTGGAAACCGATCGCATGGTTCGAGCTCGCGAACACGATCCGTTTCACGCCGTGCTTGCGCGCGGCTTCGTACAGGTTGTACGTGCCGGTGATGTTCGCGTCGACGAGATCGTCGAACGGCGCATCGACCGAAATCCCGCCCAGATGGACGATCGCGTCGACGCCGTCGACGAGGTCCATCACCGCAGGCCGGTCCGCCAGGTCCACGACCCGGGCTTCTTCATGCGCGGCCGCTGCGTCGAGCGCGGCGATGTCGCTCACGCGCACGATGTCGGCCCAGTTCGCCAGCGCGCCGCGCAACTGCCGGCCGAGGTTGCCGGCCGCGCCGGTCAGCAGCACGCGCCGGAACGGCTTGCGTGCGCCGGTGGAGGTGGCGTTCATCGAATCTGTCTCCTTGAATCCATGCCGGATATACCGAAAAGTGGAAAACGTTTTCCAACTATACGCGGGACGAAACCCGGACGTCAATGGCGGGAGCCGTTCGCGATCATCCGCATTTTCCCGATGCCAGAGTGACGGCCGGAGGCCGGCTTTTTCTGCCACAATCGCGGGCAATTGAACGAAAACGTTACCCTTCCGATGAAAAGAGTTTCCCCGACGATCCGCGACGTGGCCGCGGAAGCCGGCGTGTCGGTTGCGACGGTATCCAAGTACGTGAACGGCACGCAGCGCTTCTCGCCGAGCGTGGAAGCGCGGCTCAAGGAAGCGATCGAGCGGCTCGGCTACCGTTCGAACCCGCTCGCGCGCTCGATGATTACGGGGCGCACGCGGACCATCGGCGTCGTGATTCTCGACATCAGCAACCCGCATTTCACGAACGTCGTCAAAGGCGCGAACCGCGTCGCGCTCCAGCACGACTACACGCTGCTGCTCGTCGACACCGAAGAGAGCCAGGCGCGCGAACGTTCGCTGATCGAGGCGCTCGCGCAGCGCGTCGACGGGCTGATCGTCAGCACGCGGATGCCCGACGACGAGGCCGGCTGGATGCTCGACCTGCACAAGCCGCTCGTGCTGCTGCGGCGCAGCCCCGGTCTGCCGATTCCGAGCGTCGGCATCGACAACCGGCTCGCCACCTACATGCTCGCGCGGCACATGCTCAATCTCGGCCACACGCGCATCGCGTACCTCGGCTTCGGAACCGCGCGCGTGAACGACGAACGGATCCAGGGCGCGCGCGACTGCCTCGCCGAAGCGGGGCTCACGCTCGACGTGCACGACGCGCACGCGCCGACCGCCGAAGCCGGCGAGCGCGCATGCTCGCGCGTGATGCTCGGGCCGCAGCGTCCGCAGGCCGTGATCTGCTACAACGACCTGATCGCGCTCGGCTTCATGAAGGAAGCCGCGTCGCTCGGATTCCGGCTGCCGCAGGACGTATCCGTTGCCGGCATCGACAACGTGCCGTACGGCCAATATGCGGCGCCTGCGCTGACCACCATCGACATCCAGAGCGAAAACATGGGCGAACTCGCGATGCAGAAGCTGATCGACGCGCTCGCCGGGCGCACCGACGCGAGCTACTCGACGTTCGAGCCGCGGCTGATCATGCGTGCATCGACGGCCGCGGCCGGTTGAACCGGTCGGCGCGCGCGCTCGGCTCTTCCAGCCGGCGGGCACCGCTTCGCCGCACTTCAAATGAAAACGCGCCGCCTGCAGGCGGCGCGGTCGTTTGCCGCGACGCGATCACGCGTCGAGCTTCGCCGGCTTCATCTTCGGCGTGAGCACGTGCATGACGGCCAGCGCAATCAGGTACGCCAGCGCGCCGATCGCGAACAGCACCCAGTAGTGGCCCGTGCGTTGCAGCACCTGGCCAATCACTTCCGAGAACAGCACGCCGCCGATCGAGCCGGCCATCCCGCCGATGCCGACCACCGACGCCACCGCACGGCGCGGGAACAGGTCGGATGCCGTCGTGAACAGGTTCGCCGACCAGCCCTGGTGCGCGGCGGCGGCAACGCCGACGATCAGCACCGCGATCCAGAGGCTCTGCACCTGCGATACGAACGCGATCGGCAGCACACAACACGCGCAGATCAGCATCGCCGTCTTGCGCGCACCGTTCACGCTCCAGCCGGCGCGCAGCAGCACCGACGACAGCCAGCCGCCGCCGATGCTGCCGACCGTCGTCAGCGCATAGATGCACACGAGCGGCAGCCCGATATGCTGCATGTCCATCCCGCGCGACTCGTTCAGCCACTTCGGCAACCAGAACAGATAGAACCACCACACCGGATCGGTCAGGAACTTGCCGATCAGGAATGCCCACGTCTCGCGCTTGCGGATCAGTTCGCCCCAGCGCGGCGCGCCGGCATCCGCGTTCGCCGCGTCGAGCGCTTCGGCTTCGTCGCGTGGCTCGTCGTACTCGGCTGCGAGCGCGCGCGTGTCGGCCGTCCGGTACATCACCAGCCACACCGCGAGCCACACGATGCCGATCGCGCCGACGATCACGAACGCCGCGCGCCAGCCGTACGCCACCGCGATCGCGGGAATGATCGCCGGTGCGAACACCGCGCCGATGTTCGCACCCGAGTTGAAGATGCCGGTTGCGAGTGCGCGTTCGCGGCGCGGAAACCATTCCGCCGTCGTCTTGATCGCCGCCGGGAAGTTGCCGCCCTCGCCGATCCCGAGCAGCGCGCGCACGGCCGCGAAGCCCGCCACCGAGCCGACTGCCGCGTGCAGCATCGCCGCGATGCTCCATACGAGCATCGCGACCGCATACGAGATGCGCGTGCCGAGCCAGTCGACAATGCGCCCGAAGCCGAGCAGGCCGATCGCGTAGAACGCGGAGAACGCCATCACGATGCGGCCGTACTGCACCTGGCTCCAGCCGATGTCGTGCTGGAGCATCGGCGCGAGCAGGCCGAGGATCTGGCGATCCATGTAATTGATGACGGTCGCGAAGAACAGCAGCGCACAGACGGTCCAGCGATAGCGGCTCGCGGCCGCGCGGACCGCGCCGACGACGGCAGATTGCATGAATGTCTCCGATGCGCGGCCGCGCCCGTCGCGCCGCATGTCGATGCGTATCCATGACCGGCGACGGGCGCCGGCGCGGGCAGCGGCCCGCCGTTGCGTGGCGCAGCCGCCTCCCCAGCGAATGCTGGAAAACGTTTTTCAAAGCATAGGATGCCGGGCGGTGCGTTGTCAGTCCGGGATTTCGATGAGTCATCTCAAATTCAGTCGCGCGAAAAGAGACGACTGTTTCGCAGAATGGCATTAACCGTTTTTCCCCGATTTTCCGGCAGCGAAACCACGGGATGACTCGCCGGCGATTCCGGCCAGAATCGGTCGCGCCGATGGTTTACAGTCGTCCCGTACGCGTCGATCCCGAGACCTGCTGCGGCTCTGCTGTCGCGAGACAGGCGTTTCGGCGGCGCGCGTACACCGCGCCGCCGCCTTCATGGAGAAGCTTTGCGATGACACCCGCTCATCTGATTTCGAGCCCGCTTGGCGACATCGCCATCCGCATTGAAGAGGATGCGTTGACGGGCCTGTTTTTCGTTGGCCAGAAATACTATCCGTCGCTTGCGATCGCACCGGATGCGAACGCGCGCAACGCGTCGCCGCTCGTACGCGAGGTGGCCGAAGAAGTTGCCGAATATTTCACCGGCACGCGCGAAAGGTTCAGCGTGCCGATTCAACTGCGCGGCACCGCGTTTCAACGCAGCGTGTGGGCGCAACTGCTCGCGATTCCATTCGGCGAGCTCGTGTCGTATGGCGATATCACCGCACGCGTCGGGCTGCCTATGAGCGCCGCGCGTGCCGTCGGCGGCGCGGTCGGCCGCAATCCCGTGTCGATCATGGTGCCGTGCCATCGTGTAATCGGCGCGTCGGGCAGCCTGACCGGGTATGCGGGCGGGATCGAACGGAAACGCGCGTTGCTGTCGCTCGAAGGCGCCGGATTCGCGCGTGACGCGCTTCATCCGGTTCAGCAAACGCTCGCGTTCTGATGCGGGAAACGCTTGCCCGCTCGATGCGCGTCGTCCGGCCTAGCCGCCATCGCGCTTGCGCGTCGCATGCGCCACCCGTGCGTTCGCCTCGAATTTCGCGCGATGCGTCGAGAAGAACGTCCGCACGTTGCGCACGTTCGACGCGCCGGTGAACAGCCGCCGCGCGAATACGTCGTATTCGGCGACGTCGGCCAGATCGGCCACCACCACGAAATCCGGCCCAGGCGACACGCGATAGCACTGCGTGACCGCGGGCTCCGCGCACACGTACGCTTCGAAGGCATCGTAGTCTTCGGCCGTCTGCCGGTCGAGGCTGATTTCGATCAGCGCTGTGACGCCCGTGCCGATCGCGCGCGGATCGAGCACCGCGATCTGACGGCGGATCACGCCCGCCTCCGTCAGCCGTCGAACGCGGCGCATGCAGGTCGGCGGCGACGACAGCGCGCGTTCGGCGAGTTGCAGATTCGAAATCGATGCGTCGTCCTGCAGGATCGCGAGAATGCGCAGGTCGAGTTCGTCGAGGGTGATGCCGGCCATCCACGGCTCCTTTCGATCAAGGCTTGAAATTTAATTTCAACATGATAACCGCCCGCTGCCTTTTTTCACTATCTCGCTTATTTTGAAATTTAATTCCATTCGCTCGCTTCTACCATCGCTGTCACGGATTCAGACACGACGTTTACGGAGCGCGATATGTGTGGAATTGTCGGAGCGGTTGCCCAGCGGGACATCCTGCCGAACCTCGTCGACGGGCTGAAGCGGCTCGAATACCGCGGTTACGATTCGTGCGGCGTCGTGGTGTACCGCGACCGTGCGCTGGCACGCGCGCGCAGCGTCGACCGCGTCGCCAGGCTACAGCGCGAGATCGCCGAGCACGCGTTGTCGGGGTACACCGGCATCGCGCATACGCGCTGGGCGACGCACGGCGCACCCGTCACACTGAATGCGCACCCGCACTTCTCGCCGAGCGACGACAACGCACGCATCGCGCTGTCGCACAACGGAATCATCGAGAACTGCGACCAGCTGCGTGCGGAACTCCAGGCACACGGCTACGTGTTCGCGAGCCAGACCGACAGCGAGGCGATCGCGCATCTGATCGATCATATGTACGACGGCGACCTGTTCGACGCGGTGCGCCGCGCGGTTGCGCGCCTGCGCGGCAGCTTCGCGATCGCGGTGATGTGCCGCGACGAGCCGCACCGGATCGTCGGCGCGCGCGACGGGATGCCGCTTGTCGTCGGTGTCGGCGACGGCGAAAACTTCCTGGCATCGGATGCGATCGCGTTGTCGGGCATCACCGATCGCGTCGCGTACCTCGAAAACGGCGACGTCGCCGACATCCAGCTGCATCGCTACTGGATCGTCGATGCGGCCGGCCAGCGCGTCGAGCGCGCGGTGCAGCGCGTGGCCGCGCATAGCGGCTCGGCCGATCTCGGTTCGTATCGCTACTACATGCAGAAGGAGATTTTCGAGCAGCCGCAGGCGGTGGCCGACACGCTGCTCGACGTCGCGTCGATCATGCCCGAGCTGTTCGGCGACGGTGCGTGGCGCGTGTTCAACGACGTCGATTCGGTATTGCTGCTCGCGTGCGGCGGCAGTTATCACGCGGCGCTGACCGCGAAGTACTGGATCGAGAGCCTCGCGAAACTGCCTGCAAGCGTCGAGATCGCGAGCGAGTTCCGGTATCGCGACAGCGTGCCGAACCCGCGCACGCTCGTCGTCGCGGTGTCGCAGAGCGGAGAGACGGCCGACGTGCTCGGTGCGGTGCACGTGGCGAAGCAGCGCGGGATGATGCATACGCTCGCGATCTGCAACGTCGCGACGAGTGCGCTGATGCGCGAATGCACGCTGCAATTCGTGACGCGCGCCGGGATCGAGATCGGAGTTGCGTCGACGAAGGCGTTTACGACGCAGCTCGTTGCGCTGTTCTTGCTGACGCTGTCACTGGCGCAGGTGCGCGGGCGGTTGAGCGATGCCGACGAGCACGAGCATTTGCGCGCGCTGCGCCATTTGCCGGATGCGATGGCGAAGGTGCTTGCGCTGGAACCGCAGATCATGGGCTGGTCGGAGCTGCTCGCGCGACGCGACAACATGCTGTTTCTCGGGCGCGGGATGCATTATCCGATCGCGCTCGAGGGCGCGCTGAAGATGAAGGAGATTTCCTATATCCATGCGGAGGCTTACCCCGCCGGGGAACTGAAGCATGGGCCGCTCGCACTGGTCAGCAATGAAATGCCGGTGATTGCGGTGGCGCCGAACGATGTGCTGCTGGAGAAGCTGAAATCGAACATGCATGAGGTCAGTGCGCGGAACGGCAGGCTTTTCGTGTTCGCGGACGTGGATTGCGGGCTGGTGCCGGGCGACGGGATCGACGTGATTCGGCTCAACGAGTACTACGGGCCGCTGTCGCCGATTCTGCATACGGTGCCGATGCAGTTGCTGGCCTATCACGCTGCGTTGGCGCGAGGAACGGATATCGATAAGCCGAGAAATCTGGCTAAGTCGGTGACGGTGGAGTGAGGGGGCTCACGGGTTCGTGTTCTTTGTGTTCGCCAAAAATGAAAGCGTCCCGTGGCCACCCGCAAAAGCGTTCCAAGAAGGGGGTCAATATTCCCTCAAGCGCCTTCTACACGTGGCACGGGACGCTTTTACTGTGCCATGTGTATTTCGTGAAAAATACCGGCTAGGGACCTCCTGCTTTTGGCGCAATCACAGGAGGTAGGCTGCCACGGAGCGCATCTTCCCCGGTATAGCTACACCGCAGCAGCATGCCGCTGGATGTGATTTGCGGTGCGGCTCGGGACTCGCCCGCCAACTGGAACAGCCATTCACCCGAACTCGGAGCCAATGGATTGTCGCCAGCGTAAACCAGCCGGCATCACCAGAATTGATTCAGGGTCGCTTCGTTCGCAGCTTCTTCGGCAGCATGCGGTCGAGTTCATCGTCGGTAAAGAAAAGCTCCTCCGACTGCTTCAGCGCCCTCTGCGCATCACCGTAAGAAATTCGCCTATTCGCCTGAGCGTACATTTGTCCGCGCATCAAGACGACCACGCGATGAAGGTTTTTCACGGTTTCGGTCTGCTCGACCGAGAGGGGCGTTGTTCGGCGTCCATATCTATCGACAACTTGTGCGAGGCCGCTTTTTCCATGGCCGCCAACCGTTTCTTGACCCCAATTTTCGAATCTAAGCCAAGGGCGGCACGGTAAGCTTCTATTGCCTCGGTTGGCTTGTTCATCTTCTCTAGCAACTCGCCCTTAAGGCGATAGCCGCCCGCGAGCCACCTGCCGTCCTGTCCGGACTGGAAAGCAGAAATCGTTGCACCAACAACACCGAACGCGCGCTCGAGTGCCTTATCGGAGCCGTCCATCTCGACCAGTTCCCCAGCGGCCCGGATGCGCGTCCACGGGTCGCCTTTGGTGAGGCGAGCGGCCATAAATTTCTTTGCGTCGAGAAATTCGCCGGTCGGTGAATATGCGAACCACCCAAGGTGGTTGATTTTCGCAAAAACGCGTTTGAGCTCCCCGCCCTCAATTTCAAACGTGTATTCCGAGCTCCAGCCTGCGACCGGCGTGCATGAGGCCAGTACCCTCTGCTGCGCGACGTCATGTATCTCGAGGATGAAGCTGTCTTCGTTGGCAGAATTACAGGTTTGGCTCGCGACGTACCGCCCACACGGTGAAATGCTGAAGCCAGCCAGGTTCGCGTTATACACACGCCTATACACTGGCTTGCCTGTTCGGTCGAAAATCATGAGCTTCGCGGAAAGCGCTGAAGTCTGGCCAGCGTCGTTCACCCCAAAAACCCCCGTGTCCGAGACGTCAACCGAGAATGGGCGTTCCAGGTTGTTGACCCTGGTCACAATGCCGCCGGTCATATTATCGCGAAGACTCACGGTTCGTTGTCGCTTCTGCGATGCGTCGGGGCCTGGGTCCCAATAGCCGACAGACCAGTGCTTGTTGGGCGAGTGACGCGCGAGGCCGAAATCCATCAGGTCATTAATTTTTGATGGAAGCCGGATACGCTCACGAGCTGGCTCAGCAACGACCGTGTCTGCAACTTTAGTGGTCGTTGGCGCGGTAGCCGTCGGCCTAGGTGCTGCCGCAGGTGCAGTCCGGGGTTTTAGCCCCAAAAAGCCGAGGAGACCTTTTAAGAGCGTCATCCACTCCCTCCCGTATAAGATGGCCCCGATAGTCGTACACATTGTGAGACTCTCTCGGTTTTCGCCTTCCGGCGCGTGCCACGGTTCTGTTTCACGGCCGTTTGAACGAAACAGAATACTGCAGTGACCGAGGCCATTCTCCAAGATTGAAATGCCCCGAAGATATCAGGCAGGCCACCTGCTTCGCGGCACTAAGGTCGGCATGCACTGCGTCACGTATCCATCCGTCGGCAATGCGCATCACCAGCTCACTAAACCCAATTCTTCGGAATCAGGCCATCGCCTTCTTCCTTCCAGACTGCGACTTCGTGCATGTAGCGGCCCCACTTTCCTCCGCCCCAAATCGATTTGTCGGCATGCTCTACCACGATTGTCTGGTACTTGAACTCGGAACGTTGTAGACCTCGGGCCAATGCCACAAAGATGAGGCGAGTCTGCTCGATGTCAACGTCGCGCTGTCCGCGGAGTTCGGTCGCTTGCTCGCGATACTGGTCCAGAAGGTTTGTTCCCGAGAACGTGCTTGGGAAATAAACCTGACTGGGCTGGTCGATTGCGAGGAAGCTGAACACTGGCCCGTTGATTCGCTCCTGCTTGGTGAAGAACTCATGGAGCGCGAGAAACGTCGCGAGGTGATAGGCCATCCAATTGGCACCACTGCCAATTTCCCACAGATAGTCCTTCCTGTTCGTAACCGCCCGCGTAAAGCTCAGCGTCAACTCCCCCTCGTCAAGAGCAATCTTGCCCTTCTCTTCGAGCTTCAGGTTGCTCGCGTAACCTTCGATTAGGCTCGTCAGCTCCCGACCAACAGCTTTCTCTCGCTCCTCGCGGCCCGATGCATTGATGAAGTCATCGAGAAGCTTGATGCGGCGCTCAGTCTCGCGAATTCGGTCCGGCAGGTCGCCGCGGCCCTCCAGCGTGGCAAGTGCCATCAAAAGCGACTGCAGGCGACCGAGGAGCACGAATATGCGACCAAAGGAACCCAAAGGTGAAAATTCGTCCGGCTTCAGTTCAATTCGCCTCAAGCGTGCCGCATGGAGCCTAGCTTCCGCATCAGTCAAGTCGCGCTTAAGATGCTCCAGTTGACGGTCTACGATTGGCCCCTCGCGGAGTGCCTTGGAAAGCCGCGCGACATCGTTCAGCTTACCCGCAAGCTTATCCAGGACAAAGTGGCTATGGTCCGTTTTCGAGCCGCACACCACGCAAGCTGAATCATGAACCAGACTGCGCTGCAGCCAATCCAGACTCACGACCTGTGCCTGTTCTGTATCAACTGCTTTCGCGAGTTCCTTCGCTCTGCCAGACAGCCGCTCATAGTCCTGGAGTTCACGGGCCAAATCATCTAGGTTCCGTTGCGCCGCATCTTCTTCCAACGTCGCTAGCCGAAGCTGCTCGTTCGCATATCCGTACTGCGGCGCCCTCAGGCGTTCGATGAGGTCGCCACGCAAGTATCCGTCGTTGAGCTCCTTAAGAGCGCCAACTCTCAATTCAAGGCTTTCGCCATCGGCGGCCTCCGACAAACCAAGCTTGACCGCCTCTTCCCAGATTACCCGCACATCGGCTTCCCAAGAGGCATACGCTCGGTGCCGAGAGAGCTCTTCCTTTTGCAGACCATCGAGCTGCTTTTGCAGTCGATTACGCTCACGGGTGGCCGTCAGGTAGTCTGCGTCTACTATCCCGAGTGCATACGGAAAGACCCGCTTCAGCTTCTCTTTGTGTTTGTACGAGTCCGACTTATAGAAGAGGACATTCGGATTCGCGACAATGTGCTGCGGCAGGAGGTTGAACGACGCGAGGTCGCGATAGGACGGCGGGTTCTCGGAATTGATGCTTCCGTCTTCATCGGCGACCAGCGAAATGTTCGTGATACGCGCGATTTTGTTGAACGCCTCTTTAAACTGGGCCAGTGTATGGGTCCCGGCAAGCTCGTCAGGAAGAGGCACCTCACGCGAGGCCAGCCTGGAAATGTGACATTCCTTGCTGCCAACGGCACGCTCCGGCGTACGGCGGGCAATGAGCACCCATGTGTCCCGAATGCGAACTTTCAACCCAAACCAAGCGGTCTTGTCCCGAATCTGACCAACCGGAATCGTGCAACGACTTGCACCCAGGCAGTAGTCGATGATGGCGATGATGGACGACTTGCCTGTTCGGCTGCGCCCATGAATGATGTTCACCTTGTCGTCAACAAACGTGAGCGTCTGGATACTGTTCTCGGGATGCTCAGGCCAGAGAATGAGCTGGGAGATAAAGAATTGCATAGTCAAATGAGGCCCAACATCGCAAACAATTCCGCGGCAGTGTAGTCCTTAAACCAGTTTGCTAAGCGCAAGACCGTTCCAGCCATGTCGCCTGGGATGCCCGTCGGACTGCTCCCTCGAGGCCAATGGCCACGTTCGAATACAAACTCTACGCCCTCTTCATTCGACCGCTTTACAAGTAGACCAGTCCCACACGCTATGTTGAGACCCTGACAGGTTACCGGCGCATGTGCGGAAACTCTGGCAGCCAGACCTTCCAAAATTCTTGGCTCATCCGACAGCACGCCATGAAGAGCAGTATCGAAATTTCTCCGAGCGATACTACGACGACTCGGTCCATGCCACACAAGGGGAAGAACAAGCAACAGCTTCTCGAACCCCGGGTGCCGAGTGTTGGCTGTACGGGTTTGATACCCTTTCGTAAAGCTTGCCAGCAGGAAGCATGCTATAGCGCTGTTATGCATCAGACTACGGTCTTTGTAGCCAGTCATCATTCTCCACCGCCATCTTTAGCATCATCCTTGTTCGCGAAGGCCGGGTGCCAATATACGAAAAATGACTCATCCGGGGCGTTCGCCAGATGGTGATAGTGTCCATGGGTGAAGTACAGATTCTCAGACTTGTATCGACCTATCGGCGCCTTGTATTCACCGTCGAGCGTCAATCGGAGCGTACGCTTTCCGAGCGCCTCTGGCGTCGCATCCTCCAAATCCAGCTCAGCATTATTTCGGCACGTTCGCCATCTCTGATGAAGCTGGTCCTCGCGTGCAAGCCAATCGGCTTGGTGCACGCCTTCACCCTCAAGCCTGACCCTCTCGATATAGAAGGCCCAGTAGTTGTCTAGCTGCTCGTCGACGTATCGAGTCGGCAACCCGAGATGGGTCAACTGCTTCAGGAAAAAGTGGTCTCGCCCACCGGCTTGAACATATTCCTTGAAGCCTACTGACATCATGGGTCGCTCAAGGTAATCCTTCAGTGAGCGACGACCGACCTCCTTATGAAGCAGGTCTTTAAACATCTGCGGAGAGAACCATGCTGCCTCATCCTTTTCCCATGCCGTACGACATTTGTCGACTGCCACACCAAGTATATGCTGGTAGATTTCGTCACCTTGCGCCACCAGACCCGAAGGCAGGAGGAAACGCTGAATGGTGTCTTCCCGTGGCGGATTCCCGGTAGCAGTTCCCCCGTTGTCCGATAGCTTCAGGCGCCCAATCAAATATGCCAAATCATCGTCGGCATACTTGACTACGAAGCTCGCCTCCTTGCTCGCCGTCGACTTTTTATTCGCGAGCACTACATTGGCTTGCTCACGTAACGCTGCGACCGCAGCCTCGATATCCTTCGCAGATACCGCATCGGAGAGACGGCGTACTAAGGTTCCCGATGGGACGCTGACATTCGTTACCAAGCGAAACTCTGTCTCGGCATACTGCTTCAAGTCAGCGAGGTGGCTGAGCCAAACGCGCAATGTATGCCACAGCTTCCGGCTGCTATCCCGATACGGATGCCCCGAAGCCTGGACCGTGTTCGCGTCTTGCTCGAGCTTGGCAACGACAGTCCCGTCGGCTTTCGTTACCAGTTCGGCAACGTCGTCGAGAGTTTCGATACCAACTTGCCTGTCAGGTGTTCCGCTCGAAAACAGCTCATTCAGTGCGCGGTCAAACTGGAACGTGAACGCGACGATTGTTGGCGCAGCACCAGTATTGATTGGCTTTTCGACTTGTGGTTTTTGGTCTTCCTCGTCCATATTGTTCCCCGATGGGAACTCGTAGTCTCGCCGAAATCAGTGTTTCATTAAATACTGTATGGATGAACAGGCAACCACCTCAGAACACCGGAGCCTACCTACGGGCGAATCACGCAACAATGACGAGTCGACCACTATCCGCGCGCGTCGAATAGATACCCTTCCGGTGCACAATCGGCCCATTGTTCTCCACTTGAGCCGCCTATCCATTTTGCTATGCACCAAGCTTAGATTGCGGCGCACGTGTCGAAATTGCGACGACTGAAGTCCAGATTCTTGTACACTTCCTTAGAGAAGAAAGCATATATATCGCAGGAAAAGACTTCATCAGCCACGCAACGGGGGCACTATGGGCAGTTCAGGCTCGGGTTCTTTTTCGGACTATCCTGGCACGAAAGCCAAGGCGGTCGAGGGAGATGGAATTGGTGTCGCGGGTGGCACGAGCGGCGTCGACAGGTGCAAGCAGGCATTCTCCTGTGTGCTCGAGGATGTCGGCCAGTGCGACTTCTATTCGCAATTTAGGAAAGTACCGGCGCCCGGCACCCAGCTGGGAATCTTCTTTGATAAAAAGCGCATCTTCGCAGTGTATGCGGTCCACGAACGACGCCCCACAGAGTGAGGTGGCGAAGCGCGTGATGTGTGGTAGCGCTGCCGATCAGCGGAGGTGGGTGGGCATCTTCCAGGGAAGCAGCGCGTCGTAATCATCGGCGGTCTTCGCCAGGGGCAGACGCTGGAACAGCCAGGTGAGGTATCGGTACGGATCGATGCCATTGGCCTTGCAGGTCTCGACGAGCGTATAGAGATTGGCGCTCGCGTTCGCACCGTCGACGGTGTCGGAGAACAACCAGCCGCGGCGCCCGACGCAGAACGGGCGAATCGCGTTTTCGCAGGGATTGTTGCTGATCGGCAGGCTGCCGTTCTCGACGTAGCGGATCAGCTTCGGCCACTGCTCGCGCAGATAGGTCAACCCCTTGCCAAGCAAGCTTTTCGGTACGACGCCGGGAGACTGTTCGAGCATCAGCGCGTGGATGATGTCGAGTACGCGTGCGCTGTATCGTCGTCGCAACCGCTGCCGTCGTTCCGCCGTCCACGCCTCACTCCGGGATTCCGCCGCGAACAGCTTGCCGATCAATTTGATGAAGCGCGTCGCGAGCAGCTCGGGCGAGCGTGCAGCCTTCGGCACGTTCTCTTCCGCCTTGACGAAGTACCGTCTCACGTGAACCCAGCATCCAAGGTGCACGAGTTGGTGACGTTGTGCGATGTCGTTGTAGGGCTCGTAGCCGTCGGTCATCATGACCGCGCCTTCGCGGATCCCGGTGAACAGCTTGTCGGCCAGCTTGGTACCGCGCCCCGGCGTATAGGTGAAGCAGCGGATGGGGACGCCCGAACCGGTCATTTGCGCCCAGAGGTAACTCTTCGTTTGAGGTCGTCGGCCTTCCTCCTTCAGCACCTGGAGCGTCGTCTCGTCGCAGTAGATCAGCGCGGCATCGAGCAACGCATCGCGCATCAGGTTGATCACGGGCTGCGTTGCGAGGCCGACGCGCACCATGCTGGCGGCGATCGTGTTCGAGGAGATGTCGCCGCCGAAGCGCCGCAGCAGACCTGCCTGGCGATACAGCGGCATACCGAACTGATACTTGCCGGTGGCAATCCACGCGAGCGCCGATTCGCTCAACAGTCCGCGCGGGATGATGCGCGGCGGCGCTGGCGTGACCTTGATGCCGAGATCGCAGCACGGACACGCATATTTGACGCGCTGGTGCTGGATCACACGAAGCTGTTCCGGAATCACGTCGAGCTGCTCGCTGATCTCCACGCCAAACTCGACGAGTGCGTGCCCGTCGTGCGCGCAGAAGCGTTCGGCTTCGGGCAGTTCGTGTCGCACAACGTCGCGCGGCAGATTCGGATCGAGCGGCTTGCGATGGCCGCGCTTCTTGCGCGCGTGAGCGGCAACCGTCGTTTCCGGAGTCTCTTCCTGCGCGGGCGTCGCGTTCGTACCGAGCGCCTCGGCTTCGTTGAACAGGCCGAACTGTTCCGAGTCTCGCGCTTCGCTCTTTGCGCCGAACAGCTCGCGACGGTAGGCTCGGAGTCGTTCCTCGGCGAGATCGCGTTCCGCCGTCACGAGACGCAGCACGCCGCGTAGTTCATCTCGCTCTTGCCGAAGTGCTGCGTGCTGCTCGCGTATTGCGAGCAGTTCCTTCAGTTCGTCGGCGGAGAGGGTGACCTGGATCGGCATGCCGGTTAGACTAGCATGCCGATGGCGTGTTCAGCTCACGCGCAGATATTCCTGCTTCGGATGCCGTCGAATCGCAGTGATGTCATCGCCGTCGAGCAACGCGTGTAATACGTCGGTCGTCATCGTCACGACCTCGGCCTTGTTGTCGGGCCAGATGAAGCGGCTCGTCTCCAATCGTTTCATCAGAAGCCAGAAACCACTACCATCCCAGCCAAGGATCTTGATCCGGTCACGACGCCGGTTTCCGAAGATGTAAAGCGACGAGTCCATCGGATTCAGGCGCATCGACTGTTCGACGAGAATCGACAGGCTGTTCATGCCGTAGCGGAAGTCGACAGGATCGCGATGCAGATACACCTTCAGTTTGTCGTCGAACCGGAACACGGCATCCTCCCCAGGATCTGAACCAGGGTCGTCAGTTCGTCGATGGTCGCGATGGCCTTGCCCAGCTCGAGTTCGACACCGTTCGACAAACGCACCTGGAGCGCGAGCGTCATCGACAACCGTGGCGAAGTCGATGCCGGCGGTGACAGGGGCACGGGTGCGGCAGAGGAAACGACCGGCAAGAACGCCGGTGGGGGACTCATATCCACTGGACTTCTGACTCTCGGCCCGGGGGCGTCGATCGAGACGCCATCGATTACCATCAGGTCCGGATCTCTTGACGCCTGCAGCATCTGCTGCTGATAGCGCGAGATCCAGCGACGCAACTGGTTCGGATTGACGTCGTGATCCATGGCCGCTCGGGCAATCGATACGCCAGGCTTCAGGCAAAGCTCGACCAGCTCTTGTACGGCCGCCTCATCAAATTCACGTCGGCCATCCCGTCTGCGGCCAATTACCAGTCTGCTTCGAAGGTCTTGTTTCTCGGTCATCACGGTCTGAGTGCATGTGTCCACGCGGACACTTAGCTTCTGACCTTCTGCCCTTCATTGGAAGGGCGTCGTTCGTGGACCGCATACTTCGCAGTCGATGTGGACGGCGTGAAGGTGGGGGCGCTTCCCACATCGTTCAACTATCTTGCGGCCTGCCTGGCGGGCGGCGTGACTTATGTCGGCGTCGTGAAGAGTTCGGCGGACAAGCCTGTTCCCACCGTCGAAGCTGACTTCGTACCGCAATAATCATGGCCCCCACAGACGGAGTGCTGATTGTTGGGGAGTTGGTTGTCGACTACACACTCGCGCGCCAAGGTACGATATGCAAGCTGCGCTTGGGTGGCGTCGCGCACGCGGCGCGAGGACTTTGGGCTGCAGGCCTCGATTACTCTGTGGCGGCAGTCTGTCCGCGGTATCTGATAGACGAAGCGGAGCGCTATCTGAAGGAGTGCGGTTGTAAGGAATTCATTTGGCTTGGTGATGTCGTCGGCGCACCAAACGTCATTTTGATTAGAGACACGACAGAGGTCGCGCATCAAGGCTACGAAGACTTGATGCGCGACACCAAGGTGGTGAAATTCCGCGCCCCACTCCCGCAGCTTGATGCTTACCAGAAGGTCGTTATCTTCCCCGGTCGGTTCGATATCAACGAACTCACTAGTGCTTTCTCACCCGACGCACGCTTCTCATTCGACATCGCGTATGACCTGGACGACCTGTCGGCACTCGAGGCATACAGCGGGCGGGCGCAGGCGCTCATCATCTCGACGTCGTCTTCGTTGTTCGAGCGGCTCGGCAAGGACGATGTTGGCGGGTTGATAGCGGCGGTCAAGAAGCTGTCGCCGGACGTATTCTTGCTGAAGGAGAATCGTGGCGGCAGCCGGCTCTTCGATTTACGCGACGGCGGCGTCGAAGAAATTCCCGCGACCCTCGGTATAACAGTCAACTCCGTTGGCGTGGGCGACGTCTACAGCGCTGTGATGGTCGGTCTCGCTCACAAGGGATGGATTGAAGCCGCGTGGCGCGGCTGTCAGGCTGCGACGGTGTACTCGCAGTCCACGTTCCCTGACGACATTCAGCGTGACGTGCAAAGAGGTTTCCTGCTGTCTCTCGATGCGCTGCAGTCGCTCGGCGGGACCGTGCTTCCCTGGCACGACCGACCGCGCTATTCCATCTACCTTGCTGGACCGGACCTTTCCTATGTTGAGAAGCCGGAACTCGACCGAGCTGCGGATAGCTTGAAGTATCACAACTTCAAAGTGCGTCGTCCTATCCAGGAGAACGGCGAGTTGAAGCGACCCGCGAGCGAAGCTGACCTGCGTCGCACGTATTACATGGACTGTCAGCTGCTAAATGAGTGCGACGCCGTCTTCGCAGTTCCACTCGACCGTGACCCTGGCACGCTCGTCGAAATCGGCATGGCAATCGAGATGGGTAAGCCGGTCATCACCTACGACCCACGGCAGGAAAATAAGAACACGATGGTCGTCGTCGGAAGTTCGGTATACTCCGCCGACCTTGATGTGTGTCTCAACGGTACTTTCGACGCTCTTGCCAAATTGAGGGCCGAATCGCAATGAAAAGTGCGCTTCTTCTGGCCTCTGGCGGCCTGGACTCAACGACTGTCGGGTACCAGCTCGCGGCAACGGGCGTTGAGGTCGTCCCAATCTTTTTTGACTACGGGCAACATTGCGTAGACGTTGAGTGGAGCCGGGTCACCGAGGTCCTGCCTGCCGATATGAGGCGACCTGAACGCTTTGACATCTCGGATATCTTCAGAGGTTCGCAGTCGCGGCTGATTCGCGAAGCTGACCTCTGGACTGAAGAGGTCAAGGACGACGACTTGTACATCCCGTACCGAACGATGCTGTTCTTCGCTGCTGCTGCGGCGCGTGCACAAACGGTCGCTATCCTGGATGTCTATACTGGCTTTATCAATAGCAACCACGCCAAAGAAATTGACTGTACTGCCGCGTTTATGAACAGCCTCGACGGACTCACATCGAGCATTGGTCCCGTTCGCTTCCACTCCCCGTTCCGCTACTCGTCCAAGGCCGACGTGGCCCGAGTGGCTGCGAAACTTGGCGTGCCTATCGGACGAACCTACTCTTGCCAGGCGTCTGCACAGTTTCCGTGCGGCGCATGTCCGAACTGTGTCGAGCGCCTGAACGCACTGAAAGAGGCTAAGTTGGTATGAGTAGGACCGGAGCCAAAGGGGCCGCTATCGAGGTGTTGCTCGCAGCGCGTCGCATCGCCGACCATGCGAAGGACGAGGGCGCACTTTTCGAGGAGAAGCATCCGCGTGCTACATGCGAGCACTTGGGAGCCGTTCTCGCGGATTCCGTGCTCCAGGCAGGGCTCAATTACACGACGGTTGTGCGTCCGCGGGTAGTGGCCATCCTGCGGGCACATCCGAATCGCCTCACAATTTCCTCATTGGTCGCACTGATTCAAGACGGCAAGGCAGGTGCCTTCCTGAACTGGCGCCACCATGAGAAGGTCACTCGCTTCGAAGCGCTGGTTGTTTTCCTCAAGAAGTGGGGAATCGAGGATGTGAATGACTTGCGCTTTAGCCTTGCGTCCGACGAGTTCTGCGATGCACTTCAGACCGTCAATGGCATCGGTCCGAAGACCGTGGATTACATGGCGTGCCTCGTTGGTATCGACTCTATAGCAGTTGACCGCCATGTGCGCACGTTCGCGAAAACTGTCGGTGTCGAAAACGACGACTATCACTTCCTCCGCAAATCATTCTGTTGCGCGGCGGACCTTCTATCACTACCGCGACGCGAATTCGATGCTTGGCTGTGGCGCCGCGCTGCGGCGCCATCCCAAGCGCAGTTGACCTTGGCGGTCTGAATGGGTCGAGCGGCGAGCACTTCTTGCGAGGACCGTCCATCTGGATGCAGTATGCCGCGGACGACATGCCGTTATCCGAGCAGCGCGACGAATATCGACGAGCGAAAATCTGTAAATGAGCGCCTGAGCTGACGATGAATATGCTACCAGATGGGCTCAACTCAAGATGGCGGCACTTTCGACTTGGAATCGTATAGTGCTACTGCCGTCCCGACGACCTCGTCGATGTAAGCATCTTCGCTGAGCCCGCCAAAATCTCGCGTGGAAGTGACGTCGATACGATGAATGATGTGTCCGAAGCGCGCAGCTGCTCTGAGCGACATCTCGGTGCTAGGCGTTTGACGCATGGCACCAAGCACTACATAAATTGCCAGCTTTAGTTTGGCGCGAATGTTCTTCATAAACGCATCAACAGCAACACGGCCCTCAGAAGAGTTGAGAGAGAACCGCGGCTCCAACAATAGCCTGTGAATGAAAACGTTGCGCATCTCAAGAAGCGAGTCGAAATCCGGAGCAAAGTGCTCCGGCAGTGCTGTTCTTGTGGACAACTCCTTGAGTAATCGTCCCAATGTCTCCTTGTTCCGAAGGAGTAACTGCTCAAGTTTTTGGTCTGCCTCGCTCTCCGATACTGTGGACAGCAGGAACGCGACCAGCAACTGTTCAAATGCTTGAAGCGATACCAAAGTCTCGCCGATTAAACTACAAATATGTAAGCGCGATATCTGCTCCATGCTGCCTCCGCCCGTAGTCGGCTATGTTGATGTAGCAATTGAATATCATAAATCACAGCTTGTTGGCGGATACGCGGGATACGGTTGCAGCCGCGGGGGCACTTGAGCAGCATATACCTTCCGGCGACATCCATTGGAAAGTATGTTCGCCATGTTGGGGGGACAAGCTCACAGAATCCGCACGCTCACTCAATGGCGACGTGCAGTGAGCTTTCGCCGAGCCGGAGGATGTACAAGCGCTACAAATCAGGGAGGCAGCATGCTCGTTTCGAACATCAAACCGCCGATAATCCCCCTCGACACGCTGAGGGACCTTATCGCGCAGACGATTGCGGCCGCGAAGGCTTACGACCTTCCGGATGTTTGCGTTCGGCTTGGGATTCAACAGGCTGTCGAACCCGACGATGGCCAAGAGGCCTTCAGTAGCAAGCGGCAGTATGTGCGGCGACGTATCCTCACCTGGGACGAACCGGCCCTCCTTGACCTTGCGGCGCGAGCGCTTCGTGAGTACCCGTCCGAGGACCTCGCGGACGCCTTCAACGAAATGACACTCCACGCCGAACATCGCGTGAGCCAGCTTGTTCGCCGTGACGTGCTCAAGGCCCTTAGTCCCTTGGCGTCCTTGTTTGGTGAACTTCCGCTGATTGAGAGCCTGCAGGAGATATTTGGCATAGCTGTTTTGGAGGCTGGCGCATCCTGGTGGATTGAAAACACCAGCTTGCATGCACAGATTGTGCAGCACTGCCTGCACAACGACGACTGGTCGCACGAAGAGTTGTTGACGCAATGCGGTGTGCTGACGTGCAGTCAGGCGCGCTTTTTCGCGCTGCTCGCCAAGCTTCTGCACCCGTTGACTCGCCGCGACGCAGAGCAGGCCGAGCTGGCCACCGCCATTGGCAATGCGCTTAAACGCGACGGCTTCACGGTGCGGCAAACGTCCGTCGAGTCAGGATATGCCATCTACGGTGTGGTTCGTGCGCAGGCCGGCGTGGCCGGAGCAATGAAGAATCTGATTTTCGCGTCGACTGGCGAAAAGCCTGAGCTGGTCTTTCGTGACGCGCTCAACAATGACGTCGAAATCACTAAGCACGCAGACAAGGTGCTCGTCTTCGACCGCGCGCTGCCTAGCTCTGGCCTTCTGCTGTGGAAGGACCTCCGGGACTGGTATGCCGAACTTCAATGCATTAGCGACATGGGCAGCGCGAAGGACCAGTTGTTCCGGCGGCTACGCCAGTCCGTCGTCGGCACGCACTCTCCCGGCGAGTTTGCGCTGTTTCAGGGCTATTACGAGCGCTATGGGAAAGAGCTCGGCGACCGGCTGCCGGCGTTAATCCCGCAGGTATACCTGCATTACGACCCCTACACGCGCCGCGAGCGCGGGGACGAACAGTTTCTGGCACGGCAGCGCATGGACTTTCTCTTAATGCTGGACCAGGGCGTGCGAATCGTCATCGAAATTGATGGCCGACATCACTATGCAGTGGCAGACCGTAACGTGCCCGAGCTCTACATTGCGAACGCTCAGCGCTACGCCGAGATGGCGACCGAGGACCGCCGGCTGCGGCTGATGGGCTACGAGGTATACCGCTTCGGCGGGCACGAATTCCTTGATGTCAATCTTGAACAACGGAATGTCGGCCCGAAGGCACTGCAATGTGTCACGGAATTCTTCGACAGGCTGCTGACCAGACATGGCGTCCGATAGTCGGATAATCCGTTGGTCGGCGGGTATTCCGTCGCAGTTGACGACGCTTGTTTGTAAGCGACCAGCCAACCCGTCTTGACGAGCGAGTTTAGGCGGCAGTCGAGAGAGGTTGCCAACGATGCGGCAGTAGCGCGTCGATGTCGTTGGCCTTGTGGGTCGGCAAGCGTGTGAGGACGTCCTTCAGATAGGCGAGCGGATCGAGCCCGTTCAGTTGCGCCGATCGAATCAAGCTCATGATGGCGGCCGCGCGCTGACCCGCACGCAGTGATCCGGCGAACAACCAATTGGACCGGCCGACTGCCCACGGTCGGATCTGGTTTTCGACCCAGTTGTTGTCGATCGGCACATTGCCGTCATCGAGATAGCGCGTGAGTGCGTCCCATCGTTTCAGGCTGTAGTCCAGCGCCTTCGCAATCGCCGAGCCGTCCGCAACGAGTTTGCGCTGCGCCATCAACCATTCATAGAGGGCGTCGCACACCGGCTTGGCCCGACGCTGTCGAAGCCGCTGCCGTTCGTCGACATCCAGTGCTGCGGCCTCGCGTTCGATGTCGTAGAGCACGGTAAAGAACGGCAGGGCCTGCCCCGCAACATGGCTGCTGTGGTTGGCATGCAATTCAAAGAACTTGCGTCGAGCATGAGCCGCGCATCCGATCTCGGTGATGCCGTGCTGGAACGAGGCCTTGTACCCGCTGTAGTCGTCGCATACCAGTTTGCCGTGCCAGCCCGTCAGGAACGTGCGAGCGTGCGCACCGGCGCGGCTCTCGGCGAAGTCGTAGACCACCGCGCGCAGTTCGCTGAACTGAGTCGACGTATACGCCCACAGGTATGCCCGGTGCGTTTTGCCCTTGCCGGGGCTGAGCATTTGCACCGGCGTCTCGTCGGCGTGCAACACCGCCTGTTGCCGGATGGCCTGGCCGAGCGCGTCGACCAACGGCTGCAACTGCACGCCACACCGGCCCACCCAGGCACCCAGCGTGGATCTCGGGATGGCCAGTCCCGCACGACCAAAGATCTGTTCCTGGCGATACAGGGGCAGGTGGTCGCCGTACTTGGCGACCAGCACCTGCGCGAGCAACCCGGCGGTGGGCATGCCCTTGTCGATCACATGCGGTGGAACCGGCGCTTGGATCAGCGTCTCGCACGCTTTGCACACCCACTTGCCGCGGATGTGCCGTTCCACCGTAAACACGCCCGGCGTGTAGTCCAGCTTCTCGCTCACGTCCTCGCCGATCCGTATGCGTTCGCAACCGCACTGGCATGTTGTGCTGTCCGGTTCGTGATGGACGTCGGTGCGTGGCAGTTGCGGCGGCAGTGGTGCCCGTTTCGGCTGCTCGCGTTGCCGTTCAGCTCGCGTAGGCTCGAGTTGCTCGAGCTCCATCTCGATGGCAACCAAGTCGCCATCGATCGCCTCGTCGAGCAGGTTCATCTGCTCGCTGTTGAGCTGTTCGCTACGCCGGCCGAACTGCTGGCGCTTGAGGATCGAGATCTCATGGGTAAGCTGGTCGATGCGGGTCTGCTTGTAGCGGAGTTCCCGATCTCGTTCACTGGCTTCCCGCTCCTTCTCGTGGATCGCCTGGTCCTTCGACTGGACCTCTGCAATCAGTTGCGCAGTCAGGGCGCGCAACTGTTCCGGGGTGAGTGCGTCGAGGTCAGCGGGATTCATGCAGGCCAGTCTGCCAGAACGCTGTAGGCGGTGGAAGCTGAACTGTTTACGCCTCCGTCGTACTCAGACGACACGGATCACGCCACTCTCGCCAATGCGTTGCCACGGCAGGCCCAGCACCAGGCCGGCCAGTTGTTCGTGCGTCAGTTCATGCTGCTTCGGTTCGCTGCCGGCGTGCGGCCAGGCAAATTGCCCCTGATTCAGACGTCGTGCTGCCAACCAAATGCCGATCCCGTCGTGGATCAGGACCTTCATGCGGTTGGCGCGGCGATTGGCGAACAGATAAGCATGGTGCGGGTGCGCGGCACCGAATACCTTGACCACGCGCGCCAAGGCCGTGTCGAAACCGGCACGCATGTCCAGCGGATCGGTCGCCAGCCAGATCTCGTCGACGCGGATCACCGCATCCACTCGCGCAGCCAGGCGGCACACTGGGCGGCTTCGGACACGGGCCAACTGACCGTGATCGACTGATCGCCCCGCCGCACCTCGATGCGGATCTCTGCCGAGTGCGGACTCGGCGCTCCCAATGGCACCGACACAAAGGCTGGCAGCGACGGTGGCGTGGCCGGTGGACGACCCAGCGGTCTCTTGGGAAGTCGCCCCTCCGCCTGATCGATCCAGCGCCGCAGCAGATTCGCGTTGAGCCGGTGTTCCAGCGCGACCGCAGCAACCGATACGCCGATTCCCTGGCACGCAGCTACCACCTGCGCCTTGAACTCCTCGCTGTACCGTTGCCGGCGACGACGCTCGGGGAATGCTTCCGATTCGATAGTGTTCACGTGTCCGCTTATTCGTTAGGTGGACACGATACTCCCAAGAGCTTTACCCCAACTCAAGACGGGTTGCCCGGCCGCTTACGCTTGTTTGTCGGATTGCCTCGCTACAGACTTCGCGCGGCCGATTTGCGCGCTGGATGGGCTATGCCATACCAGACGTGCGCAGAGAGGACGGAGGGGATACTCGGCGTGGAACTCTATTGCTGCCTTTCGGGCTGCGAGCACCGAGATGACTAGCGGGAAGCCGCGACGGCTTCGTATCAGGGAAGGGGCAAGACGTCAGCTGGCTGCCTTTTCGGAAGCAGGCCTATCCCATCACGGTGCGCCGCCATCTCGTTCAGATAGGCAACCACAAAAAACAACCTGATGAGTAAGACGGCTTTAACGATGCCGTTATCTCATCGCTTACTTTGGCGTCGCCCCGGTGTACAACACCCTTAAGCTTACCTTCGGTTGGTTGATGAGGACGTCGCTGCAAAATCTTCCCTTTTTGAACGCCGCTTTGGAGCAGCCCCCTGAAACACCGGACATAGCCTCTCACTTAAACTAGCGGGTAGGCATAAGACTGTGTTTTTGACTAACACCAGGCAGGAAGTGATGGAAGTGTTGACGGGCCCGGAGCGTCGGCGGCGCTGGACGGCGGAGCAGAAGCTGGCGATGGTTCGCGAGAGTTTCGAACCGGGGAAGTCGGTTTCGATGGTTGCGCGCCAGCACGGCGTGAACCCGAACCAGCTGTTCCACTGGCGCAAGCTGTACCAGGACGGGAGTCTGTCGGCGGTCAAGGCTGGAGAGGAAGTGGTCCCTGCATCAGAGCTGGCCGATGCCCTCAAGCAGATTCGTGAGCTGCAGCGGATGCTCGGCAAGAAGACCATGGAGAACGAGATTCTCCGCGAAGCAGTCGAGTATGGCCGAGCAAAAAAATGGATAGCGCACTCGCCCTCGCTGCCGGAGGACGACCAGTGAAACTGGTTTGTGAAGTTCTCGGCGTGTCGCGCTCGAACGTATCGGCACGACTGTCGCGTCCGGTGACGTGGCGCGATGGCCGTCAATCGCGGCAGACGGACGATGCGAGCGTGGTCGAGGAAATCCGCCGAGTCGTCGGCGATTTGCCCAGCTATGGCTATCGCCGGGTGTGGGGCTCGCTGCGCAATGAACGCATTGCTGCCGGACAGGTGCCGTTCAATGCGAAGCGCATCTATCGCATCATGCGCACTCACGGTCTGCTGATGCAACGGCGTCCAGCCCCGCCTCGGCCGCAACGTCGGCACGATGGCAAGGTGGCCGTCGCGCGCAGCAATCAGCGATGGTGCTCGGACGGCTTCGAGTTCCGCTGCGACAACGGCGAGCCGCTTCGAGTGACATTCGCGCTTGACTGCTGCGACCGCGAAGCGATGAGCTGGGCGGCTACGACGGCAGGTCACAGCGGCGACATCGTGCGCGACGTCATGCTGGCAGCAGTGGAAAATCGGTTTGGCAACGAGCTGCATACACCGTCCGAAATCGAGTGGCTGAGTGACAACGGTTCGGGCTATACGGCCGACGATACACGCCGGTTTGCAGCGGCCATCGGCCTGAAGCCATTGACCACGCCGGTGTGCAGCCCGCAAAGTAACGGGATGGCCGAGAGCTTCGTGAAGACAATGAAGCGCGACTACGTTGCCTTCATGCCAAAGCCGGACGCAGCGACTGCTGCACGCAACTTGGCCATCGCGTTCGAGCATTACAACGAGAAGCATCCCCATAGCGCGCTGAAGTACCGCTCGCCTCGCGAGTTCCGGCGCTCAATGGATTCAGCAACCTTAGTGTGACGCTGTGTCCGGGATTACAGGGTCAACTCCACGCTTCTGCACTACAGCCATTCCGTATGGCATAGTGCGCCCATCATTCACGCATAAGGAAAGCCAATGGCTACGCTCGAAAACATACAAGCGAAAATCGCGAAGCTGCAAGCTCAGGCGGAAGCTCTCGCCCAAAAGGAGGCTTCCGGCGCACTCGAAAAAATCCACGGACTGATGCAAAAGCACGGCATTACGACGGCAGACATTCAGTCGTTTATCAGCGCAAAGAAGCGTGGTCGCAAATCGGCAAAAACTGCCACGCCGAAGCAAGGAGTAGCCGCTGCGAAGTATCGAGACCCCAAGACCGGTGCAACATGGACTGGCCATGGGCGCGCACCGGCGTGGATTGCGAATGTGAAGGACCGGACGAAGCTCCTCGTCGAGGCGGCGCCTGCAAAGTCGGCTCGTGCCGGTTCGGCAATGGTGAAGCCCGGGAACTATGTAAGAGGCCCGCAGCGTCCGAAATATCAAGACCCGAAGTCGGGAGCGACCTGGAGCGGCCGCGGTCGCGCGCCAGCATGGCTCGCTGGCGCGAAGGACCCCTCAAAGTTCTTGATTGACGGTGCTGACGAAGCAACCTTGACTGCGAAGCCGACGGCCGCGAGGAAAAGCGCGGCTAGCAAGAATGCAGCGGTCAAGAAGGCGGCAGCCTCGAGGAAGGTACCAATCCAAAAGCCGGCAACGAAAACTCCCGTTCAAACCTCGAAGAAGGCGCCAGCGAAAAAAGCCTCATTGAAGAAGGCGCCGGCTAAGCGGGTCGCTCGCAGGGCGACACACAGCGCGGTGACCGAGGCGGCTGAAATCGCAAATGTAGCCGTCGCGACCGAGGGCGCCGAGGCCACTTGAGTGCCTTCGAATGTGAGTTGACAGGGGTTTATCGCGACACTACCTATGCTTTGGGGAGAGCGGTTGGCTCCTCGAAGCAATCGACTACAGTGAAGTGGTCGACACTTCCCCGCGACGCATGTGACGATGGGCAATCACCTTGCCGTTAGAGCGTCGACCTCACACCCTTCGCCTTCGACACGAGCTATCCGTTTCTGCTCCTCCTGGCCACGTGACCGGGTCAGATTCGCACGAAGAATCCGTCCTCCACGAGAAACTCAACGTTTTGCCCGAGCGGCAACTGCATGCGGCGGAAACCCGGTGTTACCACCCAAGCGGCTGGATTGAGGGCCGGTGCCTGGCATGCCACGGCGAGGCCGACAGCGGCCGGGAGCCGAGGGCCGACGAAGACTTTCGCAACTACATGCGGATACTGGCATAAACTGTCGTCGGTGCACCGGGAACGCAAGTGGTCACAATGTCGCTCGGAAAATCTCCCGGCACGTCAACCACGCCCATCTCGACGGCCTTTCACTCGGTCTGGTTCCCAGTCCATATCAAATTAATCAATATATCGACCCCGGACCGGCTTGGACCAGAGTCCTGGCAGCGCTACAGCAGATGTCGCGATATCAACTTCGAGCGGATAATGCCGCAGCAGACGAAGCGCCAACGCTCGCATCTCACTAGACGCGTCGCTGTCAGCAGCAGCGAGCATCGTCAGAAACTCGCGCGTAGCAATCACCGCGCTTGTTCGCTCAACGGCGGTCGTCATCTGCCACTCTTGCGAGAAACTCGTTGGTGACGTCCGAGAATGATTCCACCTCGGCCCCATCGCACCAACATTGCCAAACATAGTCAGCGTTATCCGACCGTCCTGGTTGGCCAACGAGCTGATAGACGCGCCCCGACTGCGTCTTGCCTCGCAATGTGCAATGGTCGAACGCAACAATCGGAGAACTCACGCGGCCAGTGAAGTCACGTGTATCCGCTCCGACGAAATGCCGTGTCCCGTCATCGATTTCGAGAACTCGCCACCTGACAATGGAAACCTCGGGTTCAGCGGTTATCGGACCAATCCTCCAAAGTGCCATGGCTTGATGCCTCCCGATGCGTTCGATGTCGCTCGAACACGGTCTTGGTTGCGGCGCTCTCCGCAAGATGGTGCAGGAAGGTCCCGTCCGCGCATTTGCGAACTGCGTGTACGGAAAAACACATGCGTTCAGTCTCGGACGCCATAGTCCGCAAATCCGTGCACCACCGCCAGGCAATGCTGGCGAGACTAGGTCGTTCGGCCCGCGTGGCCGACCGCATCTCGCTTACAAAAAAGCAATAAAAATCGCTGTTTTCATTCTAGATGACCAACCGGAAATGACAAGGCGAAAAGTTGGCCGCCGCTCACGCGAGCGGCGAGGCGGATGGCACCTCAACCGCGGCAACGAGGTCTTCGTAGTCGATGAAACGCTCCATACTTGAACTGCCCAACGCCACCACGCACTGGAGAAACTCGGGAAGCGATACCGTTCCGTCCAGGAGATGGGAGGCGAGCGTCCGTTCAGTGAGGTCCGCACCGAGCCGGACCATTCTCTGCGCCAGCTCTTGGACTGTAACTGTTGGGTGCCGAGACAACTCAGCTTCGATAACCCCTCTGGCTCTATCCTCCCAAGTTCCTGGGAGAGACGCAGGCTGGAGCCACAACCGTGGCATCTTGGCACGAGTCACGGAAAGTATCTGTAGAAGGAGCCCGAGCTTAATCCTCCCTCGCGATACTCGTGACGCGAGAGACCTCTCACTTTCGTTTACGCCCACGGACGTCAACGCGCAAGCAAGTTCCGCGTAGCTCACCCCCTTGCGCGCAAGCACCGCGCGCACGACACGCGAGGCCAAACCGGTCCAGGGTGTGTCTACTTCGCTCACAAGGCTCCTTGCTTCTTTGGACACGCGAACTACACTAAAATGACAGTAAAAATCGCCGCTTCTGACTTGAACCCGACGCCCCATTCTTGAACCCGCAGCCAACCAAGAGGGGCTAGCGTCGAGGAGATTGTACTGTGAGAGGGCGCCCCAGATACCGGCGAAAACTAACAGCATTGACAACAGCAATGAACTGACTGAAAGACATGCTTGCGCACCGCAGGCAACGCGCAGCAAGCGAGCGGAACGCAGCAAAAGGAAAGCTGGGAAGAGTGAGAACAAGAAGGGAAGAAACGCCGGAACACGCCCTCTTGCCTAGGACGAAATAGTCCCGTATGATATCTGACCCGATTATATAGAAGAAATCGAATTTGTCAAGCGACTGACGGCCTCAGGCATCGGTCGACGACTCACCGACGTTCGCACGGAGGCGACGACGATTTAGATTTAACGCATAGATAGCCCTTCAAATGAAAACGGAGGCTTTGGGTTGCAGCCCAAGCCTCCGCCGGATGGTGACCCCTAGAGGCCTCCAACGCTTTCGCGCGCGTATGGTCTCACACCGGGTTCGCCATGTCAATTCCTGCCCACTCGATTATTCGTCGGCAGGAGGCGCCTTGCACTTGATTACCGAACTGTGAGACTTCGATGACCACGCATCAAATCGACGCGGCAGCCCTTCGCCCGTCCGGCCACGTACACGCGTTCCTCCCCTGCTTCCAACGCGGCACCTGCCGTTGCCAGCCGGCGCCCCACGCCCATACCCGCAGCGCGCCACCGCACGCTACTACGGCTGACGGGCGGTGACATGGAAATCGAACGAGCATCCGCATGGCGGCCAATCGTGCGCCGCGGACTAGTCGTGGCATCCGCAAGCAGTATCGAGTCCTATTACAACCAAACGTCGGAATTGCCGGAGTTTGTCCACGCACCCAGCAAAACTGCGGTAAAAGAAAGGTTGCGGAACAGGCTCGTGCGCAACGACCCGGACCTTTGGAAGGCTAGCCCTGAGGCCAAGGTACAAGCCTTGGTCGATTTCGATAAGGGATACCTGCCGACCGAAGAAGCGTTACGGTTCACGGTTAGCCTCGTAGCGTCCTACGTCGACTGCATGCGTAGCCGAGACATTCATAACCCGCGGTATCGCCGCTATTTCTACTCCTTCAAAGAGGCGTTGCAAGGACGTGGACCGATGCCGAGTCGCGAAAGCCTGGAGACCCTTACAGGTGTCAGCTATATCCTGGCCGGTAGTGTGCATCAATGCCGCACAACGTTCATACAACGACTTCGAAATCTGTTCGGCGAGCCATTTCGAGTCGAGGGCCCGTCGTTAAGTGACATCAATGCGGTCTGGTATTTTCCCATCGTTGTCTTGCGGTGGCCCACGTGCGGAACCCTGAAAGGGTTGCTCGAGCAATTTCGAGACCGGTTGGTGTCCGAACTCAAAGACCCCGCCGACTCGGGGCCGATTCTGAAACGAGTGCGTGGCAAGAATGCTTCGTCCGCGCTAATTGCAGCGTCTGTACTGCTAAACGTTGGAATGCTCGTCGTCGATGGTGCCTTGGCAGAGAGCCTCAGAGGGGAACTCCGTGACATCCTCGCTTTCCTCGGTGACCTACAGAGTTATGCCAATATCCCCGTGCTGTTCTCCTGCAGCGACGCATTTCTAAACGGCGCCGAAATACTCGGGCGCAAGGTCGAGAACGTGCTTCTCGGCCAAACACTGGCATTCGAACCACTCGCGCGCCCAGTTCCGGGCGCGAGCAAGCGTGGTCTTTGGCATCAACACAATCAATGGCTTTGGTCAGCCGGACTTCTGCCTCCAGTACTTGAGATGCCGTGCGACCTGCCGTTCTGGACATGGGAAATCTGTCTCGGCCGAGTCGACTGGCTGGTCAACGGCTTTCGCGCGCTTCACGAGCGTTTGGCTTGGGAGCCCTGTCTGCTGATAAATGGTGGCCCATCGCGCGACGTAGTCGCAGAAGCGTTCAAGCTTCGGCTTCGAATTTTGAGCGGCCCTCGCAGTTTCATCGAGGCGTACGGCAGCAAGTCCAAGTTCTTGCAGCGAAAGGACTTCCTGCAGCACGTCGACTATCTCCCATTTAACGACATTTCCGAACTATTGGACGTACGCCAACGGCCTGCACGACTGGGAGTGGAATATGCTTGAACCTCGTGATTCGCTCACGCTCGTGACGCCGTTTCCGGACGGCGAAACAGTGAATTCATTGCTAAGTCGGCTCGCCGATTTTCGCAACGACTGCTCCCTGAGAACGATGAGCCAGCAACTGCTAGCCCGCGGTGCAGGCCTCGATGATATGCCGAGCCGACTGAACAATTTCTACACCCACATCGGGCATCTCTTTGGCGACCGAAGATTGTTGGAAGAAAGGCACACGTTGCTTCAATATGGGCTCCTCGGACTGCCACCGGAAAAGCACGCGATGCAGCGCGCTCGACTATGGTCGCAATGCTCCGGACCGATTCGTCTTGCTCGCCTTCCCGTTATGTTCGCGCCGTCAGACGGACTGCTTCTGGTGTGCCCGGAATGCGCAGAAGAAGCGCTCGACCAATACGGATTTGCGTTCGTCCATCGCCGCAACGTTGCTCCTTTTGTGCACACATGCCCGCTCCACTTTTGCGAGATGCGCTCTACAGCCGGACAAGCCTCGTTGTTCGACGTACTTTGCCGGTTACACAGCTCGCGGCGCCAGTTTCGAGACACTGTCGAGTTCGCAGTCCGGTCAACATCGTGTGTCGAGGATTCGAACTCTACCTCCCGTTACAGCAAAGCGGCCGTCATTGCCACCCTGCGTCAATCTCAATGGCTAAACGAAAACGACCGCGTGCGGGTTACGGAATTTATCAGGACGTTCGTATCGTTTTTCCGTAACCGTTTCGACGACCGCCGGCTTGAGGCTTTGGTCTCGGGGCACGAATACGTAGCGGCCGCACTCCGCGCGTTGATGCGCAACGACCGCGCCTTGCATACGGTCTGGTGCATCTTGTTCGCCTGGTTCGCCGAGTATTGCGAATGCCATCGCGCGCAACGCGTGCGCGGCCCGGAGCCCGAAAGAAAACCCCTCCGGAGGGAACAGCAAAACACGATATCAGAGGCCACACCCAAACCGGCGCTACACGGGCAGAGTGTCAGCCGGGATGACACCGCGTGCGGGCCGGCATCTCGCAAAGGCTCCCTCCCACCGATGCCAGAGAGGGTCCTGAAATTTCGTCGTGATATTCCCGAACGGTCGAACTACCAAAAACCGCAGCTGAAGTCCCGCCGTATGCGGCTGAGGCAACGACGTTCAGAGGCGCTACTGACCGTACTCTGCCATGCGGTCGATAAAGCAGCGGACAACCTCGATTCTCTCGCCTGCCCGCCAACTCGGCATAGCGGCTATCGACTGCGAGAGATGTTGGGCATCAGCGAATACGCACTGAATTCTTCGCTACCAGCGTCGGTTTTAGGGGCATTCAAGCAAACCCATGATGAGTACATCTCACGGCGCATACGATGGGCTGCAGACCACGGAGCTCCGCCCAACTCTCAAGAGTGGCACATAGCGCGCGTTGCACGTCTCCGGCAGACAACACTGCAAAACCAGACAAATGGTCGACGAAAACAAGCATAGAAAAAGCAGATGAAAAAGGTAACTGTACTCGTTGCAGCTAGTATCAAAGAAGAGGAGGACTTCACGGGTTTCGTTGTGAGGCAGTGTGAGATGAGTAATGTCGACAGTCACCGAGGCTTGATGTCGCTGCTAGGGAAACACACGCACCGTGCGGCATTTTTGCATCCATCTCGCATTGAAGAAATCTCCGCTCTCTTCCCGAGTTTTCTGCCGGACTGGAAGCGCATAGTCATGCACCATACCAGATACCCACTCTATAGCGCGTTCCTCAATCAAGCTCGCAGAAAAAGACTGCTACTACACCACCGAAGCGGACGAGATACTTCGGCACATCGCCTCATAGGAATGAATCAATTACTTCTTCGCGGCCGACTCGGCATCTGCCTTAGCTGCGTCGCTTCCGACCTCGAGCTGCATGGTTTCACATTCTGGCGCCGTGCGCATCTCATGCCATCCATACTTTACTGCCCAACGCATGCCGAACCGCTGATGACTTTCTGTCAACACTGCGAGTTGGGGCATCGGCGAGCACGTCGGACCTGGTTTCCCAGGCCCAGTTGCCTGTGCGGTCAACCGCTTAGACAAATCGCCTCCTTAGCGAGCAGCGATAGCATAGCGGCCGCCATTGCTATTTCGAAGATGGCAGATGACGTACTTCGGGGTCGAATCGACACATCGATATTCGCGGAGAACGCCGCCCCGGTAGTTCGGGCGCATCTGCAACGAAACCTCAATGCCCGACTAAGCGACTACAGCCGACGAGCAAATGAGTATTTGCAATTCCGCCTCGGACCTGAGTTATGTTCGGCGCTTGGCTTCAGCGCATATACGTTTAAGCGGGCCACCGGATTGAAAACGTGCGATGGGCCGTTGACCAATCCTATCCAGAATATCGCAACAATTTGGAGCGTATTCGAAGGATGGACGACCTTCCTTCGCGAGATACAGTCTCGTCAGGAAAACAATTCGGCATACGATGCAAGTGCCAGACCAGTCCCCGTTCGTATCCACAAGAACGCTAGGAGAGGTAGACGTACAAAGTCATTGAATCAAATTTCCAACTTGAGTGCCGTCGAACTTGAATCCTATCGAAAGCATAATCGAGAAGAAATTCTTAAGGTAATTTCCACTCAGCCAAATCTCTCGCGGACAGGCCTCTGGAAATATCCTAAAGGCGAGAAACTTCATTTTTTCGCAACAAACTTCGACATCCAGTGGTTAGACAAAGTGCTGCCGAGCCGACTGCGTGGTTTTCAGTCTACGCCGGACCGTCTGCATATGCAGACATTGAGCCGAGAAGAAGCTGCACTCGTGCAGTGTCGTTACGAGCAATCCATACGACGGAATCCTGAGCGCTTCATTACCCGCTCGTTCCTGCTGAGCGGTACTGCGAATGAGAGCATATATAGGAGTTGCCGGAAGCAGCCCGAACTCGAGGCCATGCTGGCCCGATGTGTAGACACTTTCGAGACGTGGTCGCTGCGCCAGATTGCCAACGTGAGCTCGTTGGCGCGAACAATCGCCCCCGAGTCGAAATGGGCAGCGCGCGAGACCTTTGAAGGACTCAATCGAAAACGTCTGAGTCAACGCCTCTATCGAGCAAGAACATGGTTAAAAAAGCAGCAAGGTTAATTGGCGACTGCTCCCATCTCTCATTCTCCCGAGCGAAAGGGAACCTGTTGCGCGGCGAGGCCATCGCAACCGGCCTGCGAGAGACGGAGTGGCATCCATGGTCAGTTCACGTCGCCTTACCCAAGGTTATCGACAGCGACTTGCCGGGTGGTGATGACGATGCGTCGGGCGGTGATGGCCTTCGACTCCGAACCCTGAAGGGCTTTCCGGTGCTTCAATGGCCAATTGTTCTTCCAGAGCGTGACCCGCGCGGAATTCTTAGCGCGGACAACTTCGACTGCTGGAAAAAAGCAAGCGCAAGTCGGATTGGAATAGCCGGATATCACTACAGTTTCAAAGCCGGGGGGGCGGTCGCATGCCATTCGAGTCTAGAGGCTCGACTTCTAGCTTACTTTGAGATGTGTCCCTTCGTCGTGGAGATTCGAACACAGTATCCACAATGGAATCGCGAATCATTCATCGCATACTGCAACGCTGGCGAGCCGTTCCCTCGCAGAGAGCTAGCTACTATCGACTTTATGCTAACGCTTCAAATTCCAGGAATCCGGCATCGAATCTATCACGGTGTTTCCGCTAAGCCCGACGCGCAAGTTGAACTGAAGAGCGTCCGCGCTAGGCACAAGCGCGAAGCGGCTGGCCAGTGGGAATGGGGCTCCACGCATGAGGTCATGACAGAGACGACGGTGACGGATGTCGAATATCAGAGCTACCGCCGCATGTTCGAGCATATGAAGTATGCGGAGGCCGAAGAAATCACGGCTCTGGCAGCGAGCGCCCAAGAACTCTCGACTGCGCTCCTGTCGACACAAGCACGAGGTGATGCTGCGCGGGTCGTCAGCATGGTTGGAAAGCGTTTCGGATGGGACAGAAAAAAATCGTTTCGATTGCTGGCGATTGCATTGTTCCTTGGTTATCTGAGATGGGATGTTGAACACCTATACGCCAGCACCCATCCCCTTTGCTTCATCAGGCCATAGCCAGGCTTCTTGAAAAATTCGCAGGTTACTAATCATGAATAATACGCACTCCGATACATATCATGCAAAGATGTTTCCGAAATTCTGCAACTTGGCAGAGGTCGTTGGCAGAGGCAAACAACTTATTTTTCGATACCTTGGCCAAGACTACGAGTACGTGTATCTCGTCGAAATCGGGTCTACTACAAACGAAATCGTAAAACTTAACCCCAACCCTAGCAACAAGAAGTATCGGTCAAAGAGACCCGTAAGCGAGGTTCGCAGTCTGGTGAATCGCGAGCTAATCAAGCGAATCGCCGAACGAGGCCTGCCAGCAGCGATGACGATGCTCTCACCCGATGAGGCAGTCAAAAAGTCGCTGGCTGAAAAAAGGAAGGTCGTCGACTACATCACCCGCGTCTACGGCGACGAGACATTCATGCGGCCCAAAATGTATGCAGATGCAATATCAGACGCGGTCAAGATTTTCGGACTAGATGCGAAGACTGTCCGTAAATACTATGAGCGTCACCTGTTCTATGGAGAGCACGAGTTTGCCTTGGCAGACCACAATTGGGAAAAGGGGGCGCCCGGAGTTTCACGGCACGGAGCGAAGCACGCTGACGGAACACTTATCGAGTCTGGACGGAAGACCTACGCGCAGACGCTCGACCGCTCAAGCAAACTCCGGCGGAAGATGTTTCCAGAAAGACTGCGAGCGAGCCTAACGAAATTCATCCGCGCCAATGCTCACGACCCCGGCGCCACAGCTACCGCACTCGTTCGACGCTTTTATGGCGGATTACGAGGCTACAACCGTGCAGCCGATGGCAGTATACAGAGCTCTCCCGTCGACCCAAGGAACCTACCGCCGGAGGCGAACGCCGTACGTATAGCAACGCCAATCCTAAAAGAGGAACGCGCTCGCCTGGCTGTACTCAAAGACTCCGCACGTGGGAAGGGCTACTCCGCACAAATTGCGAATGGCGACTTCAACGTGGTCGATATCGATGGCACTGTCGCAGATTGCTTCTTGCGGTACGGCGATTCGAGGATTGAAATCGATGGAGTCTTGAAGCCCACTGTTCTGTTAGCAATTGACCGTTCCAGTAGGGCGATAATTGGGTGGTATGTGACGTATCGCATGGAGAATGCCGACGCGTACCTGGCCTGCGTCTTCAGTGCCTGTACGGACAAAGAGTCCGAACTGGCGAGGTGGCAAGTATCGCATCTAGATGGCATGGTGTATGGATGTCCGAGTGCGATATTCGTGGACCGAGGACCTGGAATCTCGGAGAAGGTGCGAAACGCCGTGGTCACTGGAATGAGGATGCGGCAATTGATGGCCGCGCCTGGCAGCCCGCAATCGAAGGGCGATGTCGAGCAGGCGATGGATTTTTTCCAGGAGGAAGTCGCCAGAATCTCCGGCTCGACGTACGGTGAGCCGGTAAAGGGAAAGGGGCCTGATAAGGATGCTGCGAGGAAACGGAATCGGACGAGACTGAGGCGAGCGCCGGGCACTGCTATCCTCACGTTGGCGGAGTTCATGAAGGCGCTTCTCACTGCCATAAGCAAACACAACTTGACTGCGGATGTGACAAGGCTACGGACCGACCTCATGCTGGAAGGCAATGTGCCTCCCGTTCCAAAGCAAATGTTTCTTTTTAACCAGGCAATGCGTGACGGCGACGCGGCCTGGGATATGACGGAAGAGGAAGTGATACGTCGACTTGCCAAACCATTCTATGGGCGTGAAGCGCCGGGCGGAATCGTCACCTTCGGGAACATGAGCTTTACCTCAGATGAGCTTCGTAAGAGCGCCATTGCATTCGAAGCCTATAACAATGGGCGTACCCTGACCATCAATGGCTTCGAACTGTTCACCTCCGATTTGCATGCGCTCTGGGACGACGACGGTCATTTGGTAGAACTTCAAGGGACACCGTTGACGAAGAAAAGGTACGGTCTCACCTACCCTGACATATGTGACTACATCTCAATGCGGGGCGTGTCAGACCTTGCCAAGGAACGGGACAAGCATCGTAAACATCCAACAGCAGAACAAGCGGTCAAACACGACCGAGTCTCACAATCCATGCAGAAACAAATGGAGGCAGCTGAGGGCGTGAAGCGCACCGTCAACAATCGAAACGTTCGTAAAGCTGCCGTCGAAGAATCCGGCACGGCTGACACGCGGGCTCTGTTGGGTGTCGTTCGCGGCGCGCTGGCAGCAGCTTCGACACCGAGCTCAAACGTACGCGTTGAGGGAGCGATTTTCGTAGACGACGAGCTAGAAATCGACATCGATTTCTAGCGAATTCACCGCTCGCCGGGTGCGACTGGGTCAAGCATTTTTGTCTCGCGTTGCGTAACCCGAACAATATTTGAACTTACAGTCGCGCCCGCTCCCGCGTCGCGGGCTGCAAAGTGGACCTCGTCGTACAGGCGTGGCTCTTGTTCAGAAAGAAAGAATCATTAGGGATTTGGGGTAGACCTCGTGCTCTTTGGATGCAGAACGTGCGCGACACGATGAGGGTCAAACACACGGAACCGAGTCGCCACGACTACCTATTTGCGTTGAAGCATAGTTCGTCCATACGAATGTGTAGGATGAGAACCCCGCAAGATGCTCTATCTCACCCAAACGGGAACGTGGTATCCGTTCTGCCCTTTTGATTCCACTCGTATGCACGGAGCGGTCCTGCCATCGGAGAGTGGGCAACTGCGCACGTCTAGCTGTCCGCCCTGGCTGTAAAGGTAGTTCACTTTCTGTTGGAGGTTCGTCTTCTCCTGCTCCAGTTGGTGTACGAAATATGCGGTGACCCCGTACCAGATGACCATAGCCAATGCAGTAACTAACGCCGCCGGGACAAATACGAAGAGGGTCGCTCGCTTCGTCGCGCGTCCAAGAGCATCCGCCGCCCGGTCAGCCTCTAGGTTCGCATTCCTAACTCGTTGGGTCAGTGTATCGGCTGCAGCATCTATCGCTTCCCGGAGTTCGTTGTTGACGGCAGAAGCGACAACCACAGGCAAATGACGGCATTGCTCAGAAAACTTGCTTGATGTGCGATTCATCGACGCAATTGCGTCGCTTGTAAGCTTCTGGTCTCGGACAGCCGCCTCGAGCAGTGTCCCAAGGACATCATAGGAGTATTTGAGACCTTCAGAATTAGAGCGTTGCTCCATGGTAGTTATCTTCCCCTTCCTCGCGACAGTCTCCTTTCCCTCACGGCCTGTTCTCGACTCAACTCCATTGCCTGTTGCCTCATTCGCTCGAAGTAGGCTTCTCGGACCAGACGATGGTCTAAAAGTAGGTCCCGAATATCAGCCACCAACGCATAGCGAAGACCATCCTTCTCACTATAGTTGACGATTAGTCCACCCGATGCTCCCTGCAACCCTCCGTGGGAGACAGCAACCAAATTCACGTACTGCTCGTATGCCGCTCGTGTCTCTGCATCAATCTCGTTCGCGACGGCGTCAGCGGCCATCGAATCGGTGAATCGCTCGATGCTCGTCGTCGGTGCTTGCGGGTCGGCGAAATCGAGGTACGGCACGACTCTCGAAACCAGATTCATCGCGCTCTCCGATGTCTCGATGTACCAATGAATCTCTCGTGAAATCGGCCGTAGATGTGGCTTTCCGGTCAATGCCCGCGATAGCAGCATCCGCTTTGTCTCTTCCTTTTCCGATGGATTCCTCTCACGTTTGAATTCAATCAGCCGTGTTACGCCGGCATTTGCAACCATCAGGTCGCCAAGGGCATGGTCCATCGGGGACTGCTGGAGCAAGTTGACGCACATCGGGCGCACATCCTCTACGCTCAGCTGTCCAATACAGAGCCCTAAGCTATAGAGAAAGTTACCAATAACTATGTTTTCGTACGGGTCCATCCATCTCCCTTGCCCCAAGGCGCATGCTTGCGACTTTCCGAGTCTTGCTGTCCGTAGCGCTGCACGCCGAGTCTCCGGACGTAACGGCGGCGATGGGCGCGTTCTATAGACAAATATTCTGACAATCCCACGTCAACCCGACTTTTCCAGATGGGCTGCGCGCTGCAACTGATAGCGCAAGGCTTACTCGCTTGCATCAGGACTCTCAATACGAGCCCTGGCGCAGGCCCTAGTGACGGCCGCCGCAGCCAGCGTGAGTAGAAATGTGGCGTCTGCGCGCCCATAGCACTCGGTATTCCCTCGGTTATCGACATGATGCGCGAGGTTTGCATAATGCCGGACCGTTTCAAGAATCACGTGCTCACGTTGAAGCGAAGACATGCCCTCTCGACTCGACTTGTCTCTCCGGTACAGCGTCATTGCTTCCTTTGTAGGCTCGCTGTCGTCAAAGGCCGCTTGAACACTCTCTACAGCTTGCCGGCAGCGCGCAACAACAATGTCATATTCCCCGTTCACGAGGTAACGATTGGCTGTGTGCAGCAACTCAATCGCCGAACGCAGACGAGCACCATTCGGCCCGTTCGGAAGCTGCACGCCCAGCACAATGATGTCGCCGTGACCGAGTTCGCGCAGTAGGCGAGCCCACTCGCTTAGCGGAACTCTGTAAGAAATGTTGTCGTTGATAACCTGATGGCCGTACTCACCATGCCCGCCGGCAATGAGGTTCAGCACCAGTTCGACACTCCCCCCTTTTCGTGCCTCTTCGACAGCGAACATCTGTGCGTCGTTCAAACTAATCGAGAACGTCTGATGCACCGTGGTCCCGCGCGGACCTGACTTCAAAATCAGGGGACTGTCAGGGCAAGCACGTCCCAGCTCGCCACCACCGGAATCTGTTCGCAAACTCAACACGGCGGAATGTATTGCAGCTGAGGCCTGACCGGTTCCTGCTTCCCAAGCTGGTTGCTGAAACTCAACGTTCATTCGAAGCAGACTCGAGCCCAAGGCTTTTGCACCGCTCACGTATGTGATTCGAGCATCCGCAATAATGCGCGCACTGTAACTGAGACTCATGTCGGTCCTTACTTTCAATAACGAGGCCATAGCCGACCTCGTGCCTATTGCTCATCGCGTGACGTGAAAGTGACGCCTCAACAAGTCAGCAGGTTACAAGTGCTGATTGCAGTTAAGCCGACGACCGAGTCACACCGGTAGCGACTAGAATACCATTGCATCACCCGGCCGCTTCAGGGCATAGACAGCGCAGAAAACCTACAGCTACGGGGTGTCGTGGGAGACCGAACACGAGCTGCAAAAAAACGAAGGAGCGTGCAGTGAGCGAGACATTCGACAAAGCACTTGCGATAGCGCGGACGGTCAAGACGGACGTCAAAGCGCGAATAACGGAGACTTGCCGATTCGTGGTCGACTCCGCCTCGTTCCACTTTTCCATCGTCCGAAAGCTTTGCGTGGTGCCATGGTCGATTCGACGCATCGTTCGTCGCGACGTTGCAGACTGGCGGTTGACCAACCAGTATCTCAGGAATCTCGCTCAATCCCGGTGGACTCGACTATTGATGCACGCCGGGGAGCATCCCGCATGGTTCTGCCTATCTTTACCTATCGCTTTCTGTGCAGGCCTACTGGTCGCTCATGAGCTCCCTGAGGATTGGATTCCGGGCGGCTGGGCAAAATGGGCTGCGTCGGAGCAACTGAGCTACTTCTCAACCCTATGGTCCGTTCAAGCCACGATTGCCGCGCTCGCATACCCGATTGTCATCGCCTTCGTGGCCGTGTTTTTGCAACGCAGACCTGCGTCGGACAGCGTGATGCACCTATACATGCTGAATTCGGGCGCTCTTGCCGCCGGCCTTTCCTCGCTCGTCCTGGTCGTTGTCATGGGGGTTCAATACGCCGCCATGCCTTACTTCGGTGCGTCGGTATTACTTCAGTGGGGGGCCTTGGACGCACTATGGTTCGTGGTCAACGCAGCACTCACCGCGAACTTCTTATACAGGACGGTGGAGTTCCTCCGGCCAGACGTACAGCTGGACGTCGTCAGAAGATACGTAGCTAGCGTCGCGCTGCCTCACGATGTTAATCGGCTCTATCCGTTTCAAGTATTCGCGCAGTCACACTCCAAAGGATGGATTCCAGCCCCAGACTATCTGGACGATAAAAACATGGATGGGCCGAAGGTTCTCCTGACTCGGTATGGTTTTGGTCGGGGGGCACCACAAGGCACGTTAAACCTCAGAGTGCCGTCGCGCCTTGTCAACGTCCGCCTATGGCCACTGGCGCTGGTTATCGCGGCGTGGGCAAATTCTGCTTCCAAATGGCCGCGCCCCCCCGAGCAACATGGGCACCGTCGACCAGTATGGCCAATGTTGTCGATACCCATTACGCCGGGGACGGAGTATCACGAGGCCGTCCATCTAGCGCAGATAGAAGCTGGTCCAAACCTTACCACCCTGCAACGGTGGCTGTTACGTTGTGCGTTTTCCTTCGCTCCGTTAAGACGCGAAAGGTACAGGGTCAGAGTTAAGTCGATTATCGACGAGTTCGAATTGGATGCGCGTACCGCTGCTCAAAAACCTGATGCCAAGGACTTTGAGCGCGCCTATAACGCCCTTGTCGGCCTGCATGAGCTTCTGCTGGGCGTATCCCAGGTAGTGAACGAAGACGGGTCAGCGGGAAGCTGGGCATTACTGCCCGACTTCGACGAATTCTTTGACACGCGTATGCACGTATTGTGGAACGACGCGTACCGCTCCGTATTTACGGCTGCAATAGAGTCGATGACCATCGACAGCAGCCCGATTCGCCGCCTTTGCCATGTCGCTCAGCACCTCGGTGGCAAGGAGCTGCAAGATTCTCCCGTGGAAATCCGAGAAGCTATTCTGGACCTTCCGATGCTCTTGATGTACCAACTCGGCGGTTGGTGGGCACGCCGCATTGAGGAGCAAGGAGTGCAGGAGCATGGTGCTAATCGCAGCTCAACGCTTGCCCCGCCATTGTTTCGCCTCTACGAAGACGTCGTGGGTACTTTCATCAGCGGCTGGGAGAATGCAAGAACGCACATTGCGGAAATTCCTGACGCATCCGACGCATTCGAATGGCGAGCAGCAGCCTCGATAGCACGTATGCAAGCAACGCATGTTCAGGGCACAGCGAAGTTGCTGATTGCGGCCGTTGCCCGCGGCGATAAAACTGCTGCGGAATGGTTTGCAGACTCACTGAGCAAATGGTGGGGGGACCGGCTTTATGACCATCAAGCGATGTCTCTGTATGACAAAACGGACTTCGTCACAGTGGACCTTCTTACAGACGACTGGACTCTTGTGGAAGCCGCTCTTGGCCTCACGGAGGATGATGAACAATTTATGGGGGAGCGTCGCACAGATGTACAGCGTGGGGTACTTCTCGCTTCGCTACTCAACCTTTGGACGGACATCCGGCTCGTGACCCTCGAGCTGCTCCTATCTTTCGCGTGTCGACAAACTGCTAGCGGTCTTGACGATTCGTTAGCCATGGAAATCGCCACCGGAATGCTCACCGGGAAACAATGGCGGGCTGGCGCAATAGCCTCGGAGTCGTTGCACGACATGGCGGCTCCTGACTACTTTGCGGCAATGGTTCGTCAGTTTGCGTCAGATGGTCGTTATCGAGGGAGATACGTCGGGCGTCTCAGCCTGTTCGTGGAAAGAGTGAAAGATGCTCAACAGGAGAATATGATTAGCTCCCGCTCCTACTCGTCAACTGGCGTCGATGGCCTTGAGTCACTGCAGGAGCAAGTGCTAATTTTAATGGCGGGTCGTTCGACAAGGCAGTGGACGCCAGGGCCTGCGTTGCACCGGCAATTGGACGTGTGGATGATTGGGCAATACGCAAGCATCGAGCTCGTTCGTAGTTGCCTGAAAGCATGGCTCGACAGGCTAAATGACCCTGCCGAGTTATATCCGCAGGTACTTGAGCGCCTCCTTACGCTGACTGGGAATACCGTTGACGCGCCCACTGCGCGCACGAACCTAAAGGTCAGCCTTGAGTCGATAGCGGCCTCCCTGGAGGAGAAGAGAAGCGAGGCACTTCGTAACGAGCCTGTAGACGAACAAAGGCTCGCAGAAATTTCGCGTTTCGCCTCACGTACTGCGTTCGATTCGTCCTTAGGGGCTTTTCCTCTTCAGCTATTTGCAAATGTTCTCCCTACAAACGACACACTGCAAGATTTCACCCTCAATATGCTCAAGGTAAAAAAGGGAGAATTAACCCGAAACGAAATGGACCAAAGGGCGATAAACGAAGCCGAGTATTGGGACGAAACAATGCGAGACCGTGTAGGGGCTCTTGTGCTGTCTGACACACTACGTGGCTGCGAAACGAGGGACCACGCAGTCCCTGACGCGGACTCTTACTGGTCAACGCTGCGGTCAGAGTCGGAGCGAATGATGGCTCAAGGCCTGCACCCTATTCTTCTTCTGGAGAATCCGACGAAGCCGAACTGGGCTTGGCAATGGCAGCACGCTGACGTTCGACTCGGCTACCACAAACCAGACGACCTACGCGTATGGCAAGCAAGCGATAAGGGGCGGAGATACGTCTGCAACTTCAATGAAGTGGAAGTCTACAGCGCCAACCTCCCCCCGGGACAGTCGATACTTCTTGCGAAAGAGGCGTTCAGTGCTCTTCATTTTCAGACGTTTGCTGACGATTCAAATGTCGAGACAACTTATACGGCGCGAGACGATGACAACAGGCTTGTCGACCTGCATCTGAAATTTTCGCGGCGAGTCGATGTTGGACACAATGAAGCAGTTCGACTGCTCTACGCCGTAGATGCGAACGCTTAGCCTGGACGAGGCGGTCAGTATGATACACACGTGATACGTCAAAAAATTCAACGCTTGGAACAACGCGGCGAGATGCAACAAGGCTGCGCAACGCGAATTCCGCAGCCGCTCGCTCTCGTGCCGTCGAAGAATCCTGCACGGCTGACACGCTGGCTCTAGTGGGCGTTGTCCGCGGCGCGCCGGCCGTGGCTCCGACACCGAGCCAAAACGTACGCATTGAGCAGGCGATTTTCGCAAACGACGAGCAAGAACTCGACATCAATTTCTAGCGAAATTGAGGCTCGTGCGGGGCAATCAGGCTGAACATTTTTCCCTCACGTAGCGCACATCCCCGTCCGGCAAGGGTTCCGCTGTAGAAGAAGCGTCCCGAGGGACGCTTTCATTTTTTTGGAGCACCGCGGTACGAATTTTTGCAGCGTTAGGGGTCAACCCGGACCAAATTTCGCGGTTGCTTCAGGCGCGAAGCCACGCCTGCCAAGGACTTGACCTCGGCGAGAATCGTCCTCCGGGACGCTTTCATTTTTCGCGAACACTTTGCCAACTTCGAACAGCCCCCCTTCAAGCAATGCGCAACGTTTCGCCTGACGCCCGATGACGCTGCGGGAGGCGGCCGCCTCGCGAGAACCGGTCCGGCGCACCGCCGGACGGAGCACTTTGAGCGCGGCCCGCCCCTACTTCGACAACCGCACCTTTCTCGACAACACGACACCGCTCGACGGACTCACGAGCGAAATGGCGTCGATATCCATATGCAGCGTGGAGACCCGAGTCGTAATGTCCGTCGGCTCGTCGATGCTCGGTTCGACATGCTCCGTTTCTTCAGTGAGGTAAGGCCGCACCAGCCGCCCGGAAAAAACGAGCGCGAAGTCGCCATGCGTTTGCGCATACACAGCCGGCGCAACCCGCACGTTGCTCCGAACGGTCGTCTTTTTCCCGTGGCCCGACTCGAGCTCGATGATATCGACCTGCTGGATATATCCCTTCGCCTTCGCTTCCGGCGCAATCACGAGCCCTCGTCCTCGACGCCCCGTCGTCACCTTTCTGAGCAGGATGCCCGTCCGGTCGTCACGCTCCGCATCGAACAGATCGACATCGATCGTCAACAGCCGCCGCTTCGCCTGGTACCGCACGCCGTAACGCAACGGCACCACGAACGTCACGTCGCGATCCAGATCGACGGCTGCAAGTTCGGGGTTCGGACCATGCCGGACGGCAGCGCCGGGAACCAGACCACGAATACGGGCACTCAATGAAGGCGTGCCGGTGCTGGTGTGTTGCTTCGTGAGCGCATCGCGAATCGCAACCGGATCGTCGCCGACGATCGGCTGCGCGGGCGACGTGTCGCGGCTGACGGCGGACGCGACGCGCATCGTGCCGCCGACAGCGCCCTGCCCCTGCGCGGCGAATGGCGCCAGCATCACGGCGACGGCAACGGCACGCATGAACGTCGAGCGGGGCAGCCTGGATTTCCGGTGCAACACAATAAGCTCCTGATTCTCTTGCAGATCGGTCAACGACGAGCACTATAGGGTGGAATCATCGGCAACGCATCCGCTGTGCAAAATTCGTCTACGGCGCCCCGTCGCCCGACAGGACTTCCCGTCACACCTGCCGATCGTCCCGGCGATACTCGGCCGGCGCCTTTCCCACCAGCTTCCGAAAATCCCGCGTGAAATGTGCCTGATCGAAGTAGCCCAACGATTGAGCCAGCCCGGCGAGATCGACCGGCTCGCCGCCTGCGAGCTTGTCCGCGGCTTCATGCAGCCGGTATCGACAGATCACCCACTTCGGCGTCACACCCACATGGTTCGAAAAAAGCTGCTGCAGCGTGCGCTCGCTCATTCCAGCGCGCTCGGCCAGATCACGCACCTGCGTAAGCCGAAGATCCTGCTGCAACACCTGCAGGATCGCGTGAATGCGCTCGACCTGCGGATCGGGCGGCGGCAACACGCGCATCAGCAGCGTCTCCGCGGCGGCCACCATCCCGGCGTCATCGTCCGCACCGAGCACCGCGTCTTCGGCTTCGGCCTCGCTACAGTCGAACAGCGTCGACACCGGCAACACCTTGTCCGTCATCAGGTGCACGGGCTTGCCGAAGAACGCCCGAAACGCGCCCGGCCGAAACCGCAACCCGATCACCCGTCCAGCGCCCGTCAGCGTCGTCTCGAATGCGCCGGACACCACACCGAAAATGCCGGTCTGCCGGCGATCGAACACCAGGTTCACGCACGGATACGGCAGCGTGCGCTGCACGTACGGCGGCTGGTCGCGCAGGTCCCATTCGACGATCCAGTGGTGATCGAGCACGCAGGCCAGCTCGGCGCGCGGGTAGTAACGATTCAGGCGGAAGCGCTGATTGAAGGCTTTCGGGCCGACGACGCCTTTCGGCGTGTCGGTCACGTTACGCAAGGCGGCCATGGTGACGAACCGATGAGGCGACGGGGAGATGATGCACCGCCGCAGCGGGTTTTTCCAAGACGACGGCACGTGTGTCTCCTATAGTGGAAACCCTGTCCCGAACGTCCCCGGAGCCCGCGATGCCGCAAGACCGTCACCTGACCCTGTACCACTCCCCGCGAAGCCGCTCGGCCGGCGCACGGATGCTGCTCGAGGAACTGCACGCCGACTACGCGGTGCATGCGTTCGATCTGTCCACCGGCAAACACCACGAAACCGACTACCTCGCGATCAATCCGATGGGCAAGGTGCCGGCGCTGCGCCACGGCGACGTGATCGTCACCGAACAGGCGGCTGTCTACATGTACGCGGCGGAGCTGTATCCGGAAGCGGGCCTGTCGCCGGCGGCGGGCGATTCGCTGCGCGGACCGTACCTGAGCTGGATGACGTTTTACGGTTCCTGCCTCGAGCCGGCCGTCATCGACCGTTCGATGAATCGCCCACCTGCCGCGTACTCGACGTCTCCGTACGGCGACTTCGACGCCGTCATCCGCACGATCGACGCGCAACTCGCAAAGGGTCCGTATCTGCTCGGGGAGCGCTTTACGGCGGCCGATGTGCTGTGGGGCTCGGCGCTGAACTGGACCACGATGTTCAAACTCATTCCCGAAACGCCGGTCATTCGCGCATATATCGATCGCGTGCTCGCGCGCCCGGCGATTCAGCGCGCGCAGGCGGCAGACGCGGCCCTCGCCGCCGAGCAGGACAAAGCCAAAGCGGCAGCAGCGAAGTAGGTCGGTGGCGGGCGCCTGCCCGCCGCCGCGCCGTCGGCTTGAATCGGTAGCCGACCGGCAAACTCATCGTAATCACATAACGTCGGGCACGGTGCACAGCACCGGTTTCGGTCAGAAGGCGAATCGCACCACCGACGCGGCTTCGCTCGAATCCGTTTCACCAACGACGCATGCAGGTGCCAACGTTCCGGTTATCTCGCTGTCCGAATTGGCGAGACCACCTCCGCGAATCGACTGACGCGAAAGAACATGTGCGCCACATCAATTGAAAAATAGGCCTATTCCTATCTTCAAGAATGGCCGAATGTGTTTCCATATACTGTTCGACAATGATGAAAGGAGTACGATATGCGCATCAGGTGTGCTCATGTGGCCGCATCCCTAATATTTATTTCGTCAAAGGGCGCCTTGGCCTTCACGTGCAAAACCGTCACGAATAATACGACTCTCCCGGCGAAAACCTTCGCCCTTCAACGCGACCTGCCTGTCGGCTCGCTCATTGGTCAAATAGAATCGGATATCGTTAAAACGTATAATTGTTCAAACGAATCACCGTCCTTGACATACCAAGAATACGGGATAAAAGCATTTGGCTCTTACAAAGCCACCATTGACAATAAACGCGTTTACGCGACCAACATCGAAGGAATCGGATACGCAGTCGGCATTAAGACCGTGGCGTCCTCTCCATGCGGCGCGGATGTAGAACGATGGGTCAATGGAACCAACGTGGACAACGTGAACCATTATATATATTGCGCCATCAATGGCATGTTCTCGATTCAACCCCTTCAGGCCAAGGCGCTAATCAACCTCTACAAGACGGCGACGACCACCGGTGCTGGAGTAATCTCTGTCAGCAACATTGGCAGTTTCATTTTGAGAAACAATAAAAACGCCTGGATGGGGCCAGAATCATTCTTCAGCTTCGGCAAGGTCGAAGTTACAACCTTGTCATGCACGCTCGGCAGCGCGTCGATCGATGTTCGGATGGGGGAGGTGCCTGTTGGCGCATTCAAGGGGGCGGGTACATCGCCATCCGATGTCCGAACAAAATCATTCAGCATTCCGCTTACCTGCGCCAAAGGCACAAGTATCAACTTGAAACTGGACGGCACCGCTCACGACGCCACTCAGGGGATGCTGAAAGTTAGCGGGGATGCAGGCAGCGCAACGGGTGTTGCCATTCAGGTGCTTTACGATGACCAACCTGTCAAATTGGGCACCACGTTCAAGTGGAAAACCGCCGAATCCGAGGGCACATATTCTATTCCGCTCAAAGCGCGCTACGTCCAGACAGGCAACAGTATCGTGCCCGGGGTAGCGAACGGCGCCGCGACATTTACGCTCACCTATCAGTAACGCGTCACGTTTTTTCAGAAACTTTCCCGGTGATTTCTGAATCGCCGAGCTCGCCGCAATGATCGAGCACAACGTGCGTACGCTCCACGCTATTCCTGCTCGTTCATTCCACACCGGCGCAATGCATGGTGTCGAACGATCGCGCCCGGATAAGCACGTCTATCCACCCGCCTTCACGTGCCGAAGCCGAGCGCTTCGGAGCACTTTCCCGTATAACGGATAACGGTCCAACGTGAACATTACGAAGTGTCGACGTCTGGCGGGCAGGTGCATCCTGCATGCTTCGTCTGCCTTGCGAATCCGAACCAATCTGGGCGCGATTTTTTTGCCACACTTGGCCCTGAGCTAGGTGCTCGATTGCCATCGAACGGAAGCGCGTCTCGTTGATCGCATTCGATCACCGCCGGTTCAACGGCGGGTCGCTGTCGTCGACGTGATATGTACGTCGCTACCCCCGCACACCCGTATTCCGTCATCGGCAACGGACCACCTCTCTCACATAATTCCGCCCCGCCGCAACCTTGCGCAATGCGTAAGGCGCCTGGCACCGACCATTCTTCCACTTCACAGTCAGGACGCCTTGATCCTGACTGAGCAGCACAAACGCATTCCCGTTCGGGTCCGCAATGGCGAGGTGCCGGCCGGTCCGGGCGTCCTCCACGCTGGCGCCGAACGGCACCGGCGTGCCCTCGGCTTGCTGGAGCGCAAACTGCGCGCGCTGCCCGCGGTAACCCGCGAACGTCGCTTGCACGATGGCTCCGCGACGCGGTACCACCTGCTTGACCGTGTCTTCCAGTTCCACGTCGGCTCCGACGTCGCGCGTGTCGAGACTCAAATTGTTCAGCCGGTACGGCTGCGCGTACGTGGCGACCGCATATCCATTGCGGCCGAACGGTGTGCCGCCGTCCGTCTTCAAGCTCGTCCCTTTGAGCCCGTCTGCCTTCAGCAACGCAAACGTGTCGCCCACGGAGCGGCTCAGATTGACGCCACCACGATGCAGTACCAGTGCTCCGGTCGCGCCGATGCTTGCAGATTGATAATCTCTCGCAACGTTCACGCTTGCATTGAGTTGCCCCACATCCGTATCGCGCGTGATGCTTGCGCCACCCGTCGCATTGCCCGTGGCGCTCGCATAGCCGGTCTGTATCGCGTACGACAACTTTTCGCTGACGAAGCCGTTCAGGCCGCTTTGAACGTTGATGCGCCCGCCGCCGTCATGGCTGACGTTGGTATAAGCGCGAGGCGATCGTAGCTTGCTGCCGAGCGGTATCGACAACGTCAACATGACCTGACTGTTGTTCGCTTCGCTAAACCGGGTGTCCCGAGTCTGGCTCAGGTTCATGCTGTAGCTCAACTGCTTCCAGGCGCCACCATAGCCAATGCTGACGCTGCGGCTTGCGCCGGGCCGCCCCCAGAACGTCTGGTGAGTGACGTTCAGATAAACGCTGCCGTATTGCCGCGCTGCGCCGCCGAAGTCCTGACTGGTCGTCAAATCGATACGTGATCGACTGCGACCGGCTCCGCCTCCCGTGGCTGCGAGCAGGCTCCCGCCTTCCCTGTTGGCCAACTCGTTCACGTGATCGCCGAAGGTGCGGTAGCCGGACGTGGAATAGCGATAGGCGGCGAGCGTGAAGTTCGTGTTCGTGCGCGTGAAGGTCTTCGCATACAACACGCGCATACTCTGGCCGGTGCTGCGCTTTCCTCGAACTCGGCTGCTCGATTGAGTCACGTCCACCGACAACGCGCCGATTGGGGTATTGGTACCTACGCCGACGTTCAGCGCCTGAAAATCGCGTGCGAGCTGGACCCCGCCCGCCACGGTGCTGTTGTCGGTGAGGCCGTACACGATCGAACCGCTCGTGAGCACGGGAGACGGCCCATCCCCGCCCTGGTACGTTCCCGCGGCGAAGCTGTACTTGAAGCGCCCGCGGCGCAACATCAACGGCAAGCTGGAAAATGCCTGATGGGTGACGTGCCGGCTACCGTCGGCTTCAATGACAGTGATCTCCAGATCGCCGTTCGAGCCCGACGGAAAAATGTCGGTTAACTGAAAAGGCCCGGGCGGCACGTTGGCGCGATAGAGCACGTAACCGCTCTGACGCACTTCGACCACGGCATTCGTGGCCGCCTGGCCCCGCACCACGGGCGCATAGCCGCGCTCGCTGTCGGGCAGCATCGCGTCGTCGGACGCGACTTGCACGCCACGAAATCTCACGCTGTCGAACAGGGTTGAGTCGGAGTACTGCTCGCCCAGCGTCAACTGGCCCTTGATCGAATCGACGTCTCGTTGGACCAGCGTGCGATTGCTCGTGAAGCGGGTCGGCATCCCGTTGCCGCCGACGACTGTCGACTCGTTGCGCAAGCGCCACCGGCCGATATTGACGCCGTTTTGCAGACCGACGAAGTATGTGTTGCTGTCCCGACCGCCGCGGCTGTGGCCGTAGTCGCCGCTGAACTGGTAATTCACGTAACCGGCGTTGACGCCTTGATCCCACAGCGCCGGGTCGACATAACCCCGCGCGGAGCGCGACAGATACGCCTGCGGAATACTCAGGTTCAATCGAAGACGGCCGGAATCGAAATCGGCGGCCGCGTGGTCGAGCAGACGCGGCAGATCCACGCATGCGTGGCTGGCGGTATCCGCGCGCGGTGCGACGGCGTCCAGATCGACACCGAATTCTTTTAACATCTGCGGCGTCAGGCACGGACTCAGTTTGCCGTTCTCGCGATCCTGCTGGAAATCGATCTCGCGGCGGCCGACGAGGTCGCCGTTGACGTTCACTTCGACGCGATACGTGCCGGGCGGCACGCTGCTGCCGGATTCGAGCACGGCGCTGAGATCGGCCGGCCGTCCCTGACCATGCAGAAAGCTGGTGTTGAACGCTTGCGGCGCGTCGGTGTGCGCAACCGGCATCTCGCCATGCGCGGCATGCGCGCTGTTGCAAATCGCGACGCACGCAGCCAGGTAGATCGGGGTCGCGGGGCGCGCGGCGGGGCCGATGTTATCGGCCGATCTGTCCGCGAGTCGTGTATTTATACGTTTGGACATCGCAATGCTCGCTTGTAGCCCTTTCCAACAGCGGTGTCACACAGACAAGCTCGGCTACGAGGCCGGCGCGGCCGGTCGGCCGCTACGAACCGGCGGTCGTACCGAGTCGGCGCTCAATGGTCGACGGCGATCGGTTTGCCGCTATCGGCACCGCGCAAGGTCACGCGGTAGGATTGCCGGCCGCCGTAATCGTTGATCACGTCGTATCGAAGCTCCGGCGCGAGCGTGCGCGCCGGCGGCATGCGTACCGGCCACTCCAGCGTCGAACGCGGCGCTATCATCCTCGCGTCCGCGACGGGCGCGTCGCCCGTGCCCGCACGTACCTTGGCGTCGACAACGGTCACGTGGTACAGGCTTGGATTGGTCACATGCAGCGTCGCTTTTCCGCCGTCTTCGGTGAGCTTCCATTGCAGTTCGTCGGGTGCACGCTGCGGATCGCCGCTCAAACCGGCCGGGCGATAGAACACCTTGATTCGCTGGCGCACTGCCAGTTGCAACACGTTTTCGCCATGAGCCTGCTGCGGGATTTCCTGGACGTTCAACCAGAACGCGGACTCGCGATCGACCGGACGGCCGACGCCTTCGTACAGCACGCGCAGGAGTTGCTGCTGTTTCGCGCCGAGCTTCGCAAGCGGCGGCGTGATCGCAAATGGCAACGGTTCGGTGGAAGCGTCGTCCAGGGGATCCAGCCACGACTGAATCAGCGCGTCTGCGCCGTCGTTGCTGACGGCGACGGACGCTTCCTTGTCCTTGCCGTCGAAGATCACCCGCGTGGCGCCAAGTGAAATGCTCGCGTGACTGGCCGGCGCGGCGAGCGCGCACGCCAACGCTACGCCCGCGGCGCATCGTTTTGCTTTCATATCGGGAATGACTCGTGAAAACGCCGTATGGCAGCGGCAGAACTGCCGCTGCGTGATGGAGCGGGATGGAGCCGGCGTCCACGCCGGCGATGGACTTACTCGTACGACAACGTGAACGGCAGGCTTGCGTTCGCGATGCCCGGCTTGATTTTCGTCGGATCCGCAGCGACGTATGCAGCGGAAAAGCGCACGTTTACCGTGCCGCCGGTCGACGGCACTTCGGTCTGCGCCAGCAGCGCGCCGTTGCTCAAATCGAATGCGTTCGCGCTCGCGCCCGTGCCTTCGTACACGGCGATTCCGACGCCCTGCGCGAAGCCGGCCGACGTGTTGCCGTTGTTCACGCGAAGCGTCTTGCGATCCGCGCTCAGTTCGGCCGTTTTCCCGGCGAACTTCATGCTGACCTTTGCGCCCGACTTGCACGCAACGTTGAAGTTCGCCGAGCCGGCACCGCTGGTGAGCATCTTCGGCGCGGCAACGGTGCCGACGTCGTCGGCAGCGATGGTGCCCATGTCGACGTTGATCGCACCGGCATCGCCGGCGACCGACGCAACCTTGCAGGTATCGCTGACGATCGTCCCCTGGAAGTTGATCGAGCCGTCCACCGACACCGGGGTGGTTTGAGCCATAGCGGATGCGGACAGAGCAGACAGGGCGAAGCCCGTCGCGAGCAGTTTGGTTTTCATTGATGTACCGTTTGATTAAGCCACCGGCATGGTCGTGCCGGGTCTGTCAGGAACCAAGCCTTCGAACGAAGGCAGGCGTTAGTATTCCGACCGATCGCGGAACTGCCTATGAGATTGGTCTGAAAAAGACGCGGATCGCCTCCGCGTAACAGCCACGTTCCATCGCGGCAATGCTGACGATCGCGGTTGTACGTTCGCATGTCGGCGACACCGAAGCCGCTAAATGCTTATGGTGAAAGTTGCGGACGAGAGGACAGCTTGCGTGTCCAGCATCAAATGCGGCTGTCGCCGATTGGCAGAGGGGATGGCCAACCGCGGACGTCGCGTTGTAAACGGCCGCCCGTGCATGCGCATATCGCTACGGGAATAAACGAAAGTGTCGTTTTATCGGGCTGTCGGCAAGCGCACATCGCCGCGCGCTTGCGGGCGCCCGTTCGCTTGAAACGGGACGGCTCCGGCCCGTTTTCGCGGCAGCCGTCGGCGACCGTCAAACGTCTTCGAGCAGCTTTCTGGATGCGATAAGATCGGCATCGCTGCGGATACCGAGCTTGCGGAACGCGGATTGTTTTTGGGCGCTGATCGTTTTCGGGCTTCTGGAAAATTTCAATGCGATGTCGGACACCGACATGCCCGACAGGAAGCAGCGCAATACCTCGTGCTCGCGTACACTGAGGCCCGTTTGCGATAACGGCGTGTGTTTTGCCGACCCGGCGGCGTGCGGATCCGAAAAGCGCGGCTCGTGCACATCGCTCGACTGCATTGCATCGACCACGTCCGCACTGATATATGAACGACCGCTTGCAACGGACCGGATCGCGCGTGCGAGCTCGCCAAGGTCGGCCCTTTTACCGAAGAAGCCAAGTGCGCCCGCGCGCATGGTCATGTGGACAGTAGCCGGCGTATCGCTGCTCGACGTCATCAGGATGCGGCATGCGGGAAAACGCGTGCTGAGAAGCTTGACGAGATTGAGACCGTCGATCTCCCCCGGCCCGAGCGTGTAATCGAGCAACACGACGTCCGCGCGATTTCCTTCCAGCCATCGGATAAGATCGCGCGACTGCGAGAAGCTCGCTGCGACCTGGATGTTGGTCTTCTCGGTCAGGTAACTCGTAATCCCGAGCTGGACGACTGCATGGTCATCCAGGATCACGACCCGAATCGGCTGGCGTTCTGGTCTCATTGCTACCCCTATTTGCTGTTGAACAGCGCGTCGGCGCTTTGCAGCTTTCTCGACGTGCTGCCTTTGGCGATGAAAAATCAGCTTACCGCCTTTTGGCGTATTTTTAACATCTTTGGCGCGACGGATGACATCGCCGACGAACCGCGGCCATACCGCTCGACCGCCATGCCCCGCATACGTACTGCCATTCACCGGGTCCGCGGCTGCGAATGGCGATCTGATGACATAACCGGAGCAACATGAAAGCCATGCATCGCATCATCGCCATCGGCCTGATCGTCGGTGCGGTGTCCACGGCCGGCTCGGCGAACACGCAGCCGCCATTCACGGCGGAAGAACTGGCGTGGATCGCGCAACACCCGATCGTGAAGACCCGGATCGACGCCGACTGGCGGCCATTCGAATTCCGGGAGCGCGGCAAGGCTTCGGGCCTCGTGCCATCGTATCTCGACGCCGTAGCGCGGGTGAGCGGACTGCGGTTCGAATATGTCGACGACGTGAGTTGGTCGAATTCCGCCGAAGCATTGAAGTCCGGAAGGATCGACATGGTACCCGACGTGACTTCCGACACGTTGCGTTTCACTGACCTCACTTTCACTCAGTCGTACTTCGTAGGTACGATTGTCGTCGTTGCGCCCGAACATGTCGACGTGGTCGCCGATTTCCGGAGCCTTGCGGGCCGGCGTGTGGCGATCAAAGGGAGCGGAGGCCTCGACTTCGTCATTCGCGAAAGCGGATTGCCGATTACGTTGATGCCGTATCAAACCGAACGCGACGCGCTTGCGGCGGTGGCCGACGGCGACGCCGACGTTGCAGTCGGCCCCGACATGTCGCTTCTGCCGCTCGTCAGGCACCAGTTCAAAGACAAGCTGTACCTGTCAGGCAGCCTGCCCGAGCGCCCGTACTCGCTCGCGTTCGCCACCCGGAGCGATTCCCGGATGTTGGCATCGATCCTTGAAAAATCACTTGCCGCAATTTCAGCGTCCGCGCGCGAGGAAATCGCACGTCGCTGGATCGAATCCGCCGATTACGGCAAACCCACGCTCCATGCGGTTCTCTACTATCACCGCTGGCAGGTAACAGCGGCCAGCGCGCTGGTGCTCGCACTGGCGGCAGTCGCCTTCGTGTCGGTTCGCGCCCGCGCGGCAGCAATTCGCAGCGACCGGGACAAAGCGATGTTCCTGGCATTCATCAGCCACGAGATCCGTACGCCGATGCACACGATCCTCTCGTCGCTGGAGCTTCTGCAACGCTCGAAGCTGTCGCCGAAGCAGGCAAGCCGCGCCGATGCGGCGGTTGCCGCATCCGAATCGCTGCTCACGCTGCTAGACGACATACTCGACTACTCGCGGCTCGAATCGCGCAACGTCACGCTCGCGCCGGAACCGACACCCGTGGTGCAGTGGGCGCGGTCCAGTGCCGACATGGTGCGCTGGCGAGTCGACGAGAAAGGCCTGCGACTCGCGCTCGACTTCGCATGTCCGGCGCAGCTCTGCGTGCTGATCGACCCGATGCGCACGCGACAGATCCTGCTCAACCTGCTGGTCAACGCAATCAAGTACACATCGGCGGGATCGGTCACGCTCGGGGTCGGCTATGTCGAGCGCCGGCCGAACCATTCCGGCGATCTGGTCCTCGAAGTGCGCGACACCGGCATCGGCATTCCCGCCGATCTACAGCTGCGAATCTTCGAGCCATACCAGCGCGTCGAGGAGTCCGGCGGGCGTCACGCGAGCGGCAGCGGGCTCGGATTGTCGATCTGTCGTGAACTCGTCGACCTGATGGGCGGCAAGATCGACGTCGCGAGCAGTCCGGATACCGGCACGGTATTTGCCGTGACCCTTCCCGTTCGACTGGCGGCGGCCGCGCGCGACGACAATCCAGTCGCGTGCGCGCTGCCGCACGCGCCTGCTGCATACGCAGCGGCGGATGCAGGACCGACGCACGACCATCCTGTAATCCTCGTCGTCGACGACCACGAGGCTGTCCGGCATGCGATCCGCCAACAACTCGATGCGCTCGGCTGCCGCTGTATCGCCGCAGCCGATGGCGCGCACGCGCTCGAACAATTCGAGCGCTCCGCATACGACATGGTGCTCCTCGACTGCGATCTTCCCGATCTGGACGGGTACACGGTAGCGACGCGCATGCGCACGATCGAGCACGCCAGCAACCACGTGCGTACGCCGATCATCGCCATCTCGGCATCGACGGACGATGCGCACCGTGCGCGCTGCTTCGACAGCAGCATGGACGGCGTTTTGGCGAAGCCGTTACGGCTGGACACGTTGCGGCAATTGATCGAACTGTGGTGTTCACCCGGCACCATGGCGATGAACGGTGAACCCGGCTGCGCGTCCGCCGCCGCGCAGGACGACTTCCACGCGGTTTATCGGCAGACCGTCGACGCCGATCTGGCGGAGCTCGACGATGCATTGTCGGCCGGCGACGCCGCACGAGCGCGCCGCGCTGCCCATCGAATCAAGGGCGCGGCGGCGATCGCCGGCCACGTTCGCACCAGCGAAATCGCGAACGCGCTCGAGCACCGGTTGACCGCGCATTCGCTGACGCTCGCGCCCGACGTGAGCGGGCTTCGTGACGCACTGCGGCGCCAGCATCGTGCGGATTGCGGCGCGCACTGATTCCGGACGGTGCGCGCGTCTGCGCGACAGCGAAGCGCGGGTCGTCCAGTCAACGACCGTCCGGGGCAGAGGCGTCCGAACGCTCGCAAGCCGGACACCACATCGAGATCGCCTGTCGTAGCGTATCGAGCCGTAGGGGCTTGCTCAGTACGCCGTCGATTCCGCTATCGAAGCAGCGCACCTTGTGCGCGTCGCCGGTGACAGCCGAGATTGCGATGATCGGAACACGACGCATCCCGCACATCGACTCACGCTGACGGATCTTCCGTGCGAGCGTGTAGCCGGAAATTCCGGGCAAATTGCAATCGAGAAGCACGAGATCGACGTTCACGTCGCCGAGCAGCTGCATTGCGGCGTCGGCCGTTCCCGCCGTGAGCGCGGCGCATCCGAGTTCCTCGCATTGGTCCTTCATAGCGCGCCGTACCAACTCGTTGTCGTCGACGATCAGCACGTGCGGCACATCGCCACCGGCCGATGCGGCCGTCGCACCCGGCAATTGCTCCGAGGCCTGCGCGTCGACGTCGATCGGCAAGCGTACCGTCACGGTGGTCTCGATGTGAGGAATACTGTCGATCGTGATCGACCCGCGCATCAGATGCACGAGTTCGCGGCAGATCGCGAGGCCGAGACCGGTGCCCTTGATGTCGGCCTCTGCGCGCCAGTATGCGTCGAAGATGCTCGCCATCCTGTCGGGTTCGATTCCGACACCCGTGTCCGTCACTTCGACGACGAGCGTTCCGTTTCGGCCGTGACGAAGCGGCACGTAGTCGACGCGCAATGCAACGGACCCGGAAGGCGTGTAGTTGATCGCATTGATGAGCAGGTTCAACGCGATCTGCCTGACGCGTACCGGATCGATTACGCCCCGCACGCCCGCCACACCGCCGACGTCAAGCACGAGCGAAAGCGACTTTTCCTCGGCTCGCGATCGCACCATTTCGGTGATCTGGTTCGCCCACGCGGCGAGATCGACTGGCTGCGTGACGAGCGTGACCTTACGCGACTCCAGCCGCGAATATTCGAGAATGTCGTCGAGCAAGATCATCAGCGTTTCGGCCGCGGATGCGGCGGCATCGGCGCGGCTCGCCTGCCGCCCCGACAACGGCGATCGCTGCAACAGCTCGACCGCAGACAGAATCGTATGCAACGGCGCGCGCAGTTCGTGGCACACGAATGCGAGAAACATCGCTTTGTCGCGCTTGCTGCGGATCGCCGCGGCACGCGACTTCCACAACAGAAATGACAGGATCGCCAATATGATCAGGACCGCGCCGATCGCGACGACTTGCGGCAGACGGTAATGAACGATCGAACGGAACGTAGGCTTGCCGTAGTCGGCGAGTTCGACCCAGTCGCGCGTGAGCATCGCGGTCTCGCTCACCGGAATCGCCGCCAGCGACTTGTCGATGATCGACGCAAGGATCGGCAAATCGGCGCGCGTGAGCATCGCCAACGACACCGGGCGATCGGCCAGCATGCCCGACATGTACAGCTGTCCGGTGAAGCGGCGGCGCACGATCGGAAGAATCGTGACGTCCACGCCCAGCGCGGCATCGGCGTCGCCATTGGCTACCGCGGCGAGCGCAAGTTCTTCCGTATCGAACGTCAGCAGATCGAACTTCACGCCGCTGTGGCGCGCAAAATACTCGACGGCGCCGCGGCCCTTGATTGCAACGCGCCTGCCTTCCAGGCGCTTTAACGCAAAGATCATGGCGGAGTTGTTGCGCGTGACCGCAGTCAAACGACCGACCAAATACGGGGAGCTGACCAACGCATTGGAGCCAGCCCGCTCCGGGGCCAGCTCTCGCCACACGCCTGGAAGCAGATCGACCTTCCGGGATGCCAATGCTTCATATGCGTTGCCCCATTCGGTGCCCGGGACCGTGACGAACGTGAGGCCGGTCATCTTCGCGATGGCGTTCAGATACCCTTCCACCAAGCCTGCATGCCGGCCGGCGCGCATATATTCGATGGGGCGCCAGTTTGCTTCGACAGCGATATGAACGACCGGGTGCGTATCGATCCACGCGAGCTCCTCATCGGTGAAGATCGGCTTCCCGCAGACCGTCGACGCATTGACACGGAGGCACGTCATCGCAAGCACCAACAATAAGATGTAGCGCAGCGGACTGCAGAGGAGCTTTTTCGAAGAGGGCCTTGCTTTCATAATCGGTTCGGTATCGCACGCGGTGCGTAGCAGCTGCGCGGCGGCGGCTCGAGCATCGGCAACATGACGCAGCCGTGTGGGCTCGCTCGTGAGTTCGTAGCGGCATCGCCCATGCGCCGGACGACCTTCGATATCGGTATCGCGAGCAGCGGCGCTGTTGTCGATCGGCGCGCCGGAATCGCGACGCGGCCGGCGGCGCGGATACGTTGATCCGGCTGACGATTTTCGGGATAGCGTCCGGCGTCGTTACGCCGTGTGCTCAAGAACTCGAATTCTGAAGACCGCGATCGCGATCGAACATGAGATTGTTCTTAAAAATCGCAGAATCGGGGGCCGGCCCGGCGCGGTGCTTGCGGAATGCGCGGCCGCTCCGACCGGCATCCGTCGCGAGTGCTTGCACCTCGACAGGCAGCGAACGATGAACACGGCGAAGAATCGATATGCGCTTGCCGGGAGTGCGAGCGCCGCAAATTCATACATTAAGCGACGACGCAATATTCACACATTCGCAACGATCTCGGATAAATCTTATCTCTGGCGATCCCAACCCGTTTCTTTTTAAATAGGAACGCGCCATAAGATGTGTATTCCAAGCCACGACACCCGCTCTGAACGCGCCTCCGCTTGTTGGCATAAGATCTTTCAAAAACAACAAGATAGACAATATCGTCAAATACTGTCTCCAGCGAACCAGAACGCGAAGTAAAAATAACAATTCACTTGCCAGCCACGGCGATCCTGATATTCTCCAGACGACTTTTTCAACGAATCTTCCGGATTCCACTTAAATCCAATTTCAAACCAATCCCATTCTATAAAAACGATATTTTGATTATGTCGACGTCGATAGCGAAAACATTCCGGGATTTTGCGACGGGTCTGATCGACGGCAACACGCGCCCGGTTAGTCTCCATTTCGGCCGCGCGCAACGCACGATCGGCCGGCTGCTTGCGTTGCACCACGCCGATATCCGCGAGGCGCTGATGTCCGGCATCGACGGGCGCCTGACCTGCGTGTCAACCCATGACCATCTGTCGCCGACGCTGTTTCTCGGCCTGCCCGTATCGGTCCGGCTGACGACCGATCGCGGCGGCACGAGCACGATCAATGCGATCGTGCGCGAAGTGCGGACCGGTCAATCCGACGGCGAACTGACCGTCTATCAACTGCACGTGTGCGACGCGCTGTCGCTGATGGACCGCCGCACCAACGCCCGCGTATTCCGCTCCCGCTGCGTGCCCGAGATTCTCGCGACGCTGATGCAGGAGTGGAAATTGCGCAGCCCCGCACTCGCGCGCGCGTTCGATTTCGATCTGAGCGGATTGCAGGCCGATCGCTATCCGGTGCGAGAACTCACGCGGCAGGTCAACGAGTCGGACGCGTGCTTCATCCGGCGTCTGCTGCGCCGGGAAGGCATCACCGTCTTCTCGAAAGCCGAGCCGGTCGACACCGCGCGCGGCACGACGGACGCGTGGCCGGTTCATACACTCGTGTTTTGCGACGATCCGCATCGCCTGTTGGAAGCGCCGGCCGGCACGCTGCGTCTTCATCCGCGTGATGCAGGAACCGAGCCACGCGACGCGATCACGCTCTTTGCACACGCCCAACGCTTGTCGCCCGGCAAGGTCCGCCGCCCGTCGTGGGACTACAAGGCGGCCCGTGCGGACGACTCGAGCGCCATCGGCGACGTCGAGCAGGGCGAATCCGGCGACGATCTTGCGCGCCTGCTCACCGACGTCGCGATCGACGTCCCGCACGTCGGCGACTCGCGGGTCGATCACCATCGCATTACGCATGACCGGATACTCGCGCATCAGTTCGAAGCCGAGCGCTACGACGGGATCGGCAGCGTGCGCGACCTGCCGGTCGGCTGCTGGTTCACGCTGACGGGCGACCCCGAGCTCGACATGAAGCCGATCGACCGTCGCCGGTTTGTCGTCACGTCGGTTCGGCACGACGTCTGGAACAACCTCCCGAAGTCCCTCGCGGGTCGCGTCGACGAGCTGTTCGCGGCAAGCGGCAACCTGGCGCAAACCGTTGCGCCAACATCGGTCGAGCGATCGCGGCAGACCGACACGCGCTACGAGAATCGCTTCACGTGCGTGCGTCGCGGCGTGCCGCTCAAGCCCGCGTACGATCCGAAGCGCGATCTGCCGCCGGCCCACCTGCTGACCGGCACGATCGTCGGCGCGCAGGGCGACGAAGTGTTTTGCGACGAAGCCGGCCGCGTGCGCGTGCAGATCCACGGCTACGATCCGGACGATCATGCGCACGCTCAAGGCGCCGGAACGAACGGCGTGGCTGGCGACAGTGCGCCGATTCGCGTGGGCACGAGCCTCGCGGGCGGCAACTTCGGCGCGATCTTTCTGCCGCGCGTCGGGATGGAAGTGCTGCTCGGATGTCTGTCGGGCGATCCGGACAGATTGGTCATCATCGGCGTATTGGGCAACGGCGCAAACCCGCCGGTGGCGTTCAGCCATACCGGCGCGCTTCCCGGCAATCGTTTCCTGTCGGGCATCAAGACCCGCGAGATCAAGGGCCGGCGCTACAACCAGCTTCGCTTCGACGACACGCCGTCGCAAATCTCGGCACAACTGGCGAGCGAACACGCGCATACGCAGCTGAATCTCGGGTATCTGACGCAGCCGCGTGAAAACGGCCATGGCGACGATCGCGGCGAGGGGGCGGAGTTGCGCACCGACGCCGCGATGGCGTTACGCGCCGCGCAGGGCATCTTGTTGTCGACCTATGCGCGTACGCGGGCCACCGGCGCCCAGCTCGATCGCGACGAACTGGTTCGGCTGCTCGATTGCTGCACCGAACTCTTCAAATCGCTTGGCGATTACGCCGGTCAGCATGGCGGACGCCCTGCCGATTCCGGCGGCCAGGACAGCGTCGCGCAAGCCTTGCGTCACTGGACGCCTGACGGCGTCCGGCCCGGTTCGGCCGACGCCGCGCCGGCATTGATCGCATTCGGCGCGCAGTCGGGATCGCTCAACGTCACGCCGAAAACGCACGTGTCGTATGCGGGCGAGAACATCGATCAGATCGCGCAGCAACACGTGCAGGTGACTAGCGGTGAGCGGATCAATCTGCATGCCGGGCGTGGCGTCGCGATGTTCGCGCACAGCGACGGCGTATCGGCGATCGCGAATCAGGGGAAGGTCGCGATTCAGTCGCAGAACGACGATACGCGAATCGATTCGGCGAAGAACATTCAATTGACCGCAGGCAGCGGAAAACTCGTGGGCGCGGCGAGCGACGAAGTCGTGCTCGTCACGTCCGGCGGTGCGTATCTGAAGCTGCGCGGCGGCGATATCGAATTGGGATGTCCGGGCACCTTCACGGTGAAGTCGGCGGGTCATGTGTGGGGCGGCCCGTCGAGCATGAACGCGGACATGCCGAAGTTCGATCGCGACACGCTGGGACGCATACCGACGCTGATCCGCCCCACCGACGGCAACGCGGCCGCGGGATTCGATGGTGAGGTCAGGAAGCCGTCCGGGCCGCTATCGGACTTGTCTACCAATACGGCCGGCGAACTCCCGGCTATCGATGCCGACCGGTTCGAGAGACTGGACGTGCAGTTCATCAAGAAAAAAATATAGGAGCACGCAAGCATCCGCATGAACGAATCATTTCTCGACCCGCCGCCGATGGCGGCTGCTCGGCGCGACGAGCCCGTGCCAAAAACCGATGCTGCCGACGTAGCGGTGTCGCGGCCTGCACCGCCGCCGATCGTCGTCGGCCGCGGCGAAGGCGTGACGATGTTCGCGAAGAACACGCCGCTCGTCTGCATCAAGCAATTGCCGTTGCCCGGCATCGTGATCTTCGTGCATGGCGTGAATTCCGAAGGCGAGTGGTTCGACGCGTCGGAAGAAGGGCTGTGCCGCGGGCTGAATCGGCGGCTCGGGCGGCTGGACGATCAGATGATGTATCACGGGGTCGATGCCGGACAGCTGACGCCCGCGAAGTACACGGAGAGCGTGACGCCAGACGGGTTTCTCGATCCCAAGCTTTGGTACGGCAACTACGTCAGGCCAGATCCGTCGTTCTCCCCCGTCATTCACTTCCGATGGGGATATCGCGCGACCGCCGCGGAGCTGAAGGAATACGGCGACAAGATCTTCCTGAACGAAAAGGACTATTGGGGCGGCGGTCCGTTCACGAATGGCTGTTCAAGCCTGCCTGATCTCTGGCACGGCGGCCTGGATGACCGGACGATGGGCTGGCTGACCGTGCAAGGGATCAACCCGACCAACCGTCCGCTGTATCGTGCGCCGCCGCGCGCGTACGGTGTGCTCGCCGCATTGCGTCTCGCAAGACTGATCGAGTCGATTCGCAGCATGCAGGCCGACGTACCAATTACCGTCGTGTGCCACAGCCAGGGCAACATCGTCGGCCTTACGGCGGCGTTCTTTGGCGACGCCTTTCCCGATGTCGAGGATCCGTGGGGACGCAAAGGCCATTGCGTGGCGGACGCCTACGTGCTCGCAAACGCGCCTTATAGCCTCGCCAACGCGGACGGTCCGTATAAATCCGACACGTTCATGGACACATGGTCGCAACGCGCGACGAAAGACGGATCGGGTCAGCGGGGACGGCAAACCTACGCATCGCGCACGAAGACGTTCGGAAAATTCCTGTCGATCGTCGGCGCGCGAAAGGAACACGAACAGCCCGCCGACAAAGTCGACGAAGACATGGCCAACGAACGCGTATCGCCGACGAGCAACCGCTCTTACGCCGCGCAAGCAGATCGCATGCGGCACGGCCTGAACGGGTCGACGTATGGCCGCGTCACCGCGTATTGCTGTCCGCACGATCAGGTGATTTCTGCGGTAACGGTTCAAGGCATCGGCTGGCGCGGGTTCAGCAAGCATGAACTCGACGATATCGGTGCGGCGGGCATCCTGACGCAGCGCGTGTTTGCGTCCGGCTTCCCGGTTGGCGTACGGAAACCCTACCGCTATTGGGAAGACGACTGGCGGCACGGCAAGCAACGAACGACATCCGGCTTCTGGTATCCGCAGTCGCCGCCGGCGAAGTTCAATCTGATCGGTGCGATCAAGGGAAACGAGTCGGTTCTGGGCGTCGCGGCGACGCTCGTGACCGCGCCGCTCATGTTCGTCGTGACGGGCATCAGTTCGGCGTTGAACATGCTGCGTGTGAACGCCGATCCGCCGAAAGGCTGGACGGTGATGGCCGATGCGCCGGCACTCGACGAACCGTTCACGCCGAAGGCGTTGCGATTCGGCAAGCCGATCGAAACCACCGACGGCGACGCCGTGAGCGACTTCAACGAAGGCAACGATCCGCCAGCCGCGTGGCGCGACGCGAACAAGGCCGACTCCGACAAGCGCGCCGACGATCCATACGACCAGTACCAGCCGAAGAACGAGGACGGCGTCGCTCGAGGCACGGCTGCAACCGAGGCCGGGCAGCGTTACGAGGATCGTGCATTGATGCGCATGGAAGCGCGCCGCACGCTCAATACCGAATGGCTCGACAGCGAGGGGCACGTGATCGGCGAGGACGGCAAAAGCGCGATGCCCGACGGCTACAAGGAATGGCGCGACAAGCAGATCGTCGACTGGCTCGATCGCAGTGCGACCAACAGTCCGACGAATCATTCGACGACGATGACCAATCCCGAGCACGCGGAGAAGGCGCTTGCGTATGACGTTGCCGTAGGGCGGTGCTATTTGACTGAAAAGCAACTCAAATTGCTGCGCATCGAGGCGGACTGGCGAATGGGGAACGGCATTCCGGATACCAACCCGAACAAGAAGTACTTCCGGTACTTCGAATTCGGAATTCTCCAGCAGATGCCAATGCATGAATGGGTCCATGCCGATGGCAGCGAAGGCGCCATTCCCGACTCGATCACCGACGAACGTGAAGGCGAGTTCTATCTGAAGGTCGGGGGAATCGTATGAAAACACTGATCGCTACACGATCACACCGTATCGCCATTGCCGTTTCGGCATGGCTGATCACAACCGTGCTGATGGCCTCATTGATGGCACACGTCGAACAACCCGACCCGGCACATTTGGAAATAGGAGATTGGATGAAACGATTTTTTGTCGTACCCGGCCTGGCCGCGCTGATGGTGTTTGCATTCGCCACGGCGATCGCGCGTCCGGCACACGCCGCACCGACCCGGGACGCTGCGGCCACCGCGGCATCGGCGGTCGCGGAGCCGGCGAAGCCGTTCTTCGCGCAAGTTGTCGGCCTTATCTGGATGAATCCGTTGCAACGCAAGGACTATCCGACCGAATGGCAACTGCTGTGGACGCAAGGGCTTGCCGCGCCGAACAAGAATGACGATATGGTGCGTACAGATCCGGAGTCGTTCACTACGCTGCAGTCGGTAGCGGGGATTGCATACGGCAACGACGGAGAGGAAACATTCAAGGGCTTCTATCACAAGTACGTGAACGAGTTTATCGTGTTGCCGCGCTCTCGCTATTTTTCGAATCCGAAATACTTTTACACCGTCGCGTCGAAGCAATCGAAGGATTGGCGCGAGCTTGCCGGGGTGCGTATCGAGTTCGCGTTACCGCCGAGGCTCGATCCGGTCGAAGCAAAGACATATTTGGTCAACGAGTTTATCCAGTGCTTCGAAATCGGGCCGCCGTCCCCGAAGTCACTGTGGAGCCGCGACACGCCCCCCGACGTCCACATCACTCAAGGCGGCGCCAATGCCGGTTTCACGTCGCTGAACAACGCACTGGACTACTTGCAGCAGAACCCTGACAAGTCCGTCTGGGCGATGAACTGGGACGCACCGAATTTCCCGCCGACCGACGCGCAGATCAACGAGAACCTCGTCGTGCTGTTTCTCGCCGGTCCGAACTTCAACACCGAGCGCGAACCCCTTGCGTGGATCGGCAAGGCAGCCGTCGGCAATACACAGGCGTTTTCGCGGAAAGTGGGCACGACGCGCGCGGTGCAGGCATGGAAAGCCACGATCGACGAAGCGGCACGCAACGGAGGAGTCGCAGTCACGGACCTCGATTACATCGTTCACGACGCGGGTGCACCCAGCGACGCATCGTCGTCACGGCTCGCCTCGCTCGCGCAGACCCTGACGGAAACGCTCCCCGAATACGACCACCGCAAACAGACGTTCAACACGGCTGCGCTGCTCGGCGACATGGGCACCGGCAGCGCATTGACCAACGTCGCTCTCGCGATCGGCCGGATCAATCACTTCGGCGGCAACGCGCTGGTTGCCGGCACCACCGACCCTGATCACCCCGTCGCGGTTGTCGTCAGGCCACCGTCGAAGCTGACGGCGATCGACCCGGACAAGGACTGGTTCCGCGCGCGCGGCGGCAACAACGCGTACTTGCCGTGGTGGGGCCGCCGATACGACGTCGATTACGGAATGCAGGGCTATTCGTGGTGAAGCAAATCCGCGCGGCGGCACGTGGCAAACACACACCCGCCGCCGCGCCGACCATTCGAGAGGACACGTCATATGCGAGGAATCATCCGGGTAGGCGACCGGCACACCCACGGCGGCCGCGTCGAGTCCGGCGCCGAACTCAGCAAGGTCATGGGGCGTGCGGTCGCCCGCGTCGGCGACATGTGTTCGTGCCCGATCCACGGTACATGCACGATCGTCGCAGGCGATGCGGCCTTCAACGTCGAAGGCCAGGCCGCCGCATTCGACGGCCACGAGACGTCATGCGGAGCGACGCTGATTTCATCCTTTCCGACGTCGGTGCGAGGCTGAATGCTGAAGACGCGACGCATGACCGCCGAGCAATTCCGACTGCTGCGGCTGCACGACACGCGGATCAAGCCGCTGAACCAGTGGGCGCTGCACGAGATTTTCGTGAAGGGGCGCCCACAGCGCGAGCTGGCCGCAAAACTGGGCATCAACCGCTCCGCAATGTCGCAGCTCGTTCGCAAGGCGTGGCAGCGGTATCTCGAACTGCCGGGCAACGTCACGCGCCTGACGACGGTGACGATCACGATCCCTGCCCAGTATGAACAAGCGCTGCACGCATGGGTCGAGGACGCACATCGCTTGTCGAATCGGCGCGATCGCAACCCGTAGCCGCGACCGGCTCGCCGGAGGGCGCCCACCGAACCCTCCCGCCCACCCCGCTTTCCGTATGACCAAAGCCCGTTACGCGGGCGAGATCATGAGGAAGCAGATTCCCCCATATGCGGATTCGATAAAACGTTATTCCACATCGAGCTAATTTCACAGCCAACTTTGGATCCTTTTTCCCCGCCTCTGCACGTATCATTTCCCCCGTCACGAACAGAAGAGCCAACGAAAGGACATGAGCGATACCACCCCGCTGCACTACCTCGACTACGCAGCGACGACCCCGGCGGACCCGGGCGTGATCGAGGCGATGACGGCCTGCCTCGGCGCCGATGGCATTTTCGGCAATCCCGCCTCCAGTTCTCACGCCGCGGGCCGGATCGCAAAGCAGAAGGTCGAGCACGCGCGTGCGCAGGTCGCCGCGCTGATCGGCGCGGATGCCGACGAGATCGTCTGGACGTCGGGCGCCACCGAATCGAACAACCTCGCGCTCAAGGGCTACGCGGAAACGGCGACCGACAAGCGTCACCTGATCACGAGCCGCATCGAACACAAGGCCATCCTCGACACGATGGCGCATCTCGCGAAGCGCGGGATGACCACGACGTTCGTATCGCCCACCGCCGACGGCGAAATCACCGTCGACGCGGTAGCCGCGGCGATCCGCCCCGATACGGGGCTCGTATCGCTGATGCTCGTCAACAACGAACTCGGTACGCTGACCGACATCGGCGCGATCTCGCGCGTCGTGCACGCGGCCGGCGCGCTGCTGCACGTCGACGCCGCCCAGGCGCTCGGCAAGACGCCGATCGACGTGCGCGCGCTCGGCATCGACCTGCTGTCGATGTCCGCGCACAAGGTCTATGGTCCCAAGGGCATCGGCGCGCTGTTCGTCCGCCGGGAAATTGCCGATCGGATCGCGCCGCAGATTCACGGCGGCGGCCACGAGCGCGGCCTGCGCTCGGGCACGCTTGCGACGCATCAGATCGTCGGGATGGGCGCCGCGTGCGAACTCGCTGCCGAAAAGCTCGAGCGCGAAACCGTGCGGATCGCGGCGCTCAGCAAGCGGCTGACGGACGCGCTGCTCGCGCTCGGCAGCATCACCCACAACGCGGCAACCGCACGCCGCATTCCGCACACGCTGAGCGTCACGGTCGACGCGCCGGGCTTTTTCCCGTTCATGCTCGGCGATTCGCTCGCCGTATCGTCGACGTCCGCCTGCAATTCGACGAGCGGTGCGCCGTCGCACGTTTTGACCGCGATCGGTCTCGATCCGGAAGCCGCCGGCCGCACCGTGCGCGTGAGCTTCGGCCGCTTCACGACGGAGCAGGACGTCGATTTTGCGATTGCATGCTTCGAACGCGCGCTCGAGCAATGCCGCGCGTCGGCTGCCACCGGATTCACCGCGTCGCGGCAGATTACGCCGGCCGAGCTGAAAGCGATTCGCAATGCAGGCTTTCGCGCGGTGATCTGCAATCGGCCGGACGGAGAAAGCGCCGATCAGCCGTCATTCGACGAGATCGCGGCGGCCGCGCGCGAACTCGGCCTCGACGCACGCTATCTGCCGGTCGAACGCGACGGGATCGGCGACGAGCAAGTCGACGCGTTCGGCGCACTGGTCGACGCGTTGCCGAAGCCGGTGCTCGCATATTGTCGAAGCGGCAGCCGCTCTGGAATGCTGTGGAACCGGCTGACGGCGCGACGCGCCGAGACGGTGTGAACCTGACACTCGCGTAACGCAACACCGCCCGCGTTCGCTGCACGCATCGATCGATCCGGCATTATGCGTCGCGATACGACCGATGCCGCGCAGCAGCGCGCTTGCCCTGCGGCGCGGGGCATGTCGACATGCGTCGCGCCCTCCCGGCTCCTCGGCGTTCGTTGCACACCCCAAGCCGCCAAAGCGCGCCGCCGAACGGTGCACGCATCCGCCGTTTTACCGCACCGCCGAAATCCGATATCGCCGCGAGACGACACAAACAGTCCGGCTCGCCGAACCTTGCGAGCCGGATTTGTTTGCATCGCTTCGGATTTCAAAAGGTTCAACCGCGCAGGAGGCTGAATCCGACCGAATTCGCTTGCCGCGCCTTAACCGTAGACCGGGAAACGCTTGGTCAGCTCGGCCACCTGCGCGCGCACGCGCTCGATCGTCGCCGCGTCTTCCGGGTTCTCGAGCACGTCGGCAATCAGGTTGCCGACCTGCTCCGCTTCCGCCGGCCCGAAGCCGCGCGTCGTCATCGCCGGCGAACCCAGGCGGATGCCGCTCGTCACGAACGGCTTTTCCGGATCGTTCGGGATCGCGTTCTTGTTCACCGTGATGTGCGCGGCGCCGAGCGCCGCTTCCGCTGCCTTGCCCGTGATGTTCTTCGCGCGCAGGTCGACCAGCATCACGTGGCTTTCCGTGCGGCCCGACACGATCCGCAGCCCGCGCTTGACCAGCGTTTCTGCCAGCACGCGTGCGTTCTCGACCACCTTCTGCTGATACGCCTTGAACTCCGGCGACAGCGCTTCCTTGAACGCAACGGCCTTCGCCGCGATCACGTGCATCAGCGGGCCGCCCTGGATACCCGGGAAGATCGCCGAATTGATCGGCTTCTCGTACTCCGCCTTCATCAGGATCACGCCGCCGCGCGGGCCGCGCAGGCTCTTGTGCGTCGTCGTCGTCACGAAGTCGGCGTGCGGCACCGGGTTCGGATACACGCCCGCCGCGATCAGCCCCGCGTAGTGCGCCATGTCGACCATCAGGTACGCGCCCACCGACTTCGCAATCTTCGCCAGACGCTCGAAATCGATCTTCAGCGCGAACGCCGATGCGCCCGCGACAATCAGCTTCGGCTTGTGCTCGTTCGCCAGCTTCTCGGCCGCGTCGTAGTCGATGTCTTCGTTTTCGTTCAGCCCGTAGCTGACGACGTTGAACCACTTGCCCGACATGTTCACCGGCGAGCCGTGCGTCAGGTGGCCGCCGTGCGCGAGGCTCATGCCCATGATCGTGTCGCCCGGCTTGAGCATCGCGAAGAACACGCCCTGGTTCGCCTGCGAACCCGAGTTCGGCTGCACGTTCGCCGCTTCCGCGCCGAACAGCTGCTTCACACGGTCGATCGCCAGCTGCTCGACCACGTCGACGTATTCGCAGCCCCCGTAGTAGCGCTTGCCCGGGTAACCTTCCGCGTACTTGTTCGTGAGCTGCGAGCCCTGTGCGGCCATCACGGCCGGGCTCGTGTAGTTCTCCGACGCGATCAGCTCGATGTGATCTTCCTGGCGGCGGTTTTCCTGCTCGATCGCTGCAAAGAGTTCGGGATCGACGTTCGCGATGGTGCTGGTAGAGCGATTGAACATGATGATTGATCGAAAGAGAGTGATGGATGACATCGACAACCATGCCGCCCCGCGATGCCGGCCGAACGGTTATTCGCCGTTGCCATTCCAGCAGACGCGGGTTCGTTCAGATAGAAGGATTACGACATTCCGCTAGGACGCATCGCGCCGCGGATGGGCAAACAAAATGGTTCTTCGTGGACGTACGGGGCGGGGGAGGAACGTCGGCGGTCGGCCAATTGCGGAAGTCGGCCGGTTCCCTCGCATAGGGATCCAAGCTTCGCCTGCGCCGAGAAGGCAGACTTTCGCGCGAACTCCGCATCCGGATACTGTGGGCATTTCGAAATCGGTCCCAGGCAGAGTCAACGGCTTGCCCCAGTCACCAGAATGTTTGTGCGCCACGGTGCGGAAGGATCGCGCTCTCACCGAACCTGAATGCGCGAACAGGGCGGACGCATGTTCTTGATGAACGTCAATTCGTCACCGATGCGGCGCCTGGCCAGTTTCCGTCACCTCGGTCCCAAGGAGGCACGCCACCGAACGCATCGACCAGGTAATCGATCATGACGCGCACTCTGGCACTCAGATGCCGACGGCTCGGATACAGTGCGAGTATGTCGATATCCGGCAAGCGGTACTCGGGCATAACATGAACGAGCCGGCCAGCGCGGAGATCGTTGCCGATCAGGAAAGTGGGCTGCCAGATCAAGCCGTGCCCGGCGAGGGCGGCTGTGCGTGCCGTATCGCCGTTGTTGGTATGCATGTGACAGTCGACCTTCACCGAGTGAAGCTTGCCGCGCGCGTCGATCAGTTGCCAGTCGTCGCCCGTAGCAGCATACGTGTAGCCGATACAGCGGTGCCCGGCCAGCTCCGCCGGGGATGCCGGAACGCCGAAGCGAGCCAGATAGGCCGGCGATGCACACAGAATGTTTTGCGACGTCGCCAGCTTGCGGGCCGCATGACTGGTCGAACCGGCGCGTGAGATGCGAATGGCGAGATCGTAGCCTTCGTCCACGATATCGACGACGCGGTCAATCAGTCCGACGTCGAGTTCGACTCCCGGGTATTTCCGCATGAACTCGGGCCACAACGGTGCCAGATACAAAATACCGAAGCTCACGGGGGCGTTGATGCGCAGCCGCCCGCGCGGCTCGACCGACGCCGACGAGACCAGCCCCTCTGTCTCGGCGACATCGTCGAGGATCGACTTGCAACGGGCGTAAAGCGTCTCGCCGCCCTCGGTAAGAGAAAGCGTACGCGACGAGCGATTCAGCAAGCGCGTGCCCAGATACGCCTCCAGTTCATTTACGTAACGTGTGACATTGGCGGGAGACGTGCCGAGCGCATCCGCGGCGCGCGCGAAGCCCCCACGGCTCACCACCGTCACGAAAACCTCGAAGGCGCGCAGGCGATCCATCAGTACCTCGATTCATTCACAAAAGCTGAATGATATAAGCACATTTTAGCGCTTTCTACAATCAAAACTGAGGCCTATATTGCTTTCAACGCGCCAATGCATGGGGCACTGGCCGACGAAGTGCATCAGGAGATTGAAAATGCAACGCTTGAAAGGAAAAGTCGCCATCGTCACGGGCGCCAGCGCAGGGATTGGGCGTGCTACGGCAACGCTCTTCGCGAAGGAAGGCGCCAAGGTGGTCATCGCAGCGCGGCGCGCGACAGAACTCGAAACACTCGCCGCTGAGATCGTCAGCGAAGGCGGCGAAGCCGCGTATCTGGCGGGTGACGTGCAATCGGAGGACTTCGCGAAGGCGCTGGTCGCGCTCGCGGTGAGCCGCTTCGGCCGCCTGGACATTGCCTACAACAACGCCGGTACGCTCGGCGAGATGGGACCGAGCACCGGTATTTCCGAAGCAGGCTGGAATGCTGCGCTGTCGACCAATCTGACGAGCGCCTTCCTTGGCGCGAAACATCAGATTCCGGAAATGGTGAAGCAAGGTGGGGGATCGATCATCTTCACGTCGACGTTCGTCGGTTACTCGTTCGCGTTTCCGGGCACCGCGGCCTACGCGGCCAGCAAGGCCGGCCTGATCGGCTTGACGCAGGCACTGGCTGCCGAATACGGCGCGCAAGGCGTGCGCGTGAACGCGGTATTGCCGGGCGCGGTCGACACGGACATGTATCGCGGCATGAACGACACCCACGAATCCCAGGCGTTCGTCACGGGGCTGCATGCGCTCAAGCGCGTTGCAAAGCCGGAAGAGCTTGCCCGGTCGGTGCTGTATCTCGCTTCCGACGATTCGTCATTCGTGACCGGTACGGCATCACTTGTTGACGGTGGCGCGTCCATTACCCGGACCTGATCGCTCTTTGTCGGCATCCGGCTTCTACCTGCCGATGCCGCCAGTTCTACCTCACTCATGCAAAGGAAATGACTCATGGACCTGAATCTGCAAGGCAAGCTCGCATTGGTCAGCGGCAGCACCGCCGGCATTGGCTACGCTATCGCCAGGACGTTGGCGCAGGAAGGCGCGCGCGTGATCGTGAATGGCCGCTCCCAGTCATCAGTGGATGACGTGGTCGCGCAACTGAAAGCCGAGACGGGCAGCGACGTAACGGGTTTTGCGGGCGATCTCGCCACCGCGGCGGCGGCCGATGAACTCGCAACGCGTTATCCGGACGTGGAAATCCTGGTCAACAACCTGGGTATCTTCGAGCCCAAGCCATTTGAGGAGATCGCCGATGCCGACTGGTCGCGTTTCTTCGACGTCAACGTGTTGAGCGGCGTACGCCTCGCTCGCCTGTTTCTGCCTGCGATGAAGCGTGCCAACTGGGGGCGCATCATCTTCATTTCGAGCGAAAGCGGCGTGCAGATTCCAGCGGAAATGATCCACTATGGGATGACGAAAGCCGCGCAGATTGCCGTATCGCGCGGGCTCGCGGAAGCCGTTGCCGGCACTGGCATTACGGTCAATAGCGTGCTGCCGGGGCCGACGAAATCGCGTGGCGTGGGCGAGTTCGTGGAGGCGCTTGCAAGCGCCGACGGCAAATCGTTTGAAGCGTTCGAACGGGAGTTCTTCGAGAAGGTCCGCCCCACATCGCTCATCAAGCGATTTGGCTCACCGCAGGAGGTTGCGTCGCTCGTGGCCTATATCGCCAGTCCGCTTTCGTCGGCCACGACGGGAGCCGCGTTGCGAGCCGATGGAGGCGTTATAAAGAGCGCCTTTTAAAACACCGGCCGACAGCTCCGCGGTCACATCGGGACATTAACGGGGACAACTTTGACAACCGAAGCCCAATGCACTCGCGGGCCGCCATACTCCGCGAAGCGGCCATGCGATTGCGGATGGCCGCTTCAGGATCGTTCAGAGTCTTCCACTGACGAGCCGGTCGGTGCGCGAGTTGACGACTTTTCCCGAAGTCGTGACCGTTTTTTTCCTCTACGGCATCAGCCTCCACGGTTCCGTGCAATGTATGGGTCTGCGGGGCCAGATCAGCCTCACTCGGCACTGACATCTAACAGTCTTTGACCACGCAGCCTGGTCGGTCGCTGTAATCTTGGAGATCGATTCGCAAAGGTCGTTGGACGCCGTAACCGCGATCGGCGTGGCGCACTACCCGGTCTCGGTCGCTTCAATGCCCTGGATTATGCGAGCAACGAAAGTTGCAGCCCCACGACCCTTGTGAAGCCGTCTCTTTCGCATGCGCTGCGAGTGCAAGCATCGCTGTGCCGCACGCACCGGTGCCGCCCTGTTCATAAAAAGGTGATCCCCGTGAGAACCATTGCATTGATCGTGTTGAGCTGTCTGGCACTGACCGCTTGCGGGGGCGACGATAGTTCCTCTTCCCCGGCGCAGCCCGGGAACGTAGCAGAGTCCACCAACACCGGGCGCATCGGAGGTAGCGACGGCTCCGGCAACAGTACGCTGACGCTGCGCTACGATGCCCTGCCCAGTGCGGCGGATCAGGCGAGCTTCCTGACGCTGATCAACAACGAAGGCGCAAAGGGCTATCGCTACCTCGGCGACTCCTTCTACGACGCCGGCAATGGCGGCTCGCAATCGATCTTCGTAAACGACGGCGCCGCGCAGATATACACCTACCAGTTGCAGCCGACGCCGACCACCATGACGGGCTTTGTCAGCCAGGCCAACGCACAAGGCACGAGCGGCTACCGGTTCGAAGGGCCGCTCACGTACGGTTATCTCTATCGCAAGGACAGCGGCTCGTCGGCCACCTACTCATACACGACAGCGGACCTGTCGACGAACCCGGACGCGTTCGTCGCGCAGGCGAACGCCGAGGGGCAGTCGGGCTACTGGTTCCTGGGCCCGATGGTCGCGGGATCGGAACAGGCGAACGTGTACATGAAGAACAACGCGTCGAACGCGACCTACACATACGATGCAGTGATACCGACGTCGACCGTCGGGGACTTCATCACGCAGGCCAACAGCGAGGGGGCGAAGGGCTATCGATCGAAGGGCAAGATGCAGTTCGGCCCTTTGCAACCGACTGGCGCGATTAATCTCTCGTGGATCTACATGAAGGACCAAACTCAGTCGGCGACTTTCACGTACCAGTCGGCCGCGGTCCAGGCGACCGGCGCGAGCTTCGTCCAGCAGTTGAATACGTTCGGTGCGCAGGGCAATGCGTATTTAGGCGATCTCGCTCTCGGCATGCCGTCGCCGACGGCATCTTTCTACTTCGAGGCCAGCAACTGCACGGGTTTCCTGTGCACAACGCTGAATCCGCTCACGCAAAACTAAGCAATCGCGGCGGCTGAGCTTGCCGTGCACCCTCAAGCAGCGCCGCGAACAGCTATCCGAGAAACGGGCTTCGCCTATGTCGAAGCGCGCCAACGCCCACGGACAAGCGGCTTGGATCACGCCGTTGGAACGGTTCGGCCGTCGATGGCGTACTCGGCGCCGATGATGGCGCTGGCCCCGTGCGGAGACAAGGAGACCGGTGGGTTATGCCACTTCCCCGGAAAGCACGGCCGGCCAAGAGGAATGCCGCCGGGCGAATCCATGATGACTTTCCGGGCGCCGTCCGTGTCGATGCCGTTCTGCTCGGCAATTCTGGCGGACGGCGCCACGTTCGGCGCCGTCCCGGCGGCCAGCATGCGACCGCACTACACCCTCACTCCTGCTGGTCCTGCTGTTCCTGTTGCGCCTGCACCTGCCGCTGCTGGATGAACTGCCGCACGTCGCTCATCGTTACGCGACCGGTGTGTTTCGCATCGATCTCGTCGAAGTGCTTCGCGACGAACCCGAGCCCGCTGCTCTGCGCCTGCGCCTTCGTCACCGCCGCGCCGTTGCTCAGCACCGTGTTGCCGCCGAGCCGCGCATCGATCCGCTTTTGCGCCTGCTGCTGCAGCGTCGCGCCGGTCGACGGCAGCACCGGCGCCGCGCGGGTCGAAGGAAAGAACGGACCGTCGACGCCGTGCGCGCCGTGCGGCAGCTTCACCGGCGCGACCGCCTGCGGCGGCAGCGCGTAGGCGCTGCTCGTCACTGCACCGACGACGATCGACAAAGACATATGCCGCATCAAGTTGAGTAGAGACATGATCGCTCGCATTCAATGGATGAATAGAGGGTTCCCTTGGCGCAACGCGTGCGTTGCTCAAGGTGCGACCGCCAGCGTCGTCGCGGCCGTGCCGCCCGGCGTGCTGCCGGTCGGCGTGCCGGCCGGGTTCTCGTCCGGCCACGGCGGCGGCAGCGTGCGCAGCGTCAGCGCGGTCGGAATCCGCCCGCCCTGATAGAACAGCGTCAGGTCGCGCTTCATCTGCGGACGGGCGACGTCATCCAGATACGTCATGTGCCCGCCCTGGAAGAAGTTCACCTGCAGCTTCGGGTTCAGCCCCTTCACCGTCTGCAGACGCGCGAGCTGCTTCTCGGTATTGAAGAACGGCGTCGCGAGGTCGTGCAGCCCGTTCTCCGCGAGCACGTGGAGCTTCGGATTCAGCTGCAGCGCACCGAGCAGATCGGGGATCGTGTCGGGCATCGGCTGGCCGTCATGCGAGAAGTCCCACACCTCGATGATGTTGTCGTTCAATGGCAGGTAGGTCGCGTTCGGCGCGGTGTAACCGAGGTAGTCGGGCATCTGCGTCGCAAGCGCGTTCGTGAACGGCTGCGAGATCAGGATGTCCGACGGGTCGCCGTCCGTCTGCAGCCGCGGGTCCGAATTCGGCAACGACACGCGTCCGTCGTAACGGCCGATCGTGGTGCCCGGCAGCAGGCTCGTGCCGAACGGATTCGCGTTGAAGTAGCCGCGCAGCGCCTGCAGCGTCAGGCTCGACGGCACCGACCACAGCCTCAGCGTCGCATCGCTCGGGAACACCGGCGTGCCGAGCGCATCCGGAATGCCGAGCTGGCTCAGCACCCACGATTGCGAGTATCGCTGCAGCTGGTTGTAGATCAGCGTCGTGAACAGTTCCGTCTGCAGCGCGTACAGATACGGGTTGACCGGCGCCGGCGACACCTGGTTGAAGTACTCGGCGACGGCCGCGTAGCCCGGCAGATAGCCGGCCACGGTATCGGTGTCGAGCAGCAACCCTTCGGTCGACTGCGTGATCGCGACCGCTTCCACCGCATCCGCGAAGTAGTTAAGGATCGCGGACTGCAGCACGATCCCCGTCAGGTGCACACCGGCCGATTCGAGCGCGAGCGCGAGCATGTCGGTACGCGGCGTGCCGTACGATTCGCCGTACAGGTAGATCGGCGACGACCCACGGCCGTTCACGTTCAGGTAGCGCTGAATGAAGTCGCGCATGATGTTCACGTCCGCGTCCGAACTCCAGTACTTCTGGTTCGTGTTCGGCAACACGGCTTCCGACAGCCCGGTGCCGGGCGGGTCGATGAACACGAGATCGGTCGTATCGATCAGGCTTTCCGCGTTGTCGACGAGCGGATAGTTCGGCCAGTTGCTGCCGAACAGCGGATCGGGCGTCGCGACGCGCGTCGGCGCGAACGAGCCGAGCCGCAACCAGATCGACGACGAACCGGGGCCGCCGTTATAGACGAACGTGACGGGCCGCGGCTTGCCGTTCGTGCTCGGCGCGGTGTACGCGACGTAGGACATCGATGCTTCCGCGTTGCCGTTCGCGTCCTGCGCGGTCAGGTGGCCGGTGGTCGTCGTGTAGTTGACCGTCGTGCCGCCGGACTTCCACTGGTAATGCATCACCGCCGCCTTCTCGGATACCTGCGCGGGCGCGAGGCCGTCAGTCGCGTTCATCGAATACGCGACCGGGTCGACGTAAGGCTGGTTGGACGCCGGCGTCTGATTGGCGGCCGCCTGTTGCGCGCTGGCCTGCTGGCTCGCGGTGGCCTGCGCGACGCTCGATGCGCCCACCGACGACGAATCGTCGCCGCCACAGCCCGCGAGCGCGAGTGTCATCGCGGTCAATGCGCCTAGCCCGGTCAGCCGGCCGCGACGCCCGCGGCGGATGCCGGCACTGCTCCTGTCTGGTTTCATCTCTGTCCTTCGTGTTGGGTCGGATACCGCTTCACACTGGCCGCCACCACCGCCGAAAAACGCGCAGGCGTACCCGCCACTCGCGTTGCACGGTCGGCAGACGGCGATCGGGAATTGGACTACTTCGAGAGACTGAACTTGATACAGAACACAGCAAACTGCTGGCGGAGAATGATGCGAGAACGCCGCCCCCTTGCAGTTCCAACGACTTTTGTATTACGGAAATTTACGACATGACAAAAATAGGCGGTGCTGCGCCGCGTTGTCAAAGATCATTCCGGTATTAAAAAATCTTCGATAATGCAAATGGGGCGCAGTGTCTGGATTCTGAAAGACAATCAGATTGAGCGCATCGCCGGCGCGGCACAGGCCGTTTCGTATCCGAGACTGGCGCTTGAGACCGTATGGCGTGGCGATTTACGGAGTCGGGTAGTTCGCGCGCAGAATCCCTTCAAAACGACAGGATTTTTCTTTCATTTTAATTATCCTGAATCGATTAGCGCGAATCGTCGAATAAAGCCGGCACGATCCATAAAATACCGATTCAAACGGGCCGCTCAATACTCGGCGGAATTATTTACACAACGCCGGAATGGGTACGCTATCTGCGCCAAATGCGCACTGACGACGACTACACCGTTATTCGCAATGAATACGCGCCGATTCGTACCCCGCAGTGCGGACTGCATTGCGACAATCGCGAATCGGCGCGCTATCGCTATTCGCGCAGAGAACGGAAAACGCCGCGTGAGCGAGCGGCGAAGCCGCTGCTCACGCGCCGACATGCGGCTGACGCCGCACGCCGCACTTCAACGGCTCCAGCTTGCGGCGCTCAGCGCCCGCCGCCCGGCAGCGCGATATCGATCAGCACCGGATCGTGATCCGACGACCGATACGCATCCGGCGCGTAGTACGTCTTCTGCTGCTCGGCCGACTTGTACGCGAGCGTGTACTGCAGCGCGAGCGGTTCGTCCGCGTTGATGTGCCATTCGTGCACGGCCTTCACGTGCGACGCGAGCGGCAGCGATGCGAGCGCGTGATCGAGATAGCCGGCTTCGCCGTTGTACACGTAGCTGTACGCGTTCGCGCCGATCCAGCGCGCGACGAGATTGCGGTAGCCGCGCGATTCGAGCAGGCGGATCGGGTCTTCAAACGTGTAGCTGTTGAAATCGCCGATCAGCAGCGTGCCCTGCCCCGCGACGCCTGTCGGCGCAACCGCGAGCCAGTCCGCCAGCTTCGCGGCCGCACGCGTGCGCGTCGGGTTCCAGCAGCCCTGGCCGTCGCCCTGGTCGAGATCGTCGTTTGCCGCGTCCGGGCAGTTCTTCGACTTGAGGTGGTTGACCGCGATCGTCAGCGCCTGCTTGCCGCCGATGCGGCGGAACGATTGCGCGAGCGGCTGGCGGTTCTTGTCGTCGATCGCGAGCGTTGCCGCGCGGCCGACCGGCTCGACCGTCCGGCTGTCGTAGATCATCGCGACCGCGATCGCATCGCCGCCCAGCCGCGACGTGCCCGGATCGACGACGCGCCAATGACTGCCCAGCTTTGCCGCGAGCTGACGCACCGCGCCGAGTTCGCCGTAGCCGTTGTTCTGGATTTCCATCAGGCCGATCACGTCCGCGTTCAACCCCTTCAGCGCGCTGACGATCTTTGCTTCCTGACGCTGGAATTCCTGGTAATTCTTCGCACCGCGGTTGTTCGGATCGTCGAAGCCGCCGCCGAGCCCGTTGCCGTTGAAGTAGTTGAGCACGTTGAACGATGCGACGCGCAGATTCGCTTTCGGATCGCGCGCCGGCGCATTGGTGCGCGGGTTCGAACGCGTGTCGAACGCCGGCGCGGCCGCGCCCGGCAGCGGCTGCACGCGCCAGGCGCCGTACCGCACTTCGAGCACGCCTTCGACGTCGCGCACCGTATAACCCGAGCGCAGCGTGTTCGCAGCCGACAGTCCCGGCGCCGGATACGGGACGCTCGCCGGGTTCTGCTTGTTGGATCCGTCGTCGAGGATCAGCCGGTTGCGTGCGTTCGCTTCGATCTGCGCTTGCGCCTGCGACGGCGGCGCCACGCTCGTCGGTGTGCGCAGGCGGCCGTTGCTCAGCATCACGCTGCCGTAGCGGCCGAGCTCGTAGTTCTCGGTGACGGTCAGCGTCTGCGGCAGGCGCACTCGCATCCCCTCATACGCGGCGAACGTGGCGGGGCTGTCGACCGGCAGCGTGAGCGTCGCCGGCGTGACCGTCTGCCCGTTCGCGCACACCGCGATCGCGCCGGCCAGCGTGAGCTGCGTCTGCCCGTATTTCTCCTCGACCTTGCCCGTCACGTGCACGAGATCGCCGGCCTGCGCGCGCGTTTTCGGCGCATAGACGAACAGCCCTTCGGACACGCCCGGCTGATTGCGGCGCTGCGCATCGGCCTGCTGGACGAAGAAGCCGCCGAAGCCGTCGGTGCCGCCGAAGTCGGCGGTGACGACCGCTTCGATCGATACGTTCTGCCCGGCGAGCGGCGACGTCGCGCCCGGCCCCTGAATGTCGGCGATCGGCGTCGTGCTGCCGCCGCAGTTCGGGCTGACGGGGGCGGCCGTGGCGGCGAAGGCCGGATCGGTCAGCATGGGCAGCAGCAATAGCGGGGCAAACAGGCGGATTGTCGAGCGCATGACGGGGAATCCCGGTTGTGAGGATGGCGAAAGCTTAACGGCGTTCGGTGACAGTTGTTAGTAACCAAAAGATAGGGGTATGTAATTTGCTCTGCCGTTTTTGCGATCCGCCGTTCGCGCTCGCCGGTGCGCTGTCCGGTGCGTTCTTCGGTGCGTATTTCGGTGCGCTCCCGGTGCGCTCCCGATGCGCTCCCCGGTGCGCGCGTTCGGGCGCGCGCTTCGGCAGCCGCGCTGCCGGCCCGCCGCCGCATCGCATCGTGAAGCGCCGACGCGCCGGTTGCTCCGCCGCACCGGCCGCCGCGCCCGCAGGCTTGCCGAAAGCAGCCGCCTCCGCTAGACTGCCGTTCGTCTTTGGGGAGTAGCCTGCTTTCCTTCCCCGGAAAGCGAACGCGTCAACACACTCGGCCTGCGGCCGTGGCGCGTTCGGCCGAATCGGTCTGGCGAGACCATCGACGCATCGCGTCGTTCCTGGTCGGACGTCGGCAGATGCGTCATGGTTCGTCAACGTCCGACCACGGAGTCCCCATGTATCCCGTTGCCTTCCCTTCCCGTTTCGCGACTTCCACGATCGCCCGCGCACGCGCCTGCGGAGGTGCCGCATGACGTTGATGCTCGTCGAACTGGCGTTCATGCTGCTCGTCATCCTGGTCGCCGCCGAACTCTTCACCAATGCGCTCGAACATCTCGGTGAACGGCTGAAGATCTCCGAAGGCGTGACCGGTTCGCTGTTCGCGGCGGTCGGCACCGCGCTGCCCGAAACGATGGTGCCGCTGCTCGCGCTCGCGGGCGGCACGTCGAACGCGGCCGTGAACGAGGAAATCGGTGTCGGCGCGATTCTCGGCGCGCCGCTGATGCTCGCGACGTTGACCACCTTCCTGATGACGCTCGCGGTGATCGGCTCGCGCGGGCTCGGCGGTACGATTGCGCCCGAGCGCACCGGCTTCGTGCGCGACCTGAACTACTTCATCGCCGCGTTCGCACTCGCGACGATCGCGATGTTCGTCCCGCATCACGTGTGGGCCGTCCGCGCGCTGCTCGCCGCGATGCTCGTCGGCATCTACGCGCTGTACGTCGTGATGACGTTCCGCGCGTCGACGCAACTCGTCGATGCCGGGCACGGCACCGAAGCGCCGCACGCGATGTTCCTGTCACGCGTCGGGCTGCCGACGAACCTTGCGACCATTGCGCTGCAGCTCGCAATCGGCGTCGCGCTGCTCGTCGGCGGTGCGAAGGGCTTCATTCACGGCGTCGAGGGCGTGTCGCATCTGCTCGGCATCTCGGCGCTGCTGCTGTCGCTGATCATCGTGCCGATCGCGACGGAGTTGCCGGAGAAGGTCAACAGCGTGCTGTGGATCCGCCGTCGGAAGGACACGCTCGCGTTCGGCAACATCACCGGCGCGATGGTATTCCAGGGCACGCTGCTGCCGGCGATCGGCATCATGCTGACGCCGTGGGAGCCGCGCCCGGAAGTGTTGACCGGCGTGGTCATCACGCTCGCCGCGGCGGTCTGGCTGCGCGTCAATGCGCGTGCGCGCGGGCTGGCGATCTGGGCGCTGCTCGCGAACGGCGCCGGGTATGCCGGTTATCTGTTCGTGACGCTGACGCGCTGAGAATCGCGAGCTGCGCGTCGGGCACGCGACGAACGCGCACGGCGCGCGACAACCGGCTGCGGCGGGCCGTCCGCGTCGCGCGCGCGTTTCGGCCGGGTCCGCAGCGCGCGACGCGCATCGTCATGTCGAAGCGGGGCCCGCGCCGCCCCGATAACCCACATCGAGAGAAACATCATGGAACTACACGCGACCGTCGGTGCTGCAACGTTCGACGTCGACGACGACGAAAGTTGCGCGAACATCTATTGCCACGATCCAAAGCAAGACTATTGCTTCTCGCTGCTGCGCTTTCCGGACGACTCGACGATCGAGGTGATGGTGCGCGACCAGCTCACCGCGCACGTGCAGGATCTGTCGGTGCGGCTGACGGGCAACACGCTCGAAGTCGAACTCGATGAACGCACCGCCGCGCGGCTCGACGGCAACACGCGTTACGTGATCCATCTCGCACCCGGCGACCACGATCCGGTGGTACTGCGCGCCGCACTGAAGGAGATCTTCGACGGCAAGAACGGATATCGCGACGAACGCACAGCCGTGTAAGCCGCGCGGCCGATAGACCGACAGCGCCGCGCATGGCTCACCGCTCACCGCCCGCGCGTCGCAACGCAGTGCGCCGCGCCGCGCTACGCGGCGAGCGCCGCCGTCTTGACGTTGAACGCGCGCAGCAGGTCCTCGCGGAACGCGTCGACGATCGGCTTGCCGTTCGTACTGCGCTTCATCGCGAGATGCAGCGGTACGTCGAAACTGAACGTGTCGCGCCCGACGGCCTTCACGAGGCCGCGCTGTTCGAACGGCTCCGCGTAGTGTGCGGGCAGGTAGCCGAGATGCCCGCCCGACAGGATCAGGATCGTCGCGGCTTCGATGCTGTCCGCGCTCGCGGTCACGCGCCGCTCCGGCAGCGGATACTGCTCCTCCGGCACCGGATACGTGCGCCAAACCCAGTCGTGCGCCTGGAGGTCGTCCGCCGACACCGGGCGCGCCGCATGAAAAAGCGGATGCCCGCGGCCGCAGTAGATCACCTGCTCCTCGGTAAACAGCGGCGTGTAGTCGAGGCCCGGCACGCGATGCCAGAAGTAGCCGATCGCGAGATCGAGCTGATTGTTGACGAGGCTTTCCTCCAGCTCCTGCGGCGACGCAACCTTCATCGCGAACGTGACGGCCTGGTCGCGCTTGCGGAACGCGCCGATCGCGTCGGCCACGCGGGCGTTCTCGACCAGCGGCGCCTGGCCGATCAGGCCGATCGACAGCGTGCCGACCAGCTTGCGGTCGATGTCGCGCACGCGTGCAACGAACTCGGACGTCGCGGCGACCAGCGTGCGCGCGGTGGCCGCGAACCGTTCGCCCTTCGACGTCAACCGAAAGCCGCCGCGGCCGCGATCGCACAGTTTGAAGCCGACGCGGGCTTCGAGTGCGGACAGCTGCGTGCTGATCGTCGATTGCCGCACGCCGAGCGACGCTTCGGCGGCGGTGATGCCGCGCGCGTCGACGACGGCCAGAAAGACCCGGATGAGCCGGAGGTCGAGATCGGTGGTATTCGAGAACATGCTTCAAACCGCTGCGCATGCGCGCGTTGTCGGGCCGGCGCGATACCCGGCCGCGCTCGCCGATGGACCGGACCGGACGCGCGCCGCCATCGGCAACGGCACACGCCATACTCGTCGTTCACCGACGACCGTCGCTTACATCGGGAAGCCCATCGCCTTGATCCCGTTGATCCACGCGCGCTTCCAGCCGCCTTCGGCATCCGCGCCGTCGAACGCGTGGAACGTGATCTTCGCGGCGACCCAGCGCACCGGCTCGGGCGGGATGTAGCTCGGGCTCTGGTTCGCGATGTCGAGCTTGCGCTCCGGACTGTCGCGATCGAACAGGATGTTCAGCCCCATGAACGCGCCGAACCGGCTCGCCGCGACGCCGAAGCCCGTATAGCCGGCGACGAACACGGCCTTGCCGCCGAGATAGCGCTTCGCGAACACCGAGCCGCGCGAGCAATAGTCGATCGGGCCGCCCCACGCATGCGAGAAGCGCACGTCGCCCAACTGCGGGAACGTGCGGTAGAACGCTTCCGCGAGCCGGTAGTAGGTTTCGCGCCGGCCGTCCTGATGCGGCTCCGGATCGCCGTCGAAGTGATAGCTGACGAGCCCGCCGAAGATGATGTTGTTGTGCTTCGTCAGCCGGAAATAGTTGAGCTGCGTGCGCGTGTCGTACACGCCCTGGCGGTTCTGCCAGCCGATCCGCGCGAGCTGCTCGTCGGTGAGCGGCTCGGTCGCGAGCACGTGGTCGCGCACCTGCATCACGCGACGATTGATGTCGGCAATGCCGACCTTCGCGGTGCCGCTGCCGAACACGACGCGCGGCGCGCGCACGCTGCCCTTCGGCGTCGTCACGTAGACGGTGCTGCCTTCATCGGCCACGGTCGTCAACGGCGTGTTCTCGTACAGCTTCACGCCGAGTTGCAGCGCAGCCCGCTTGAGCCCCCAGGCGAGCTTCGCCGGATGCACGATGCCGCTGCGGTTGCGCGACCACAGCGCGCCCGCGAACAGCGGCGAATTCAGTTGCTCGAGCGTTTCTTCGCGGTTCAGCAGCACGACGTCGTGCCCGTATTCGCGATGCAGGTCGTAGTCGCCCTTCAGGTGCGCGACGTGCTCGGGATCCACCGCAACCGTCATCTCGCCGTTCCACTCGATGTCGGCGTCGATGTCGTAGCGCTTCAGCGTGTCCTCGAAACCGTCGAGGTTGCGATGGCCGAATTCCTCGAGTTGCGCGATGTCGTTCGGAAACACGCGCACCGCGTTCGGCAGCCCATGCATCACCGACGTCGAGATGATCCCGCCCGCGCGGCCCGATGCGCCGTGCGCCACCTTGCCGGCCTCGATCAGCACCACGTTCAGGTGCGGCATCTGTTCCTTCGCCTGCACGGCCGCCCACAGTCCGGTGAAGCCGCCGCCGACGATCAGCAGGTCGGCCGTCACGTCGCCGACGAGTTCCGGTTCCGCCGCCGGCGCGGCCGGGTTGTCGAGCCAGTACGGGAACAGCTTCGTGTTCGCGAGCGCGTCGGCCGCACTCAGCGTAACCGGCGCCCGGCGCGTGGCCGGCGCGTGAGCCGGTGCGGCCCGTGTTGCTTCGTTGACTTCCATTTCCATGTTCCCCGCCCTTTCCGATGATCGACGCGCGTGCACCGCACACCGCGATGCGTGGCGTCCCCCGAAACGCGGCCGACGCCGCTTGCGCTCGATCGACGCTGCAACTGCGGCCGCCGCCGCGCACTGGCCGCGTCGAACCGACGACGGCGCACACGCGGCAGCTCCTCGCTCACGACTTCTCGAGCAGCACGTAGAACTTCTTCGCGTCCTCGATCGTCTCCCAGCGGCCCGCGAAACCGGCCGGCAGCAGATAGCCGTGGCCCGGCGTGAATTCCTTGCGATTGCCCTCGACGTCGGTCAGCGCGATACGTCCCTCTACGAGCCACACCGCCTCGTCCGCGGCAGTTTCCGGGAACTCCACCGAGCCCGCCTTGCCTTCCCACCAGCCGATGACGTAATTGCCGCTCTTGCCTTCGGCCGCGCGCCAGTCGCTCTCGTCCATCCCGAAGTCGAGCTTCGTGAATTCGCCGATGCCTGCGCCGAGCGGCAGGATGTCCTTGATCAGTTTGGTCATCTGGATCGTTGTCTCTCGATTGAAGAAAGCAGAGACAAAGTTACTGATTTACACTGCGCCGGTATGCCCCCCTTCGGGGGGGACAAACCGCGTTTTTCGGGCGCGATCGAGCTGGAGCCGGACGTGCCGGTATTTCCCCCTACTGACGTTCGAAGCCGCACCCGCTAGAATCGCGCCCGATTTTCACCGGGGAACCGCATGCTGCTCGACGTGAACCCCTTCCACCGCGACGCCGACCGTTTCAACGTGTCGTTCAAGGCGCTCGGCGAACTGATCGAGACGGTCGGCACGCCGCACTTCGTGCCGCGCCTCACGCAATTGCTGAACGAAGTCGTGCCGCTCGACGTCGCGCACGTCGAACGTTCGCGCGTCGACGGCTCGATGCCGACCGGCTATCGCTGCGAATGGATCGGCAGCAGCGGCATCGGCACCGCGACCGCCGAAATCTCCGACGTGATGACGCTCTATTACGAGCGCTTCCTCGACAGCGATCCGCTGTTCGCGGGCTTGCGCGGCAAGACCGGCACGATGCTCGTCGTGCGCGACATCGCCGCGATCCCGCCCGGCGAATTCCGGCAGCGGATATTCGACGACGTGCGCATCGGCCACGAATGCGTGCTCGCGCGCGGCACCCGCTACGCGCAGCACTCGATCGCGCTGGAACGCGGCCGCGACCGGCCGCCGTTCACGCTCGCCGAAATGAACCGCTTTCGCAGCATCAGCGACGTGCTGTTCCCGCTGCTCGAACTGCATGCGTCGACCACCGCCGCGCGGCGCGTCGCGCATCCCACGCCCGAAGCGCACCCGCTTGCGCAATTCGATGCGCGGATCGCGGCCGACAACATCAAGCTGTCCAGGCGCGAATATGAAACCTGCAAGCATCTGATCTCCGGCAAGACCGTGCCGGAAACCGCCGCCATCCTCGGCGTGCGCGTGGCGACGGCCGAGTCATACGTGAAGCGCGCATTCGCGAAGCTCGGCGTGCGCACGAAGCGCGAGCTCGCCGCATGGGGCTCGACGGCGCCGGCATTTCAGGCCAACGCGGCGCACGATGCCGCGGGCGCGCCGCCCGCCATCGCCGGATGATCGCGTTTGTTGCCCGCTGACGCGCGCACCGCGCCGATGCGGCAACGCCGCTCGCATCGAGCCTCGTCGATGTAAACGTTGCGACTTCGAAATCTTCCCGCTCACCTTCTCCACTACCATCGGCAATCGCTTTTCAGCCAACGAGGAGACGGCTCATGCACCGGGAATTGAACCAGCCGACGGGCGGCAACGAGATGCCGCGCTTCGGCGGCATTGCCACGATGATGCGGCTGCCGCAAGCCGCGACGGCCGACGGCCTCGACGTATGCTTCGTCGGCGTGCCGCTCGACCTCGGCACGTCGAACCGCTCCGGGGCCCGCTTCGGCCCGCGCCAGATCCGCACCGAATCCGTGCTGCTGCGCCCTTACAACATGGCGACGCGCGCCGCACCGTTCGATTCGCTGCAAGTCGCCGATATCGGCGACGTCGCGACCAACCCGTACGATCTGAAGGATTCGGTACGCCGCATCGAGCAAGCGTACGACGAGATCGTCGCGAACGGCTGCCGGCCGATCACGCTCGGCGGCGACCACACGATCGCGTGGCCGATCCTGCGCGCGCTGCACCGCAAGTACGGCAGGGTCGCGGTCGTGCACGTCGACGCACATGCGGACGTCAACGACACGATGTTCGGAGAGAAGATCGCGCACGGCACGCCGTTCCGCCGCGCGGTCGAGGACGGGCTGCTGCAATGTGACAAGGTCACGCAGATCGGCCTGCGCGGCACCGGCTACCACGCGGACGACTTCGACTGGTGCCGCGCGCAGGGCTTCACGGTCGTACAGGCCGAACAATGCTGGAACACGTCGCTCGCGCCGCTGATGGCGCAAGTGCGCGAACGCGTCGGCGACACGCCCGTCTATCTCAGCTTCGACATCGACGGCCTCGATCCGTCGTTCGCGCCCGGCACCGGCACGCCGGAAATCGGTGGGCTGTCGGTGCAGCAGGGTCTCGAGATCATTCGCGGCATGAAAGGGCTGAACATCGTCGGCGCGGATCTCGTCGAAGTATCGCCGCCGTACGATCCGACCGGCACCACCGCGCTCGTCGGTGCGAACCTCGCTTTCGAAATGCTCTGCGTGATGCCCGGCGTCGCGTACCGCTGAACCCTCCATTCGTCCGACAGGAACATCGTCATGTCTGCTTCCGAGCTTTCACCTTCCGCAGCGACGCGCGTGCTGCCCGCCGCACACATTGCCGGCAAACCCGTGCGCACGCATTCGGACGAGGCCCGCGCGCCCATCTTCAACGCGTCGACCGGCGAGACGATCGGCTGGCAGGAGTTCGCGACGGCCGCGCACGTCGACGCCGCGGTCCGCGCCGCGCGCGACGCATGTGCCGGCTGGCGCGACACGCCGCCTGCCGAGCGCGGCCGGCTGCTCGCGAAGATCGCCGAACGCGTCGAAGCCAATCGCACGCACCTCGCGGCGCTGCAGATGCAGGTCAGCGGCAAGCCGCCGTTCGAAGCCGATGCGGACGTCGGCGACGTTGCCGCGACGTTCGCTTACTACGCGACGCTGTGCGAAGACGCCGCGCTGTTCGCGGCCGAACCGGTCGCGCTGCCGAACGACGCGTTCGCTGCCGAACGCTTCCACGACGCGGTCGGCGTTGCCGCGCTGATCGTGCCGTGGAACTTCCCGATGGTCACGACCGCGTGGAAGCTCGCGCCCGCGCTTGCCGCCGGCTGCACGGTCGTGCTGAAGCCGTCCGAACTGACGTCGCCTGCCGAGCGCGCGCTGCTCGACCTGATCGCCGAAGCCGGCGTGCCCGCCGGTGTTGTCAACGTCGTCAATGGCGGCGCCGAGGTCGGCGCGGCGCTGACCGCGCATCCGCTGATCGACAAGATTTCGTTTACCGGCAGCACGGCCGCAGGTCGCAAGGTGATGCGGGCAGCGGCCGACGACATGAAGCGTGTGACGCTCGAGCTCGGCGGCAAGTCGTCGCTGATCGTGCGCGACGACGCCGATCTCGACGTCGCGGTGTCGCTCGCCGTCGCCGGCGCGTTCACGAACGCGGGCCAGATGTGTTCGGCGACCGCGCGCATCCTCGTCCACGACAGCCTGTACCGCAGTTTCATGGCCGCATTCGAAACGGCCGTGCGCGCGCTCGTCGTCGCGCCGCCCGCCACCGAGCAGGTTGCGATGGGGCCGATGATTTCGGCCGCGCAGCGCACGCGCGTCGAGTCGATGGTCGCGCAAGGGATCGCGGCGGGCGCGCGCGTCGCGTTCAGCGGCCGCGTTGCCGACGCCGGCGGCGACGGCTTCTTCATGGCGCCCGTCGTGATCGCGGAACCGGCAGCCGACAACCTGCTGTGGACGGACGAAGTGTTCGGGCCGGTCGCGTGCGTGAAGTCGTTCCGCACCGATGACGAAGCGATCTCGCTCGCGAACGACACGCGCTATGGGCTCGTCGCAACCGTCGTCACGCGCGATGCGGCGGCGGCGAAACGGTTCCAGGTGCGCGTGCGTGCCGGACTCGTGTGGATCAATGCGCCGCAACTCATCTATCCGCATGTGTGCTGGGGCGGCTTCGGGCTCAGCGGAATCGGCCGCGAACTCGGTGTGACGGGCCTGCGCAGCTATCAGGAGCTGCGTCACGCAATGCGCTCGGTCGATTGACCGGGCGGTTGGCTAGATCCGCGACCGATGCGGTCGCGCGGATTTGGCATCCGCAACCGGCGCACCGTCATCCGGCCGCGACGATCACGTGCGCCTGGATGTTGCCGGCCACCGGCCCGTCGCCGTGGCGCGCCGCAATCGCTTCCGTCGCGCGATCCATCGCGAGCTGAACCAGCGCGGGATCGCGCGACACGATTTCGTCGTATAGCGGCGTGCCTCGACAATAAGCGGTTGCGGCATCGCGCGCGGATGGCGCCCGGCTCGTTTTCTCGCGCGTCGTGATATCGACGTCGATGAAACCTGCGCGATGCAACTCGTCGCGGATCAGCACGACATCGTGATAGCCGTGCGGCGTGCGGGCGAGGAATCGCGGCGGGTCGTGCGGAAACAGCGCGGCGATCGCCGCGGTGATTTCGTCGGCGAACGCGTTTTCGTCGATGCGGTCCCAGACGCTGAAGACGAAGTGCCCGTGCGGCGCCAGCACGCGCCGCGCCTCGGTGTAGCCCGCCACCCGGTCGGGAAAGAACATCGCGCCGAACTGACAGCAGACGACGTCGAACGACGCATCGTCGAACGGCAGCGCGAGCGCGTCCGCCTGCAGCCATTCGATACGGCCGTCGGGCGCTTGCCTGGTGACTGCGTAGTCGAGCATCGACTGGTTGAGGTCGGTCACCACGTAGTGTGCATCGGGGCCGAGCCGCGGCGCGAGCAACCGCGTGACCGCGCCGCTGCCGGCCGCCGTTTCGAGCACCGTGCGCGGCGCAAATCCGGCGACGAGCGCGGCCACGTCGGCCGCATACCCGTCAAAGATCAGCGGGACCATCAGCGTGTCATAGAACGCCGGAATCGAGCCCGCGAATACGTTGTCGCGATCGATCATGACTGCCCCCTTCGTTCGCGCATGCGTTTCGCCACGCGCGCGACCATCCCGGCGCGCGGCGGGCTTCATACATGATAGGCGCTGGAACGACGGCACGTGGCCGGCGACGAACGAATGCCGGGCATTCGTTGTGACCGCAGGCCGGCTCGGTACTCGATGCGTGCGAGGATTGACGCCGATATCCCGCACAATCGGCCGCCGAACGTCGCCGCACCGGGGAAGCATCGTGCAAGCGCAGCAACGCAGGCACGAACGGGCGCGCTGCGCGCCGCCGCCGCGCAGCGCGGCAATCGCGCCGCAACCAGAACACCATCCGATAGCGAAAGAACGCAGGCCGGCCACACCGCCGACACGATGCGTGCTGCGCCGGCGCCCGGCACGCGACTCGCGCGGCGCACCGCACGATGTTGAATCGCCGTGCAGCCGACGCGCGTCAGTTGTACCCGAGAATCGCCACCGCCGCGACTTCCGGCCGATCCATCGTCCCGCCGACGAGCGACGTCATCGGCTCCTGCAGCACCGCCTGATACGACGTCACGTACGCTTCTTCCGGCACGCCGGATTCATCCCGAACCGTTTGATCGAATGCATCGAGGCCGGTGAAAAACTCGGCTTGTGCTGGCGAAAAAGTCATCTCCACTCCTTTCGATATGTCGTTGATGTTCTAACTTGCCTGCTTCATCGCCGCCGCGTGCACGGCCGGCGCGCAAGCGCGCTCATGCGCCGCTTCCGCGTGCGCGAGTTGCGCGCGCGTGCGCCGCGTGATGTGAATCACCGCGAACACCACCGGCGCAATCAGCAGGCCTTCGGCCAGTTCGGGATCGACCGGCAGGTTCATCACGTGCAGCGCCTTGAATGCCGCGGTCGCGAGCGACAGCACGTAGTACGAAATGGCCGCCACCGACAGCCCTTCGACCGCGTGCTGAAGATGGAGCTGATTGCGCGCGGTGCGCTCCATGCCGGCCAGCAGCCGCGTCACGTCCTTTTCCTGCGCGAGATTCACGCGTGTGCGCAGCAGGTCGACCGCGCGGGCGATTCGCGCGGCGATCTGCTCGTGCCGCGCCCACACGCTGCGGCACGTTTCCATGGCCGGCGCGAAACGCCGCTCCATGAATTCCGCAATCGTCGGCATCCCTTCGATGCGCTCCTCGCGCAACTCATGGATGCGTGCCAGCACCAGCTTCTCGTATGCGCGCGACGCGCTGAAGCGGCCGCCGGCGCCCGACAACGCCTCGACCCGCACCGCGAGATGCGTGAGCTTCACGAGCAACGCCGCGTCGTCGCCGTCGGCGCCGCTCGCGTCCATCCTCTGCATCAGCGCGTGCAGCGCCGCATGGATCTCGTCGAGTTCGCGGCTCATCTGCCGCGCGACCGGCAGCGCGAGCAGCGCCATCATCCGGTACGTCTCGATCTCATGGAGACGCTGCAGCAGACGGCCGCCCTGTTCCTCGCGAAAATCGTCGTCGACCACGAGAAAGCGCATGAACCCGTCGTCGCGCACGTGCCAATCGCAGAACACCTTGCCGCCGCCGAGCACGTTGCTGCCGACGAGTGCGGGCCCGTCGATCCAGCGGCGCAGGTCTGCGCACACGAGCCGTGCAGCGTCGCCGGACAACAGTTCCATCCGCACCGCGACGAAACGAATGCCCGCGAGCCGCGCGAACCACGCGGCCGGAATCCCTTCGATCGCCAGATCGTCGAAATAGCCGGTGTCGCGGCGCGGCGCAACGAACGTGAAGGTCGAGAATTCGGTGTGGCGCTCCCACTTCAGGTGCCAGCCGCACGGCGACTGCGCTGCGTAGTGAGTCGCCCCTTCGTGCGGCGCGGCCATGCCGGTGTCGCGGCACAGCGCTTGCAGCAGCGTTTCATGGATGTCAGGTTGGCCGTCCGTGTAGATCGCGTAATGCGTGAGCGACACGGCTTCGGCGATCCGCAGGAATGGCCTGGCATGCAATTCCGCGGCCAGCGCGGCGCGCAACGGATGATCGATCATCGGTACACCACTCTTCTCTGTTCAACGCTGCCCGCCTGGCAGGCCGGCGCGATTGCCGCGCCGCATCGAGCGATACGGGCCGGCTTGATTCCACTATGGCAGACACACAGCGACAATAAAAACGCATAATGCTGATCGTTACATTCAGTTTTCCTGATACCGATGAAGATGCTCGATCACGACGTGCTGGCCACCGTCGTCGCCGTCGCGGAAACCGGCAACATGACCCGCGCCGCCGAGGCGGTGAACCGCTCGCAGTCCGCCGTGAGCATGCAGATCAAGAGCCTCGAGGACGCGATCGGCCGCCCGCTGTTCGTGCGCAAGCCGCGCAGCATCGTGCTGACGCGCGAAGGCGAGGTGCTGTTGGGATTCGCCAGACGAATGCTGGCACTGCGCGACGAAGCATGGGCGGCCGTCGTGCGGCCGGAAGTGACCGGCAAGGTGGTCATCGGCGTGCCGGACGACTACGCGTCGTCGCTGCTGCCGTCGGTGCTGAAGAAGTTTTCGGCGACCTATCCGAAGGTCGAGATCCAGGTGATCGGGCTGCCGAGCAGCGCGCTCGCGCCGCTGTTGAAGGACGGCACCGTCGATCTCGTGTGCGGCACGCGCATCAAGGGGTTGTCCGGCGACTTCATCCGCCACGAGCCGATGGCGTGGGCCGCGATGACGAACGGCCCGCGCGTGTGGGAAGAACGGCCGTTGCCGATCGCGGTGTTCATGCCGGGCAGCGTCGCGCGCGAGAATGCGATCCGCAGCCTCGAACGCGCGAAGCTGCCGTTCCGGACTTCGTATGAAAGCCCGAGCCTGCTCGGGCTGCTCAGCATGGTCGAGGCCGGCCTGGCCGTCGCGCCGCTTGCACGCTGCGCGATTCCCGCGCAGTTGTCGATGCTCGGCCGCTCGCACGGGCTCCCCGATCTGCCGCCACTCGAACTGATCCTCGCGCGCAGCACGAAATCGAAGCGCCCGCCGTGCGACTTTCTCGCGGAACAACTGATGGAAGACCTGCAACGGCAAACCGGCCAGGCCAGCGACGCGTGAACCGCGCTCGGGCACGCGCCGCGTGCGTCGTCACGAACCACCGGGTTGCGAACGGCCGGCCGTCAGCAACGCGGCGTTGACGATACCCGCCACCGTGTCGACGAGCGCTTCCAGCGTGTCGCCGTGCACGTGCCGCCCGGCGGCCGGAATGCATTCGTTGCGGCGGCCGCCCCAACCGGAGCCTGCCGTCACCGACAGCGTCGCGCCGAACCGGTTGCCGTGCCGCCGGCCGAAGATGCCGACGCGCTGCTCGCCCATATACGCCTGCTCGGGCAGGAACAGCCGGATCTCGACTCCGACCTGATCGGTGTCGCCGGCGCGCGCATTCTCGTCGACCGTCGGCGCGAACACCTTCGCGACGCGGAACGTCACGTGCGAATCCCACGCGGCCAGCGGGCCGCCGGCCGCCTCGACACGTTCGATGTCGACCGACCATTGATGACGATCCGGCAACCGGATCGCCTGGCGCAGCAGCACGTCCGCCGCGCGAACCGTCACCAGCAACTGCCGGGCAAGCTGTCTGCTCGACGGCAGCGTCACCACGCGCACGCGACGGCTGGCGGGGCGCGCGGTGTGTACTTCTTCTGTGAGGTACATGGATCCTCCTTGTCGAAGGCCAGCGCCGCGTACGACGCGGCGCACAAACGTCCGCCGCCCCGGCCGACGGACAGCGCGGCAGCCGGTGAAGCGACGGCGGATCGTATGAGCAATCAGCGTGCCTCGTCCGAGATGCGTTGGGGGCCGGACGCCGACGCGCACGCGACCCGCCCGATCAACGCACCGGCCTGTTGCGCGATCAGCGTATGCAGCGTGAAGCCGAGATCCTGCGGCGCGATGTCGAATTGCACGTGGACCGAATCGCGCACGACGTGCGCACAGGCGACGTACACACCGAGCGGCGAATGCAGCAGCGCCGCCAGCCGGGCGGGCGCGCGCAGGCCGGCATCAGCGGTCAGCGTGACGGACATCTGCAGGCGCGACGGGCGCGGCAGCGGGACGACGAGGCGGCCGGCGCCGACCGGCACATGGCGGCCGGCGACGTCGGATGCGGGTCCGGGATCCATTGCGGTCATGGTGCTGGAGGGAAGGCTTCCCCGGCTGTTGGACACACCGGCAGCTTAGAAAGCACGCCCTAAATACCGTGCAAAAAAACGGCGTTGCGGTGCAAAAAACGGCATGCGATGCAAGGGCCGTCGTTCGGCGGCGCGCGAACGGGCGATTCGGCTGCTTGCAAGCGTGCACGATGGCGGGCGACGCGCAGGTGGCGGATCGTACGTCGCGCGCATGCGCGAAGCCGCCGTCGCCACTGCCTCGCCGACCGTCGCCGCGCCGAGCGATACAAGATCGGCCGCCAACCGGACGCGGATGCCGCGTCGCTCCGCGGGCGCGCGCGGTCACGTCGCCGCCTGCACGACGGTGCGCGCGATGCGCGCCCATTCGGCGATCCGCTCCAGGCGCTTGCCGAAAGCGGCACGTCGCTTGCTCCCCATTCGCGGCAAAGGGGGACGACCATGACGACTCACCTCGGGCAATCCGGACTGCCGCGCGGCCTGGCCGGGCGTATCGCCGGCGGGATCATGCGTCGGCACAATCGGCTGGACAACGTGTGGACGTTATCGCTGTTGTCCCTCGGCGACAGCGATCGGGTCCTTGAAGTCGGCTTCGGGCCCGGCGACGCAATCAAGCTCGCCGCCGACATGGCCCCGTCATGCCGGATCGCCGGCGTCGACCACTCGCTGACCATGCTTGCCGCGGCAAAGCGTCTGAATCAGGCGACCATCGAGCAGGGGCGCGTGCGCCTCGCACTCGGCTCCGTCGACGCGCTGCCGTTCGCGGACGGTACTTTCGACAAGGCGTTTTCGATCAACTGCATCTATTTCTGGCGCGCTCCGATGCGCGGCCTGACCGAATTGCGCCGCGTCGTCCGGCGCGACGGGATCGTCGCGATCACCGTCCGCGACATCGATCGGGCGCCTTACGATGCCCATCGGCCGGAAAAGCTCGCGCGGCTGATGACCGAAGCCGGTTTCGTGTCGGTGGCCGTGCAGCGCAACGGAACGCCGTCGCATCCTCTTGCATGCGTGCTCGCGACGAAATAGCGGTCGGCCCCGCCCAGTCGAGCGACAAAAGCGCGGCGCGGCCGCTCACACCGGTTCTTCAATCGCGACCGCGTGCATCGTGACGATGCGTGCAGGCGGAATATTTGCCCATACGATGCGGCTGGCGGCGGCGGCAAATGCCGGATTACCGAGCGGACGACGTCCGGGCGGACGCAAATCGTACGTGAACTGAATCATGACGCCGTCGGCCGACAACACGCGACGACATTGATCGACGATCGCCGTCACGTCGTCGCGCGGCAGCGTGCGCAACGGCAGGCACGACACGATCGCATCGACCCGCGCATCCGGCGGCAGCAATCGCGCGAGTTGTCGGGCGTCCCCGGCCAAGACCGTGATGGCGGGAAAACGTCGGCGCAGATGCCGGACGAACGCGGGCGAGCGTTCCACCACGACCAGGCGCCGCGGCGCGACGCCGCGTTCGAGCAACGCGGCGGTGATCGCACCCGTGCCGCCTCCCAGTTCGACGACGAGGCCGTCGCCGTCAGGCACCGCTTCGGCCATTGCGCGCGCCAGATGCCGCGAACTCGGGCACAACGCCCCGACCGCTGCCGGGCGGCCGACCCACTCGCGTACGAACAATGCCGACACGCGCACCGCATTCGGCCAGGTCATCGGCCCCCCTTGCGCGTTTTCGCGTCCGGCTCCGGCGTGCCAACGACTGACGGGAACGGCGTTTCGACGACACGGGGTGTTCTCACGTGCATCCTCCTGGACGAACCATTGCGCCGCAGCAGGCGGCGATCAATCGATTCTAGGAAATGCAAACTTAACGCGACGTGAAGATTGTCACGGATTGCGTTGCGTGCAGGATGTCCGGGCGGCGGGCGAAACTGCGGCCATGAGCCCAGCGGCCGCGCTGCCCGGCAACGTCACCGCAAGTTGGTCCGAGCGAGTTCGACGATCTCGTCGCCGCGCCCGCTCAGGATCGCGCGCAGCATGAACAGGCTGAAGCCCTTCGCATGCGCGAGCTCGATCTTCGGCGGCATCGCGAGTTCGTACTTCGACGTGACGACGTCGACGACTGCCGGCCCGTCGTGCGCGAACGCGGTGCGCAGCGCATGCTCGACGTTCTCCGAATGTTCGACGCGCACGCTGAAGATCCCCGCGCCTTTCGCGATCGCCGCGAAGTCGGTCGGGCTCAAATCGACGTTCGTGTCGAGATAGCCGGCCGCCTTCAGCTCCATCGACACGAAGCCGAGCAGGCTGTTGTTGTACACGACGATCTTGATCGGCAACTTCAGCTGGCGTGCGGTGAGCAGGTCGCCGAGCAACATCGACAGTCCGCCGTCGCCCGACAGCGATACGACCTGCCGCCCCGGATGCGCGCCCTGCGCGCCGAGCGCCTGCGGCATCGCGTTCGCCATCGAGCCGTGATTGAACGAGCCGTGCAGCTGGCGTTTGCCGTTCATCGTCAGATAGCGCGCAGCCCACAGCGTCGGCGTGCCGACGTCGGCCGTGAAGATCGCGTCGTCGGCCGCGACTTCGTCGACGATCTTCGTCAGGTACTGCGGATGGATCGCGCGGCCCGGCGGCTCGGCCACCGCGAGATCGTCGAGGCCCTTGCGCGCGGCCGCGTAGTGCTTCAGCGCGTTCTCGAGGAAGCGCCGCTGCGTCTTGCGCGTGAGGCGCGGCAGCAGCGCCGCGATCGTTTCCTTCACGGTGCCGACGAGGCCCAACGCAAGCGGCGCGCGGTGCCCGAGCTGCGAGCCCTTCCAGTCGATTTGCGCGACCTTCGCGTGAGTCGGATAAAACGGCCGGTACGGGAAGTCCGTGCCGAGCATCAACAGCGTGTCGCACGATTCCATCGCGTGATAGCCGGAGCTGAAACCGATCAGCCCCGTCATCCCGACGTCGAACGGGTTGTCCCATTCGACGAACTGCTTGCCGCGCAGCGCATGCACGACCGGCGCGCCGAGCGTATCCGCCAGCGCGACGACTTCGTCGTGCGCGCCCTGCGTGCCGCTGCCGCACAGCAGCGTGACCGCGTCCGAGCCGTTGAGCAGCGCCGCGAGCCGGTCGAGATCGGCATCCGCCGGCACGATCGACGGCGGCGCCGATTCGCTCCACGCAGGCGCTTCTTCCGGCCCGTCGCCGAGCGCGACGTCGCCCGGCAGCACGATCACCGCGACACCGCGTTCGTCGATCGCGGTACGCATCGCACGCGCGAGCACGCGCGGGAATTGCGACGCGTTGGTTACGAGCTCCGCGAAGTGACTGCACTCGCGGAAGAGTTCCTGCGGATGGGTTTCCTGGAAGTAGCCGAGGCCGATCTCGGTCGACGGAATGTGAGCGGCGATCGCGAGCACCGGCTGGTGATTGCGGTGGCAGTCGTACAGCCCGTTGATCAGGTGGAGGTTCCCGGGGCCGCAGCTGCCCGCGCACACGGCGAGCCGCCCGGTCGACGCGGCATCCGCGCCGGCCGCGAACGCGGCGCTTTCCTCGTGCCGCGTATGCATCCAGCGGATCGTGCCGAGCTGGCTCAGGCTGAACGACAACCCGTTCAGGCTGTCGCCCGTCACGCCCCAGATGCGCTCGACGCCCGCTGCCGCAAGCGTCTTCGCCAGGTATTCCGCCATCGTCTGTCTTGCCATGATGCCCTCGCTCGTTGATCCGTCGTCACACGATTGAATCGGCAACGGCAGCCGCCGTCGCCGCTGACGGAACGAGCATACGCGATCGCGTCGCACGACGTCGTGACGATGAAGAACGCGATGTGCGGCCGGCTGCGCCACGGTCCGGCCCTTTCAGGAGCGCCGTGCAAGCGTCGGCGCGATCCCATCGCTTCGACCGCGCTCGCACCACGGCGTGGCGTCGTGCCCGCTGCTCGCGCTGCATGCACAGCCACTTCGTCACGGACGCGCTACACCGGCAGCGCATGCGTGGACAGAATTTCCTTGAGCACCATGAACGAACGTACCTGCCGCACACCGGGCAGGTACAGCAGCTGTTCGGCGTGCAGGCGGTTGAAGCTCTCGTTGTCGCGCGTGCGGACCAGCATGAAGTAATCGAATTCGCCGGTCACCACGTGACATTCGACGCACCCCGACACGCGCTGCGCGGCCTTCTCGAATTCGGCGAACGCCTCCGGCGTCGAACGATCGAGCACGAAGCCGATCACGACGAGCATCCCGGCACCGAGCGGCTTCGGGTCGAGCAACGCGACGATGCCGCGGATCAATCCCATTTCCTTCAGCCGCTCGACGCGCCGCAGGCACGCCGGCGCGCTCAGCTTCACTTTCGCCGCGAGGCTGACGTTCGAGATCGACGCGTCCTGCTGCAGCTGCCGCAAGATCGCGCGGTCGATACGATCGAGCGCCGGTGCGGCGTCGGCCTGGGATGCATTGGTGTCACCTAATTTCATTGCGTCTAACTCCAATTGGGCAAATCAAAATTGTTCAAAGTTCGTTGCTGTCGTCGGTAACGTATGTCAATCGAATTCATTTCGCAAGCTCATTTCCCGCGCTTCTGCCTATCATTTTGCTCATCGGCGCACGGCTTGGCGGTCGAGCGCGCACGATCCCCTTACCCGTTTGGACCCTTCCGGAGCCCTGCCGATGAACCTGCAACGCTTCCCCCGTTATCCGCTGACCTTCGGCCCGACGCCCATTCAGCCGCTCAAACGCCTCACCGCGCATCTCGGCGGCAAGGTCGAGTTGTATGCAAAGCGTGAGGACTGCAACAGCGGTCTCGCTTTCGGCGGCAACAAGACGCGCAAGCTCGAATACCTGATCCCCGACGCACTGGAGAAAGGCGCCGACACGCTCGTGTCGATCGGCGGCGTGCAGTCGAACCAGACCCGCCAGGTGGCCGCCGTCGCCGCGCATCTCGGGATGAAATGCGTGCTCGTGCAGGAGCACTGGGTCAACTACGAGGATCCCGTGTACGACCGAGTCGGCAACATCCAGTTGTCGCGGATGATGGGCGCCGACGTTCGGCTCGTGTCCGACGGCTTCGACATCGGCATTCGCCGCAGTTGGGAAGAGGCGATGGAAAGCGTGCGGCAGGCGGGCGGGAAGCCGTATCCGATTCCGGCCGGCTGTTCCGAGCATCCGCTCGGCGGACTGGGCTTCGTCGGCTTCGCGGAGGAAGTGCGTGAACAGGAAGCGCAACTTGGCTTCAAGTTCGATTACGTCGTGGTCTGCTCGGTGACGGGCAGCACTCAGGCGGGGATGGTCGTCGGCTTCGCCGCCGACGGGCGCGCGGATCGCGTGATCGGCGTCGATGCGTCGGCGAAGCCGGAGCAGACGCGCGAACAGATCACGCGCATCGCACGGCGTACGGCCGAGCTGGTTGGGCTTGGCCGCGATATCGTCGATCGGGACGTCGTGCTCGACACGCGTTACGGCGGCCCCGAATACGGTCTGCCCAGCGATGGCACGCTGGAGGCGATCCGGCTGTGCGCACGGCTGGAAGGCGTGCTCACCGATCCCGTCTACGAAGGCAAATCGATGCACGCGATGATCGACAAGGTTCGACTCGGAGAATTCGAACCGGGCTCGAAAGTGCTGTACGCACATCTCGGTGGCGTGCCGGCGCTGAGCGCGTATGCGGAAATCTTCCGCAACGGGTAAATGCAGGCGGCAAGCGCCTGCGATGCACGGGCGCCGCTCGCGCTCGCCCACCGGCGAACCGATGCGGGCGCGCTGTGCGCTACTCCGTGCGCAAGCCAACAAGCGATTGTGGCGCGCCCGATTACGCTCGCCGGGGCCAACGCACCGGCGGCAGGAACGTATCGCATCGACGTTGGAATACCGGGCAGTGGTCGCACTGGCGTTCCGACAAAAAACCTATTTTGGGTGCACTGCAGGAACGCATCGGCTCCTGAAGCGATCGGCGTGCCGCGATACAGCACTTGATAATCGATGACCGTCGCCGTCAACGTGCTCTCGTACGCCGACCGATCGCACGGCAGCCTGAAGCTACAGCTCTTGCATAGTGGATCGTCTTCGTACCGGTCAGTGCGTCGCAGACGTAAGCGGAGTCGCTGAACGCCAGCGTATCGCCTTCGTGCTCGACGTCGATTGACTGATCTGGCAACGCGCCGATGCCGACGCGCTCCATTCCCCCATGCGGCACAACGATGATCCATCGCCCGCTCGCGCGTATCGTCGATCCGCTTATGTTTCCCGCCGCGCATTACTCGGCATCCTGTAGGCTCGCGAGGCTACTGCCTGGACGCAGACGCTGCACTCGACTGCACCGGCGTTGTGTATCGTCGAGACCCGCCGGCGTTTGCGCCGCTGCCCGCGAGTTCGTCGACGCATTACCCGGCCGCCGGCGCGTGCTGCCGCGATACGGCGGGCACGGGCGCCGCAACGCCGCCCGCGACACAAGGCAATTCGAAGCTCTGCAACGGCTGATACCCGCTAGCACGCTTGCGCACCGGAAGCGAATACGACAGATTGCAGACCGCCGTGCCGTCGTCCTTTTCCCACTGCACCTTCAGCTCGCCCCGATCCTCGAGGCCACGCGCCAGCAGCTTGCCGCCCTGACCGATCACGCCGACGTCCTTGCCGGCCGCATCCGTAACGACCGCTCCGAACGGCACCGGCGCACCATCCGCCTGCCGCGCACGAATCACCGCCGAACGGCCGTACTCGGTCTTGAACACCAGCAGCGGCACAGCGCCCGCCAGCGGCGCGACACGCTGGCTCGTTTCCTTCAGTTCGACGTCGGTCGACAATCCCTTCGGATCGAGCGACACGTCGTTCATCGCGAACGGCGTCATGTACGGGACGATTGCGTAACCTCGGCCGTCAACCCGCACACCCGACGCGTTGGTGACGCGCGCGCCTTCCGCATGCTTCGCCTCCACGATTGCGAAGGTTTCCGAAAGAGGCTGCGACAGCGTGATGCCGCCGCGATGAGCGACCAGTGCACCACGCGCGCCGAACGAGAACTGCTGATAGTCGGCGCTCGCGCCGACGCTGCCGTTAACTTCTGCAAGCGCGCCGCGGTACATGATGTTCGCACCGCCGCTCGTCTGCGCGTTGCCCGACGCGGCATTGTGGTTGACGTTGACGCCATACGACACGTTGTTGTCGGCGCCGAGCGAACCGCTGAGGCTCGTCTGCACCTGCGTCGAGCCGCGCGAATCGTGGTTGAAGTTGGTCGACAGCGTCGCCGGCCGCGTACGCCCGAGCGGAATCGACAACCCGGCATAGAAGAGCGTGCTCGCGCTGCCCCACGCATCGCGCTGACGCGTCGCCGACACGTTGTACGACACGTTGCGAAATGAATTGCTGTAGCCGATCGTGAAATCGGTATCCGATCCCTTGCGGTTCCAGTACGTCGCCGTCGACGCGGTGACGTTGAGGCTGCCGCCCTTTTCTCCGAGCTGCTGGCTCATCGTCAGCGACGCACGGTTGCGCTGGCGGTAGATCGCGGCCGACGACACGTTGACCTTCGCTTGATCGCGCGCCGCCATTGCATCGTTCAAACCAAAGAAGCCGTTCGTCGAATAGCGGTACGCGGCGATCGCGACGTTCGTGCCGGTCGCGGCGACCGTCTTCGCGTAGCTGACGCGAAAACTCTGCCCCGAATAGGTCCGCTCGTTCGGAATCTTCGTCGTCGCATGGGTCACGTCGACGCCGAACGCGCCCCATGACGTGTTCAGCACCGCGCCGGCCATCGCCGACAGATAGCCTTGCGCGATCGTCGCGCCGCCATAGCCGGTCAACGTGTTCGTCAGCCCGTGCTGCCAGGTCGCCTGCGTAAACACCGGCGTCGTATTGGGCAGGTTGCGCACGGCGCCTGCGGTGAAGCTGTAGCGATGCTGCCCCGGTCGCAACGACATCGGCACGGCCGCGTACGGCACCGAAAAAGAATGCTCGGACCCGTCCGCTTCCGTGACGACCACACGCAGATCGCCGCCGTACCCGGTCGGGTAAAGGTCGTCGATCACGAAGCCGCCGGGCGCGACCGTCGTTTCGTATAGCTTCACGCCGTTCTGCGAGACCGTGACCTTCGCGTTGGTGTTCGCGACGCCGCGCACGACCGGCGCATACCCACGCTGCGATTCCGGCAGCATGCGGTCGTCCGAATACACGCGCACGCCGCGGAACGACGTCGAATCGAACAGATCGCCGGTGGTGTATGTATCGCCAACCACGAGCTGTGACGACCACGCCGACAGATCGCGCTGCACGTAGGTCGCCGCGTTTTCGTATTTGCGACGGCCGCGGTCGTCCCAGTTGAGCGAGCCGTTGTGGCGGAAGTGCCAGCGCCCGTAATTGAACCCGCCGTCGACGCCGACATAGCCTTGCGTGCTGCCCTGCGCGCCGCTGGCGCGCGAGTGGTATACGTTCGCGTTGTAGCCGAGCATCGCCACCGGCACGCCTTCGGTCCACTGGTCCGGACTCACGTAGCCACGGGCCTTGCGCAGCAGCGACACCTGCGGAATGCTCAGGTCGAGCCGAAGGTCGTTGAAGTCGAAGCTGACGGACGCTTCCGGGATCACCTGACCGATACGCAAACTCGCGCCTTCCCGGTCGAGCATCTCGCGCACGTCCGCCGGCAGACGTTTCAGATCGACACCGATCCGGTTGAGCAGTGCCTTGTCGAAATGCGGCTGCGCGTCAGGCGTGTTCGGCGCCGACTTGAACTGCACCTCCGTGCGCCCGATCCAGTTGCCATCTACGTAGATGTCCGGGTTGTACATGCCGGCACGCACCACGTTGCCGCGTTGATACCGTGTGACGTCGATCGCGCCGCCGCCGTGGTTCAGGAAGCCGCCTTCGAACTCGACCTGCGCAAAGTCCGTTTGCGCGATCTGCATCGTCCCTGCGTCTGCCGTCTGCATCGCTGCGATGTCGGTGGTTTGCGTCGCCCGCGCCGCCTCCTGCCATCCGGCTATGATCGTGAAAAGCAACGCGCAAATGGGCTTCAGCTTGGGCGTGCTCTCCACCAGCCCACCTGTGTTTCGCTTTTCCATCGTTGATAGGTTCCCGTAGTTTTGCGGAATTCACAGCGTGAAATCCATTGCTCGCTGCCTGGGTGAAGCCCGTGCGTGTGCTGAAGCAGTCTTATTGGCCGACCGTCGCCTCGTGACCATGGTTGGCGCCCCAATCGTCGACACTGCTGTACAACACCTTCGCGCCGGAGAAGTTCGCCCCGAGCGGGCTCTTGATCGGAAATGAAGCGGTTTCGCCCGGAAGCACATGGCCAAGCGCCACTTCGAAAGACTTGCCGGCGACCCTCAATTCGATACCGGCCAGATTCACGACGTACGCACTCGGATTGGTGACCTTCAGCACCGGCCGATGCGCGTCGTCGGTGCCGACGCTCCACTTCAGCTGGGCGGGCGCGTCGGCCGCATTGCCCGGCAACTTGGCGGGCCGGTACATCAACTTGACTCGCGTGCGAAACGCGAACTGCAGGCGGTTCACGTCGTCGCCCGCCGAAGCCTTGGGCGGTACGTCGAGCACGTTCAGCCAGAACAGCGATTCCTTGTCTGTCGGCAGCGCCTCGCCGGAATGGATGATCCGCAGCGTCTGGCCCCTGCCCGGCTCGATGCGAAAGACCGCCGGCGTGATCACGAACGGCACGTCGATCGTGTCCGGTGCCGCCCGTTCGTCGCCTTTGTCGAGCCATGCCTGTACGAGCGCCGGCAACTTCCCATCGTTCGTGAGCTGGAGCGTGACTTCCCTTTCGCCGCCGTCGAAAATGACGCGCGTACCGGACAGCGTTACGCTCGCTTGCGCGCTCGTGCAGAACAGCATGGACATCAGAACCAGCAGGATTGCGTAGGGACGATTCGCGATCATCTTCGATACAGCTCCTTGATTAGTAGTTCGAACTGGCCGACCAACATCGATGCGCCGGCCTTTCCACTCACCGGCCGCCTGACGGCAGCCGGTGCCTTCCTCACGCGATCGACTGCTTACGGATAGACCAGCGAGTACGTGACGAACGAGTTCGCGGAACCGCCCGACACCTTATCGCTCGTCGCGACGTACTGAGCCGCAAACTGAAGCGTCGCCGTGCCGCTGCCGCCTTCGGCGGTGTCGATGTCGACGGTCTGCGCGCCCTGGGCCGAGCTTTCCGCACCGATCTTGATCGGCTCGTACTTGTCGTTCAGGATCGCGATTTCGACGTTCTGTGCTGCATCGGCGCCGGTCAGCTTCAGGCGGCCCGTCCCGAGGTTTACGTTCGGCCCCGGTTCGAACGCCACCGATACCTTCTTCACCGGGGCCTCGATGGTCTTGCCGTCTTCCGTCTTGTCGGTCGTACAGCCCGACAGCGACAGCTTGAACGGCGTACGGCCTGCGGTCGCACCCGCGGACGCGAGCTGGTTGGTTGCCGTCTTCGGCAGCGGGACCGTCAGATCGTTCGTGCCGCCGTTGATCTTGCAGGTCGATGCGACCACGGAGCCGGTGAACGTGATCGTGCCGTCCGAAGCATGCGCCGCGTTCATGGCCACGAGGGCGAGACCTGCGGCCGACATCATCATCGCGAGTTTTTTCATTTTCAGGTTAATCCAAAAATTAACGATTAATTAAAAGCGGCATCACTCAATCATGACATTCCACCGCATTACCACATAAACATATTGAATAAAGTCAGCTCCACTCCCGGCAGAAGAAAAATCACACAACCAGAAGAATCCCCGGTGATCTGAAACTGCAAATGCCGAGAATCAAATGGAATCACGCTGAAATATCCGGCGAATCGGAACGGATACCGGCCATGCACTCACCTTTGGTCTCATGCCGGACACCTGATCAAGTATCCGAATGTTCCCCATGGATCGTAACGCACCGAGGCAACCACCCAAATTCGCTTGCCGCCTGTTTTTTGCAAAGCACAACAACCGCAGGCGACCACTGAATTCTACTTACCCGCCCGAATATCAGCATTAGAACGAGTTCTAAACGGACTTACCGAATATTAGTACGAGTACTAAAACGAGAAAATCTCACACTTCCCGCGACAGCGCACCATCCGCGGGGATCGCACCGATGAAATCCGGCGGCCGCATTTCACGACGCGCGGCGCGATTACGCGTCGACTTTTAACGATTCGATATTAATTAGCCCAATTGCGAGGGCACGACGGAATGCCGCGCCGGCAGTCGGCGATTCGAAAATACAGATCGAAGCTCAACGCGACAAGGCAGCGGCTGTTCGCAGCGCAAGCTCCAGATCACGTCGGCAGTGCACGTTGGGGCACGCAATAAAAACACGTTCGATCGGGCGAAATCCGGCGTGATGACGGAACGAGAAAAAGCCGCCTCGCCGAAGTCGCTTGCGGGAAGACATTCGGAGGCGTTGCCACACGATCCTTATGACGTGCGGTCGGTGTCCGGGTTAATGGTGTCGCACAATCGCGCGAGCGCGCGCTGAATCTCAACCTGAAAGGCAGGCCAGCGAATGCGCAATTCGGCGATATCGGTTTCTTTTTCTATTTTTTCCATTTGCGCACATGCGGCTGATGCCACCGCGTCGCCAACGAGCGCGAAGCCGCCCCGCATCGAGTGCAATTCCTCGCGAATCGTCTGAAGGTCGCCGCCCGCCAGCGCTGCATCGATGATGGCCAGCGACCGCAACGTCGCACTGTGCAGCTTCTGACGCATCTCGTCGGTCACCGCGATCGATTGGCGGCGATCCGGCTGCACAGCCGCACCACGCCCCGCATGCCGCCGCAACACGGCGTCGAGCGCATCGATCGACAGCGGCTTGAGTACGACTTCCGCCGCGCCGACCTGCGCGCAGCGCCGTCGGTCGTCTTCGGTCGCATGCGCGGTCATCGCGATCACCGGCACCGTCGCGCCCTGCTCGCGAAGGAAATTCGCGAGCGCGAAACCGTCGAGTTCGGGCATGCCGAGATCGGTCAGCACCACGTCGAATGGATGCGCAAAATACGCACGCATCGCTTCGACACCGTTCGCGACGAGCGTCGCGTCGCAATGCAGCGCGTCGAGCTGGTCGCGCAGCAGAGCACGGCTTGCCGGATGGTCCTCGGCAACGAGCACGCGCAGCGGCGCGTCGCGGTGCGCGGGTGCCGTCGACGGCATGACGCCGGCTTGCATTTCGTCGAACGCGGCACACGCCTCGGGCGAGGCGGCCGGCAGCGGCAGCGACACAGTGAATGCTGCGCCGCGGCCAGGCGCGGTTTCGACCGTCACGTCGCCCTGCATCAGCCGCGCCAGGCGCCGGCACAGCGGCAGTCCGAGCCCGGTGCCGCCGAAGCGGCGGTAGATCGACGCATCGGTCTGCACATAAACGTCGAACAACGTCGGCAGCCCATCCGGCGCAATGCCGATGCCGGTGTCGCGCACCACGATCTCGACGCCATGCACGTGACCGGCAGTGCCAGTCGGCCTCGCGTCGATCGTCACGCTGCCGCGCTGGGTGAACTTGATTGCATTGCTGACGAGGTTCGACACGATCTGGCGCAGGCGGGTCGGGTCGCCAACGTAACCGTTCGCCACCCGCGCATCGATCGTGCATTCGAGCGTGAGATCCTTGGCCGCGGCGAGCGGATGAAAGACCGCCGCGACGTCGCGCACAACCGCGCGCAAGTCGAACGGCACGACCTCGAGCACCATCTGGTTCGATTCGACCTTCGACAGGTCGAGCACGTCGTTGATCACGCGCAGCAATGCATCCGACGACGACATCACCGTGTGAAGGCGCCGCCGTTCGTCCGGCGGCAACGGCGCACGCTCCATCAATTCGAGATTGCCGACGATCGCGTTCAGCGGCGTGCGAATCTCGTGACTCATCGTCGCGAGGAACGTCGACTTCGCCTTGTTCGCGTCCTCGGCGGCTTCGCGGGCCTCGCGCAGCTTGTCCTCCATCTGCTTGCGTGCGGTGATGTCGGTCAGCGTGCAGAGCAGCACGTCGACGCCGCGATAGCGGCTGCGGGCGACTTGCACGGCGACATAGCTCGCGCTGCCGTCGGCAAGCCCGATCGGCAACTCGTGCGTGACGACGCGCGGCGCGCGGCTGCCAGAGATACGGCCGTGACAGGCCTGCCAGATCCGCTTGCCGAGCGCAGCAACCGTACTGGCGTCGCCCAGTCTGCGCGCAGCGTCATTGCGCATCAGCGTCTCGCCGTTGGCGAGCGACAGCAGCATGAGCCCGGCCGGCGCCGTGCGAATCAACGCCCGGTTCAACGCCTCGCTTTCGATCAACCGGATCGCACGACGGTTGGCCGGACGCAGTGCGCGCCGATCGAACATGACGATCGCAAGCCACACCGTCCCGATCGCGAGCAGTGCAAGACCGACCGCAGTGCCCAGCGGGGCGGCCACATCGTCGAGCAGGCTGCGCCACGACATCGTCGCGGTCAGCACCTCGCGGTACCCGGGCATCGGGTCTCCGATCACGATATTCATGCCGACGCGATGGGCCGCCGCTCGCTCGCCGCGGGCGACACGCGCAAAGTCGAGTGCGCGCGCGGTCAGCGCGGAATCGGCTTCGCGGCCCGTCAAGACCTTCGTGGCCGAGCTGACCAGCGCGTAATCCTTCCCGGCGGAAGATGAACGAAGAGATTCGTCGATCGCTGCGCGCGGGACGGTGATGAACCACGCGATCGGTTTGCCCTGTGCATCGCGCACGGCCTGCACGAACCGTAACACCGAGCGCCCGAGCAGCGGGTCGTCGCGCCGCTCGAGCAGGATCTTCCGGTAATCCGGCGCGGCGGCCGCCGACACGTATTCGCGCGCCGGTTGCAATTGCCGAGCCAACGCCTTGATGTCGAAGCCGGGCGGCAACGCCTGCGCCTGCGTGACCAGCGGATAGCCGGTAACGATGACGAAATTGCCGTCCGGGTCGACCAGATAGCTACCCATTCCCGGCTCGCCGGGCTGTTGTGGCGGCACGATGCCGGTCACCTCACTTTGGGACAGGAGCTTGCCGAGCAAGGGCGCGTAACGAGGCGTCGGTTGCAGCGATGAAGGAACCGCGAATGCAGCGAACACCACACGCCCGGCCCGCCCGAAGCGTACCAGCCTGCCGCGATCGTCGATGAAACGCGAACGGGCGTCTGGCGACGCGACCGGGCCATGCCTCACTATCACCTCGATGTTTTCGAGGTAGCGGTTCTGGAGTGCCCTGACCACTTCCATTTCCGCCAGCAGGTCGGCCTTGCGAACCAGGAACTCCGATCGGAACTGCACGACCGAATCCTGAAGATCGAGCCGCGCGACGAGTGCCGTGCAGACCAGCACGAACATCGTGATCGCGACACCGCTTCCATACAGCAGCCATTGCTGCTGACGGCGGACGCGCCCGGGCTCGAACGGCTTGCGGCGCCCGGCCGCGGCATGCGCGATCAGCGTTTTCAGTTTAGTGGGCATGCGCGTCGTCGAGGTCGTATCGGCGCCCGGTATGCATCATCCGCTGCACCGGCAGCCGGCACTGTCGGTACTTGGTCGTCTATGCATCGCCCAAGGGCAAATCGGGCAACCGGCCCTCGCCTGCGTAGCGAATCAGATCGGCATCGCGGACGATGCCGAGCTTCTTCATCGCACTGGACTTCTGCGAACTGATCGTCTGCTTGCTGCGATGTAGCTGGACAGCGATCTGACCGACCGTCAGGCCGGCCCCGTACAGCCGCACGACTTCGATTTCGCGCGCGGTCAGCGTGCGGACACCCGCGGACGGCTGGCACTCCTCCAGCAGCTTCTTGACGAACGGAGACAGATAGTTCGCGCCGACGAACGCCGCATGAACCGCGCCGACCAGGTGCGAAATGGCATCCGACTTGCTCAGAATGCATCCGACACCCTGCCTCTGGATCGCGAGCAACACGCTCGGGTTGTCGATCATCGTGATCGTCACGAGGCGCAGCGCCGGGTAGCGACGCTGGAGAAAGGACAGCAAAGACAGGCCGTCGCCATACTTGCCGCCGGGCATCACGTAATCGACGACGAGTACGTCGCTCTGCTGCTCGTCGAGCATCGCCACCAGATCGGTCGAATTCGAGACGGTACCGAGTAGCTTGATCGTGCTACTGCCCGCGAGCGCCTGCGACATCCCGAGCGCGGACGAAGGATGATCGTCCGCCACCATCACTCGCACAAAAAATTCATCCATCTCTGTTCTTCTCCCGATACACGCGGCCTGACGTGCGCTGTTGTGCGACGTGCCGTGATTCGAACCGATCCCGCAGCACGATTGCGCTGCCACGTTCGGCGAACCGGGCGGTGCGCAGCGCAATTTTAAGATAATAGACGGGTTCTGTGCTGCGCCGGCCCGATGGGGCACGGCCGCCTGCGCCCACACTGCTCCGACGCACCACCACGCGCAGGACAATGCGCCCGGCACGACATGGCCGCATGAATCTGCGATGACCGACGCTCACGAGCAGCGGATCGGCAGTGCCTGAGCGCGGACAATCCATCGCGTCCCGCACGGCGGACCGAGCCGCCGGCTAAGTTTTGACCTCGGTTTTGTCGGGGTCGCCCGATCCTTCATCCGCAGCGTGCTGCCACTCGGTAATGACCCGCCGCTTCTGCGATGGCGACATCATCATGAATTCGTTCAGCTTCGTGAGGAAATCCCGTCTGGACTTCTCCGGCAGCGTCGCAAACCCCAGCAGCAGCCCGAACACCTTTCCCGTATAGCGCACGGCCTTACCCTTCCTTCTCAGTCGAAACCACGCGGCACCGAAGCGATGCTGCGTGTCTGCCTTCCCCGTTTTGACGCAGGTGATCTATGTCACCCTGACGCCGCTTTTTCTTATCGTCCCGGCCAATGTGTCGCTGCGGCCGTCATGACGCCCGTCGCCGACCGCTCCTCCGCAGCGCCCGCGGGAAACGCGATTCCACGCCGTCGCGCGATGCGGGCCATGCCGCGACGCAGATCGGCGAGCGTCACCGGTTTCGTCAACACGCATGCGACGTTCGATGCGGCGTAATGCCGCACGTCGTCGGGCGCAAGATGCGATGCGACGACGATCATCTCGCACGGCAGCGCACGTGCGTGGACGGCTTCCGCCAGTTCGCGCGCCGACATGTCGTGCAGGTCGGCGCCGAGCAGCAGCACGTCCCATGCGCCGCCGGCGAGCGTGTCGAGCGCTGCGCTTCCGGACGACACACACCGCACCACACAGCCGAGCACGTCCAGCTGCTCGCGGAAGATGGACCCGTTGACGGACGCGTCGTCCGCGACCAGCACGCGCGGCGTCCGCGTGCCGGAAACCGGCACTACCGGTGGAGCCGCATCGGCCGCGCGGCCGGGCCCGCGCGACGATTCCGCCGTAGCGACGCGCGCCTGCTCGATCGCCGTGCGCAGCCCGTTCAGCGAATAGCTCGACACGCGAATCGTGCGGCCCGCAACGTTCGGCTGCAGCGGGCCGTCCGGCGTCGCCAGCACGATCGGCGCGCCACAGCCGAGGCTGTCGAGCTCGTCGCGCCGCCAATGGTCGGAATCGCCGAATAGCACGATTGCGTGTGCACGCGCGAGGCACCCGGCGGCAATCCCGATCGGACTCGGATGCATCGCGACGTCGAAACCCCACGCACGCAGGTGCGGAAACGCGAACGCGCGCCACGCATCCTCGGCCGACACGACGATCAGCGTCCGGCCGGCGCAAGCAACTGCATCGGCGGAGGCTTTCGGCACGATCGCGATGCGCAGCGGCAGCCGCACGGTAAACAGGCTGCCGATGGCCGGCGCACTGTCGACCGTGATCGTTCCACCCATTGCCGCAACCAGCCGATCGCAGAGCGCAAGCCCCAGCCCCGTGCCGCCGTAGCGCCGCGTGATCGATGCGTCGACCTGCGAAAACGGCTTGAACAACCTCTCCCGTTGCGCGCGATCGATGCCGATGCCGGTATCCTGAACGCCGATCGCGAGCTCTGCTGCACCGTGCGCATCGCGCCCGACCGACACGCGCACGACGATGCGCCCTGCGCTCGTGAACTTGATCGCATTGCTCAGCAGGTTGCCGACCACCTGCGCGAGGCGCGTCGGATCGCCACGCATTCGCTGTGCGCCGCTCGCATCGAAATCGGCGAACAGCGGCAGTCCTTTCGCCTTCGCGACCGGCGCGAATGCCGCGAGTTCGCGCTCGATCACGGTGATCACGTCGAACTCGATCGACTCGACCGACATCGCACCGGCCTCGATCTTCGAGAAATCGAGGATGTCGCTCACGATCGCGAGCAACCCTTCGGCCGACGCGCGCAGCGTTTGCACGCGGCTTTGCTGCGATGCATCGAGCGCCGTGCGCTCGAGCAGCTCGAGATTGCCGAGGATCACGTTCAGCGGCGTGCGAATCTCATGGCTCGTGGCCGCGAGAAACGACGACTTGGCCGCATTCGCCGAATCGGCGGCGCGCACCGCCTCCTCGAGCTGATGCACGAGCCGACGCTGTGCGGTCGTATCGGCAAGGATCGCGATCAGCACGTCCTCGCCCTGGTAACGCGCAGCATGCGCGATGATCTCGAGATGCAGCGGCGACGCCCCGTGCTCGTCGAGCGTCAGCTCGGACATCATCGTGCGGCCGGCGCCGCCGTTAGCGACGAACGCTTCGTACCGGTCGAGCACCTGCGCGGTCAATGCATCGTGGTCGCCGCCATGCGGCTGCAGCATCTGCGTGAGCACGTCGCTCGCAAGCATCACGCGACGGTCGGACAGCGACACGAGCTCGATACCGACCGGCGCCATCGCGATCACGCTTCGGCACAGTTCCTCGCTGTCGAACACGCGCGCGGAACGCGCGTAGACCGGCGCCAGCACGCGCCGGTGGAATCGCGCGAGCAGCAGCCACATCACGGCGATCGCAACAAGCGTCGAGCCCGCGAGCGCACCAACCTGCACGCCGATGCCTGCCGCGACGTCGGGCCACGACAGCACGTAGGCAATTGTCCAGCCGGTGTCCGCGAGCTTGCTGTCGAATACGATCGCGCCGTCGCGAAACCGCGGCTCGCCGGACGCGTGGCTGGCTGGCGCGACATCGAGTTTCAGCAGGCGCCCGGTCAGCGCATTGGTGTGCTCGACCCCGGGATCGATCGCGATTACGCGGTTGTCGGCCGACGCGATGAAGAACAGGCCGGCCATCCCGCGCCCGGGCAGCCATGACAGCAGGTATTCCGGCGCGTATTCGGTGACCAGCACCGCAAACGGCTGCCCGTCGGCGCGCGCCTGGGCGGCAATCCGGATGCGAGCCTCTCCGGTCACGGGATTGATATACGGGGGCAGCCAGCGGACGTGCGGCCGGCCATCGTCCGCGGCCGGAGTCGAGTCGTCGAAATCGACGCGCAGCGCCGCGAGCACCTGCGCGCGTGTGTCGGCCGACGCGAGCGCCGGGTTGTCGCGCGCCGGATGCGGCACCAGACCGAACATTCCCGTGCGCGTGCTGTAGTGATAGCCCTCGAGCGTGCGGCCGCGGTTGATCGAACTCGCTGCGCAGATACGCGACAGCCGGAACGAAAGTGCAATATAGCGCGCGACCTCGTCGCGCTGCGCGGTTTGCCCCGGCACGCCGACCACGAGCGACGGATACGGCGTGATCGCAAGCTGCTGGCCGTTTGCAAAGAACTCGTTCACGACCTGCCCGGACGCGCCGTCCGTCTCTCGCCAGATCAGTTGCGTGTTCGTGACGCCGTTGCGGAACGACGTTTCGGCGATCTGCAGTTGGTCGACGGCTTCCTCGACACCGTTCAGGAAGTTGCGCCGCTCGCCGTCCAGATAGCCGTAAACGATCGACGTGATCCCGAGCCCGCAGGCGATCAGGATCAGGATCGTGACGACGACGCCGCCACCGAACATCGAAATGCTCTGGTAGCGGCGGATGGACTGAAGCGTGCTGTATGGCATGGCTCGGCGTGACGGCGCCCTGACTGCCGATACGCGGCAATTTCACTGCGGGGCCGGACGTCACGATGGAATCATTCGGGATGGGTGGTATCCCGATCATGCCAAACGACACGCTAAAAATCAGTCGTGCATTATCCTTTTAGTACACGTCCCATTTGTTCGGACGACTGTTTTGAACTAGAACGAATCCTCTCGGCAACATCGCGTGCAGCGCGCGGTCCGGTCGGTGCAGTCGCTTCATGAAATCGCGTGGGGCCGCACAAGAGAAGAAGCGCCGCCAGCACGCCGGCGGCAAAAGATGCGTCGACGGAGGACGCGACGCACCTGAGGCACGCGATTCGATACGCGCGGCGTCCGGAGCGGCAGGATCCGCGCGATGCCGTTCGTGGCAAGCGTCCGGCGGCATGCGCCGCCGGAGGGCGGGGTCAGTTCACCTGCAACTGCCCGCCGCGGCCCAGGCCGCCCTTGACGTCCTGTGCCTTGTAGCTGCGCAGCGCAACGACCATCTTGTTCCATGCGTCGATGAATGCGACGACCGTCGCCTTGCCTTCCGGCGTCGTCGAGAAGCCGGCAAGGCCGCCGCCCACGCCGCCGCCGAGCCCGCCCAGCGCCGCGCCGTAATTCGTCGCCGTCGAGCTGCCTTCGGCCGCCGCGATCTGCACGGCCGAGCGCACGTCGAACAGCGTGAGCGTCACCACGGAAGCCTTCGTCTGCAGGTGCCCGGCCACTGCGGCCACCGCGCTGTTGCCGATCAGGCCGCCGATCATGCTGCCGATGCCGCCGATCGGCGAATCGTTGATCACGATCTGCGGTTCCATGTAGTAGTCCGCCGCCACGCGCTGCCCCTTCTGCTGCTTGGACCCCGCGCGATATTCGCCCGAATTGCGCTGCATCTGCGTGATGCGCGTCAGGCGCGAATCCGTCTTCTGATTGCCGATCGACGTGATCACGAAGCAGTTCGACTGCTGGACGGCGAGGCGCAGCAGCGGATCGATGCTCGTCACCTTGGTTGCGCTGCCGAACGGGCCCCACCAGTCGGCGTTGCGGCCGTCGTCGACGGCGATCGTGCCCAGCGGCGACGCGCAGCGCTGCAGCTGCGCGTCCGCGCCGGCGCTCGCGCCGCCCGCTGCGGCGCCGGTCACGCCGGCGTTCTGGCCGCCGGGCGACACCATGCCGCCGCAGCCGGCCAGCGACGCGCAAAGCGCCGCAGCCAGCGCACCTCGAGTGAGACGTTGGGAAAGAATGGTCTTCATGTCGTTGTCGATCGATAGAGTCGTTGTTCGGCTTATGTGTTCGTGCGAACTTCGATAAGCCCCCCGGCGTGGCGCGCGATGGTGGTCTCCCCGCGGCTGCCCCGTTGCTTCATGTTCGGTCAGTAGTACCAGTACGTCTGATTCCAGACGCCGTAGTACGGATAGCCCGAATACCAGTAGCCGTAATAGACGTCACGCCATTGCGTGCGCCATTTCCAGTCTTCTTCGTCTTCTTTCTTCGCGTTGCGCGCGAGCGCGAGCAGCTTTTTCGATTCCTTGTCGCCGCGCGCGGCCGCTATCGACAGCCACTTGTCCGCTTCGCGCGGATCGGAGCCCATCTCCTCGAGACCGAACAGGTAGAAACTGCCGAGGGCCTTCTGCGCGTTCAGGTCGCCGCGCTCGGCGGCATCGCGCATCCACTTGAGCGCCTGGTAGCTGTCCTGACGCACGCCGTCGCCGCGGAAATAGCGCAGGCCGAGATCGTATGCGGCCTTCGGCTGGGTTTTCGCGGCCTGCTTCAACGCGACGATGCGCGGATCGTCACGGTCGTCCGAATCGTCCTTCTTTTGGTAGGAGACCTGATCTTTCGGGCGATCAGAACAGCCCGTGTCGTCGCAAATCCGCACTGTCTTGCTCGTAATTGACGGATCCTGCGCACACGCGGCCAGCAGCAGCAGCAACCCGGGTGCGAGTAAACGGCGAACCATTTGTGCTTTCCCCACTTTTTTATTTGCGCCGTACTGCGTCGCGCTATCCCGCCCCGCGAGCGCGCACCCGGTTTGCGCGCGGCGAGGCGAATACAATTCACCCACGCCGACACGCAATCCAAGGCTCTCTCAGGCTCTCTCTTTGAATCGTTCGGTCACTTCGCCGGCGTCGTTTCGTACGGGTCAACTGCGGCCAACCTTGTCCTCAAAACATGACGCGCCAAACAATAGTGACGTGGTGAGCAATAATAATCGAGAAATATGGCATGTCAAGGTCAATCGCGATTTCAAAGTTTGCGCAACGCGTCACTTTTGAATATGCTCTTCGTCGCCCAAGCCCAGGAGACCCCTTCGAGATGCCCAATAGCGAGCAGGCCAACGCCGACCTCATCACCGCCACCAAGGTGCGCGATCTGCTGACGCGCAACGGCATTCCGCCGCGCAGTCACAACACGACGATTGCCAACGTGCTGGGGCTCAGTTTCTCGGTCGTCACGCGCAAGATGAAAGGGCTGATCCCGTGGAACCTGTCGCAATTGCAGGACATCGCGACGCACTTCGGCGTGCCGCCCGCGGTCCTGCTCGACGACAAGGGCGCGCAACCGGCGGCCGCCGAGATGATCGATGCGACGCTCGTGATCGAGTCACGCCGCTTTCGCTGCCGCGCCGCGATATCGGCGAAGGCCAGCAGCCAGATCGACACGGATTTCGTCGCGCTGCAGTGGCAGGGCGAATGGATCGTGACCGAACGCCAGCACGCGCGCGAAGGCCGCACCTACGCAGTCGACGTCATCGAGCTGCGGTCGAGCCAGCCGAACGTGTATGCGGCGCGGATCGCGGTCGTCGACGATTCGCGGGATGTCGCCGAAACCGTATGCGAATACTTCCTCGAGAAAGGCGTGAACGCAATTCCATACTACGACGGCGCGTCGTTCCGCAAGGCACTCGAGGTCGAGGACTTCGACGGCTACATCCTCGACTGGATGCTGGGCGACCAGACCGCGGCCGAACTCGTGCGTGGCATCCGGTCGAGCGAAAACAGCGGTGCGCCGATTTTCCTGCTCACCGGCAAAATCTCCACCGGCGAAGCGAGCGAGGACGAGATCGCGCACATCGTGTCCCACTACAACGCGCGCTGCGAGGAGAAGCCGGTTCGCCTGCCGATCCTGTTCGCCGAAGTCGCGCGCGAACTGAAGCTCGCGCAGCCGGCAGCGGCCGCGACCGCTGCCGCGACTTGAGGCCGCCACGGCAGCCCGTCATCACACACGAACGAAGGGACCACATGCGAATTTCGACCATCTGGATCAAGAGTCTGCTGACTGCGGGCCTGCTGGGCATCGCCGCCGCGAGCTGGGCGGCGTCGTTCACGTTTACCGTCGACGGCAAGATCGGCCGCAGCAATCAGCCTGGCAAGACCGCGTTCGTCTTTTCCGAGCAGGCGCTGATGGCGCTGCCGCAGCACACGATCGTCACGTCGACGAGCTGGACGCCGAAGGCGACCTTCACCGGCCCGCGCCTGTCGGACGTCCTGAAGACCGTCGACGCGCACGGCACGCAGATCGAATTCCGCTGCATCGACGAATACACGTTCACGATCCCGGTGTCGGACGCGGACAAGTATGGCGTGATCCTCGCGCGCACGATGAACGGCAAGGTGCTCGGCAACGACAATTACGGCCCGCTGTGGATCATGTATCCGCGCGACCAGTATCCGGACGAGCTGAAGACGCCGCTCGGCGAAGCGAAATTCGCGTGGCAGATCATCGGCCTGACCGTGAAGTAAGTGCGCGGCATCATGCGCGGGCGATGGAAGAACAGAAAAATCATCGTGGTCCTGGGGTCGCTGTGGATCCTGGGATTCGCCGCGTGGGCGTTTCTGCTGTGGGACCTGCTTGCGACGTCGGTCAACGAGGGCGTGCTCGAAGGCCCGCGTGAGGGCGTATTCTGGACCGCATCGCAATACCGGAACGTCTACACGCGCTTCGATCGCCAGTTGATCCTCTACGCGACGCACGTGGACGGCGACTTCAATCACGTGCAGATGCAGCTCGACAGCCTGTCGGTGTCGTTCGGGTTCCTGCAGCGGCCATCCGAGGTTTCCGAATACTGGCTGCGCATCCCGCGCGCCCGCGCCGAAATCGCGGCGCTCGGCGAATTCATGACACGGCTGAAGCATGAGGTGCCGTTGCTGCGCAACGCACCGGATGGCGCGCAGCGTGTGATCGACGAAGTCAATGCGTACTGGCCTAAGGTCAACGGCCTCGCGAACTACTTCCGCGCAATCGAGATGGCGCAGCGCGACTTCACGTTCCATCAGCTGAAGGAACGGCAGCGGGCGATCGTGGTGCTCGGCATCATCCTCGGCGTGATCCTGTGCGCGCTGTTCCTGCTGCTGTTTTATACGATGCGCACGCGCGACGACCTGCTCGAACGGCAGAATGCGGCGCTGGATGCGGAACGCAAGGCATCGGATCGTGCGTTCGAAATGATCGAGGCGAAAAATGCGTTCCTCGGGATGGTCAGCCATGAACTGCGCACGCCGCTGCAGGCGATCTGCGGGTCGATCGAGATCCTCCTCGCGCGGCCGCAATCCGACGCGAACCTGAAGACGATCCGGCGGCTGCAGAATTCCGCATCGTCGCTCGAAGCGCTGGTCAAGGATCTTACCGACTACATCAAGTTGCGCTCGACCAAGCGCCTCGCCGTTGCCGAAACGGTCGGGATGGCGTCGCTGCTCGCCGAAGTGCTCGATCCGCTGCGCGACAGGATCGCGGCGAAGCGAATCGACGTCGCGCAGCGGATCGAACCGCACGACCTCGCGATCCGCTCGGACCGCAAGCTGCTGCGACAGGTGTTGTCGAACCTGATCGAGAATTCGGTGAAGTACACGGTGGACGGATCGATCGACGTATCGATCGCGCTCGTCGACGCACCGGCCGGCCGGCAACTGAAACTCGTCGTGCGCGACACCGGCACCGGCATCGGGAAGCAGCATCTGACGAAGATCTTCGAGCCGTTCTATCGCGCGAACGACGCGGTCGGCCTGCACGTCGACGGTATCGGCATGGGGCTCGCCGTCGTACGTGAGATCGTGACGACGCTGCGCGGCCATGTGGACGTGCGCAGTACGGTCGGCGAAGGCAGCGAGTTCGTCGTCACGCTGCCGGCCGAAGCGCCGGATGCCAGAGCCCCGGCCGCCGACGCGCCCGCGTGGCCCGCGTCGGCCGTTCATCACAACCGCCGCGCGCTCGTGGTCGACGATAACGACAATGCGCGAGAAACGCTCGGCGCGATGCTGTCGGCGCTCGGTCTGGACACCGATCTGTGCAGCACGGGGCACGACGGCGTCACGCGCTTCAACGACGCGCATTACGACCTCGTCGTGCTCGATCTCGAACTGCCGGACTTGAGCGGCTTCGAAGTCGCGCGCCGCATTCGCGCGGTCGCGCAGCCGAACGGCGACGGAAAGTTTCCGTCGATTCTCGGCGTCAGCGCGTACGAATCGGCCGCGCTGCGCGAGAACCCGCGCGTGTTCGACGAATTCCTGCCGAAGCCCGTTCACCTGCGCGAACTCGGCGCGCTCGTCGAGAAGCTGCTCGCTTGAACGCGGCAGCGATGCGCCGCGCGGCTGTGCGCGCTAGCGCCCGCGCCGCCTACTCGCCGATCAGATGCAGGACGATGTCGCGCCGATGCGCCGCGCGACGATGCTCGAACAGGTAGATGCCCTGCCACGTGCCGAGCACCATGCGCGCATGCTCGACCGGAATCGACAGCTGCACCTGTGTCAGCGCAGTGCGCAGATGCGCGGGCATGTCGTCGGGCCCTTCGGTGTCGTGCTCGTAGCGTGCGTCGTCCTCGGGCGCGAGCGTCGCGAAGTAGCGTTCGAGATCGCGCTGCACCGACGGATCGGCATTCTCCTGGATCAGCAGCGACGCCGACGTGTGGCGGCAGAACACGGTCAGCAGCCCGGTGCGGATCGCTTGCTGGTCGACGAACGCGCGCACCTGCGGCGTGAACTCGACCAGGCCGTTCCCGCGCGTTTCGACGGCGATGTGCGTGATGGCCTGTTGCATGGTCGGCGCCTCACGCAAGGGCGGCGAAGCCGTCGGTTTCGATCTGCTTCGCATCGGTTGGGCGCACCACGCGTGCGACCTCGATCCCGTCGCGCAGGAACACCAGGGTCGGCCACAGCTTCACGCCGAACGAACGGCCGAGCGGCCGGCCCGGGCCATCCTCGATCTTCAGGTGTCGCACGGCCGGATGCTTGGAGAACGACGCGACGATTGCCGGCTGCGCGCCCGCGCAGATCCCGCACCAGTTCGCGCCGAATTCGATGACGGTGGCACCGGCCAGTGCGTCGACTTCCGCGCGCGTCGGCGCGTTGGCGGTGTAACGTTGCTCAGTGTCCATCGGAGCCCTCGTGTGCAATTTCGGAACGTGGCCGCCGCGTGCCGGCGTACGCGATACGGGCGACCGGTGATTTCCTACTGTAGCGGAAAAGCAGGCGGGACGCCGGCCGCCGCCGCGGTGTGCGGGCAGCGCTGAACCGGCGCTCGATTCCGCCCGATTCGAATGACACGACAAGATTCGGAGTGCCGCGCAGCCGCGACGCGATCAGCATGGGAACCGATCCCTTCAACGAAGGACGACCATGAACGCTCCGCATCGCATCACCGAACCGAACATCCTCTATTTCGGCACACCCGTTGTGCTGATCAGCACGCTGAATCCGGACGGCACAGCCAATCTCGCGCCGATGTCGTCGGCATTCTGGCTCGGCTGGCGGTGCGTACTCGGGCTCGCGGCCAGCTCCCGGACTACGCACAATCTGATACGCACCGGCGAATGCGTGCTGAACCTGCCGTCGTCGACGCAGGCGCACGCGGTCGACCGGATCGCGCGCACCACCGGTTCGGATCCGGTGCCCGAGACGAAGCGGGCGCGCGGCTATGTTCACGAGCCGGACAAGTTCGGCACCGCCGGACTCACCGAAACGGCATCGCAGACGGTCGCCCCGCCACGGGCGCTCGAGTGCCCGGTGCATATGGAAGCGGTCGTCGCCGCCACTCATGGCCTTGGCGAAGACTCGGCAGAATTGCGCGGGTGCATCCGCGTGTTCGAAGTGCGCATTCAGCGTGTGCACGTGCATCCGGATTTGCTGATGGACGGCCATCCGGACCGCGTCGATCCCGACAAGTGGTCGCCATTGATCATGAGCTTCCAGAAGTTCTACGGCCTCGCGCCGCGGCAGGTGCATCCGTCGCGGCTCGCCGAGATTCCCGAACGCGCCTATCGCAGCCCCGACATCGACCGCGCGCGCGAAGCGGGCATATCGATGGAACATCCGCGCCGATAGCGTGGCGCCGAGCGGCCCGCGTGGCTCGATGATCCGCGCGATGTCACGCGCCGCCATCTCGGTCGCACCGAACGACGTGTGGATCGTCCGGGTCGCCGGTGCACGTGTCTTGCGGCGCAGCTCTGCTCGGCTCGGCGAGGATAGCGATCGGATAAGATACGGGCCGATTCGCCCTATGACCGAACCGACGGAGTGTTTCAGTGATTCAACCGACTCAAGTATTCAAGGACAACCTTGCGCAACTGCCGGCCATCGACGGCATCGCACGAATCGATCTCGCCGGCGCGAACGGCGACGTGGTCGCCAGCATCGAGAACCAGCCGGGCAAGCAAGGCTCGCTTGCCGTGTACAACTACCTGAAGCAAGTGTTCGGCATGCTCGATGCGAAAGCTGCCGAGCACGGCCTTGCCGTGTTCGCCGAGCACACCGCCGACGCACGCAATCGTCCGGGCGCGCACCCTAACGTCGATCGGCTGCTCGCGATCGTCGAAGGCGGCGAAGCGCTGCGCATCGACGTAATCGTGAAGGACTGAGCGACGCGCCGGTAAACCGCCGGAGCGCCGCACACGCCTGCAGGCGCCGATCGGCGAGACCGGCGTGCCGGTGAGGCATCGCGAAGGAAAACACCGGGAGCTATCGGCCGGGCTTCGTGACGTTCGGCGCGCTCGCGGGCTGCGCGCGCAGTGGCTGCGCCGGGCGGCGCCCGCCGACACGCGGACATGCGGCCCGCGCAAGCGCGACGCCAGCGCCCGCATGACGCGTGTCGCGGCGGGAACGCGATAACGGGCCGCCACATCGGCCTGTCCTGAAGAAGCCGCGTCACGCGCGACCGTGCGCGGGCAATGGCTCGATGACGCAGGCCGCGGCGAGAATCGTGCGGCGGTCGGTGTGCCCACGCGCGGCCGGAGCGGCGGAGGCATCTGCCCAACATGGAGTTAGACGACTTGGCGGCGGCAGGGCGAACCCGGCTGCACCTTCAGCGGTTCGCGCCGAGCGCGACGCGCAGCCGCTCCATCAGCCGCGTGTAGTGTCGCAGTACGTCGGCTTTGTCCGCGACGTTCGCGGTCGCAAAGCGGTCGCCCCACGCCGCCTTCCATTCATACGTGCCGTGCACGCTCCGGTCGCCGTCAGGCGACTGGATCAGCGAACGGATCCGTGCATCGCGCCCGGGCCCCGTATGCACCTCGAACAGCGCGTGGATGAACGCGTGATATGCGTCGTACACGTCGTCGTCGAACAGATAGCGGTAGATGTGGAACGTGCGGTCGAGGTCGCGCTTCGCGCGGATCACGTCGTCCGGCGAGATGTCCTTCCAGTAGCCGATCCATGTGTAGAAGCACAGCAGCGCATTGAGCTGCGGCGCGACCGTGTCGTACAGCATGAGCCGCTTCTCGATCAGCCGCTGGTTGGTCCACTGCACGAGTTCGAGCCGCTTCAGCCGACGCGCGACGAGCCAGCCGAGACCCGCGACCGACAACGGCGTGAGCACGCCGAGCACCAGCTTGACGATTTCCAGCGAATTCCACGGATTGTTGTATGGCTGCATGAGTCGCTCGACAAGAAAGACGCCCCGCCAACAGATCGCGGCAAACATCGCACGTGCTCGCCGACGGTGTTGTGGATGACCGTTAGTTGCTAGCACGTCGCTATCGCACGCGATGCAACGGTATGCGGCGCAACAGGTAGCCCCGACAGTGTATCGGTGCAGCGTCACCGGCCGATGACGACGCGCCGGATCGTCGCCTCGCGTCGCCCCGCGTTACGTCGGCAACGCGGACGTGAGTTTGACCTTCTGCATCGGAATGTCGGTCTTCACGCTCAGCACGCCGGGGATGCGCGTCAGGTACTCCATCTGGAAGCGCCGGTAGTCGTCGATGTCGGCGGCCACCACGCGCAACAGGAAATCGCAATCGCCGGCCATCAGGTGGCACTCGACCACTTCCGGCATTTGCTGGACGGCCTCGGCAAAGCGGTTCACCGACTCCGCGTCCTGCCCCTTCAGCCACACGCGCGTGAAGATCGTCAGCCCTTTGCCGACCTTCGCCGGGTTCAGCACCGCCACGTATTTTTCGATCACGCCGGCTTCCTCAAGCAGCCGCACACGGCGCAGGCACGGCGACGGCGACAGCCCGACCTCGTGCGCGAGTTCCACGTTCTGCATGCGGCCGTCGCGCTGCAGTGCGTTGAGGATCCGCCGGTCGATTGCATCAAGCTTCATTGGCATCAAATTCCAAAAAATTTCCAAATCACTCGTTGGATGCCAAATTCTGCGGAATCTTGGTCCGTAACGCAATCCGATTCGAGTCAAAAAAGCAGACAATCCTACCCCCGAAGGAGGAGTAATGAGCAGTAGCGTTTCAACGTCGTCCGGGCTTCGCGACAAGCCCGTTTATGTCGCCGAGATGGGCCGCGGATTGCGCGCGGCGCTGCCCGTCATGCTGGGGTTCGTGCCGTTCGCGCTGGTGCTCGGCGCGCAGGCCGCGCAAAAGGGGCTGAGCCTGTTCGAAGTGCCGATGATGACGGGGCTGAACTTCGGCGGCGGCTCCGAGTTCGCGGCGATTCATCTGTGGACGTCGCCGCCGCACATCGCGCTGATCGTCGCGATGTCGTTCCTAGTGAATTCGCGCCACATCCTGATGGGCGCGGCCTTCGCGCCCTACCTGCGGCGCCTGCCGCGCCGCCGCGCATTCGCCGCGCTGTTCTTCATGTGCGACGAAAGCTGGGCAATGTCGCTCGGCGATGCGCGCGCGCGCTCCGCCTCGCACATCAGCGTCCCGTATTACGCAGGCGTCTGTGCCGGGCTTTACCTCACGTGGATCTCGATGACGACGCTCGGCGCGGCAATCGGCCCAACGATCGGCAACGTCGAGCAGTACGGCTTCGACATGGCGTTTACGGCCGTGTTTCTGGTGCTGCTGCGCGGAATGTGGAAGGGCATGCGCGCGAGCCGGCCGTGGTTCGTGAGCCTCGTCGTCGCGGCGGCCACGCACCTGGCCGTGCCCGGCGCGTGGTACGTCGCGGCCGGCGCGTGCGCGGGATTGGCCGCCGCGCTGCTGTGGGAGCCGCGCGATGCTGCCTGATTTCGCGACGGTCGCGACCATCGTGCTGATGGCTTCGACGACCTACCTGTCGCGCGTGCTCGGCTACGTGCTGCTGCGCAACCGCACGCTCAGCCCGCGGATGGCGTCGGTCATGGAGAACGTGCCGGGCTGCGTACTGATCTCGGTGATCGCGCCGGCGTTCGTGTCGACGCGTCCGGCCGACCTGGTCGCGCTCGCCGTCACGCTGGTTGCGGCGACGCGGCTGTCGATCCTGCCGACCGTCATCGTCGGCGTCGTGTCGGCCGGCTTGCTGCGGCATCTGCTCGGCTGACGCCAGGGATACTGACTGTGCGGCGATGCGGCTCGCATGCGCCGCATGGTCGCTTTCCCGATGGCGGGAACGGGCGCGCGATGCGCCCGTTTTCGCATCTGCGCTTTGCTTTGCTTTGCTTTGCTTTCCTCGGCTCGGCATGACGACACGCATCGCGACGGAATGCTAGCCTTGCGGGTGTACGCGCGATGCCTTCCCGTGTCATCGCCCATCTGCGAGGATCGTTCCGATGCAAGAAACCCGCCCGCTATTCGACCGTGTCCTGCTCACCAACGACGACGGATTCGACGCCCCCGGTCTTGAAGTGCTCGAGCAGGTCGCGACAAAACTGGCACGCGAAGTCTGGATCGTCGCGCCGGCGGAAGACCAGAGCGGCACGTCGCATTCGCTGAGCCTGCACGAACCGTTGCGCGTGCATCGCAAGGGCGAGCAGCGCTACGCGGTGCGCGGCACGCCCGGAGACTGCGTCGCGATCGCGGTCAGCCACCTGATGAAGGGCGCTCGGCCCGACATCGTGCTGTCCGGCGTGAATCGTGGCGCGAACCTCGGCACCGAGACGGTATTCTCGGGCACGGTCGGCGCCGCGATGACGAGCATGCTGGTCGGCGTGCCGGCGATCGCGCTAAGCCAGGCGTTCAGCGACCGCAACGCGGTGCCGTGGAATACGGCGCTCACGCACGCGCCGGATGTGATTCGCCGGCTCACGGAGGCCGGCTGGGACGGCGACGCGTGTCTGAACGTGAATTTCCCGGCGCGGCCTGCTGATGACGTGCGCGGGCTGAAGGTGACGAACCAGGGCGCCGGCACGCTGCAAGGCGTCGACATCGTGTCGGGGCGGGATCCGCGCGACATTGAATACCACTGGCTGAAGCTGGCGCGCGCACCGCGTGACGACGATGCGGATTCGGAAACGATGGCGCTCGGCGAAGGCCATATCGCGGTCACGCCGCTGAAGTTCGAACGCACGCACGATCACGCGCTTGCGCGGTTGCGGGCGCGCCTCGGCTGACGTCGAGACGCGGCGATCGAATGGACTCGCCAGGCGATTCTGGCGGCGGGACATGGCACCGTTGCAGCGCGGCTCAGTGGGCCGTCCCGCCCCACCGCATCTTTGGGCCTTAATGCCCCGAAGCTCCGGAAGCCCCCAATGGTCCTCGATCAGGTGAGATTCATCCCACCGTCGAGCATCACAACCTCGCCGGTCACATAATCCGACGCGACGAGCATCGCGACCGTCTGCGCGACGTCGTCCGGAGTCGCCGCGCGGCGCATCGGCGCGCGCTCGCGCCACAGTTGCTGCGCTTCGGTCCAGTCGGCGGTCAGCGGCGTATCGACGAGCCCGGGCGCGACCGCATTGACGCGAATCGCGGGCGCGAGCGTGCGTGCGAGAAGGCGCGTCGTGTGATTGAGCGCAGCCTTGGCCGCTGCATACGGGATCGACGCGCCTTTGGGCCGCACGCCCGCATGCGAGCTGACGTTGATCACGCAGCCTGCGCGCCCGCCCGACGCCGCTTCGAGCAGCGCCGGCTGTGCTTCGGCGACGAGCCGAAACGGCGCGATCACGTTGATCTCATGCATCTCGCGCCATACGTCGGGCGTCGCGGCGGCAAGATCGTCGTGCGGAATCACGCGGCTCACGCCTGCGTTGTTGACCAGCACGTCGAGCCGCCCGTGAACCGCGAGCGCATCGCGAATCAGACGCACGCGCTGCGCGTCGTCGGCGAGATCGGCTTGAACGTACGCCGCACCAAGTTCGCGCGCCATCGCACGACCGGCCGCGGCGGACTGGCGCGAATGCAGGATCACCGCATAGCCGTCCGCCGCCAGGCGCCGCGCGATCGCCGCGCCGATGCCCGACGTCGAGCCGGTGACGAGCGCGACGGGCCGCTGCACGCGCGCCGCGCGCGGCTCTACGGCGGTTTCGGTTTCCGGCTCCGTGTCGGAAACGGGGGCATTCATCGGCGGGTGCGGTGCGTCCATGGCAGGGATCCTGTCGGTGGCATTCCCGCATCATAAGGGCGACGACGATCGATGCGGATACGCGCGCGCTACGGTTGTTTGGGCAGGTCGACGAAATCTTCGAGCTGTCCGGCGATATGAAGCCGCTTGCCGATGCGCGGGTATTCGCACACGTCGTGTTCGAGGCGCTGCCCCATGATCAGCAATTCGAGCGGTGCATCGCCCGTATTCTCGAGCACATGCGCTTCGCCGCCGCGTGCGAAGCCGAGAAAATCTCCGGCTCCGACGTCGTGACGACGTTCGCCGATCGTGACCGTACCGGTGCCGGACAGCACGTACACACATTCTTCTTCGTACAGGTGCCGGTGATATTCGGACGATTCGTGACCGGGCATCAGCGTGAGCAGGTGCACGCCGATTTGTGTGAGACCGGTCGGCTCGCCGAGCTGTCGTTTGAGGCGAACGGCATTGGGATTCAGCGAATGCACCGCGCGCGCCGGTGTCATTTTCGCGATGTCGGCAGCTTTCAGCAGTTCCCGGGGAGGTGTCGTGGACATGGGGACCTCGTCAGCGTGAATGCAGCGGTTGGACGCGCCGCCCCGACTCGCGCGGCGCGCATGCGGCGCCATTGTCCGACATTTTCATGCGGACGCGGAAGCCGGCGAGGCGCGGCGGCGTGCGTCGACGCGCGCCGTTGCCGCACGCAACCGCGCCGGCAGGCTATCCAGCGCCGGCGCGTGCGCTGCGCGAGGTAATCCCGATGGGCGTGCTCGACGGCCGCAATGACCAAGACCGGCGCTGCACCGGACGGCAGCAAGCAATGCCGATGCCAGTCAGCCCACGTGCACGCCGCGCAGCGTCGTCAGCAACGCGACGAGGCGATCGATGTGTGCGTCTTCGGTGCGCCACGACGACACGCTGATCCTGAACGCAGGCCGCCCCTGCCACACGGTCTGCCCGAACCACACGTCGCCAGAATCCTGCGCGGACTGAAGGATCGCGATCGTCTCTTCGTCGGTCCCGGCACGCACGAGCACCTGGTTCAGCACGACACGATTCAGCACCTCGTAGCCGGCTGCGCGCAGGCCGTCCGCGACCCGCTGCGCTTGGGCGCAATGCCGCTCGACCATCGTCGCCACGCCCGCGCGACCGAGCGCACGCAGCGCGGCCCACACCGGAATGCCGCGCGCGCGCCGCGAGAATTCGAGGTTCAGGTTCTTTTGCGCATCGTGCGCACCGCTCAAGTACACCGCATCGCTGTTCATCGCGGTCGCGAGCGCGGCCGCGTCGCGGCAGATCACCATCGCGCCGTCGTACGGCGTGTTGAGCCACTTGTGGCCGTCGGTGGTCCAGCTGTCCGCGCCGTCGACACCGTCGGTCAGCGCGCGCTTCGACGATGCGCGCGCCCACAATCCGAACGCGCCGTCCACGTGCACCCATGCACCGGCGGCTTGTGCAACCGGAATCAGCGCCGCGAACGGATCGAATTCGCCGGTGTTCACTTCGCCGGCCTGCACGCACAGGATCGTCATGTCGTCGAGCGGCGGCAGTTGCGCGGGATCGATGCGGCCATGCGCGTCGACCGGTGCGACGATCAGGCGCTTCATCCCGAAGCCGAGCACGCGCAGCGCCTTCTTCACGGTGACGTGCGCGAGTTCGGACAGCACGACCTTGACCTCGGGTGCACCGGTCAGCCCGTCCTCGTCGACGTCCCAGCCCTTGCGCCCGAGCAGCGCACGCCGCGCGGCGACCAGCGCGACGAGCGTGCAGGCCGTCGCGCTCGTGCCGAAGCCGACTGCGCTGCCTTCGCGCAATCCGAGCACGTCGACGACCCAGCGCGCGGCCTGCCGCTCGATCGTCGCGGCCACCGGCGAATTCGCGAACGACGACGCGCACTGGTCCCACGCGAGCATCAGCCGCTCGGCCGCGGCAGCAGCCGGCAGCGTCGCGCCGATCACGAAGCCGAAGTAGTTCGGGCCGTTCGATGCGACGGTTGCGGGCGTGCCTTTGTCATCGAGCAGGCGCAGCACGTCGTCGGCCGGGCGGCCCGTATCGGGCAGCGGCTCGTCGAACGCTGTCAGACCGGCGAGCGCGGCCGCATCCGGATATGCGCGTCGTTCGTTCGTCGCGGCGAGATACGCGTGCGCGCGCCGGTCGGCGTCGGCCAGCAGGGCGAGTTCATCCATGTCGATTGCCTCGGTGAAGGTCAGAGTTGCAGGAGATCGCGGCCCAACCGATGCAGCGCGTCGTCGATCCGCTTGTAGTACGTGAACTTGCCGACACGCGTCGCCCGCACGAGCCCCGCATCCGCAAGGATGCGCATGTGGCGCGTGGTCGTCGCCGGCGCGATGCCGAGCTTCTCGGTGATATATGTGCAGCACACGCCGAGTTCGTCGAAGTCGCCGTGCGGCTGCGGCGGGAAATGCTTGCGCGGCTGCTTGAGCCAGCGCATCACGGCCAGCCGGCTTTCGTTCGCGAGTGCGCTGATGCGGGTGACGTCGTCCATGGAATCGGCCTCGTTTTACGTTTTGAATATTAGCTAAATGACGAAATGTAGACAACGGGTTCGCCGAGGGATGCTTGCATTCGATCGCGAATCAAGATTTCGCGACGTCCGGGTCTGCGCAACTCGCGATATCGGTTGCAACATCCTAAAGTGACGAGAAACGGCCTGCGTCGCCGTTCGTGATACGCACCCGATTCCGAGGTACCTTCATGCCGAGTATTGTCGCGGATTCCGCCCAGTTTCCCCCGAGCCCCGTCGCCGCCGAAACGCGGACGGTGCACGATGTTGCCACGTTCCGGCCGTCCGACTATCGCTCGGCGGACGGTGCGTCGTGGGTCATCGCGACCATCAAGCCGGCCGCAGACAGCGGCGCGAACGTGATCGGCCCCACCTACTTCGATACCGCGCAACAGCGGACCGTCGCGATACCGGACGCGCGCCGCCGCTACGCGAACCGCGGCACGTGGCAGGTCGTCGCGAGTTCGAACCCGTCGGTGCCGCCCACCGGCCGCTACGACTGGCTGACGCTCGCATGGCTGCCGATCAACCGGCGGCCGCTGCCGCAGACGCCCGAGCATCTGTATTCGCCGTTCATCCATGGCGGTACGATCATCTACCGATGGAATCCGGACGCCCGGGGCGGCGAGCAGTTCGGCAACGTGCGAATGATTTATTCCGAATGGACACAGCACGTCGCGGACGTGCTGCGGTCCCCGGCCGGCGACGAGTCGGAGGCAGCACCCGCTTCGCCCGCGTCGGCGCTCGATCGCGTGAAGGCGGAACGCAATCCGATGGCCGCCGTGCTCGACTTCGGCGCCGCGCTGCAACAGGAACCGGCCGACCGGATCGCCGCGCGCCTGCCGGCGTTGCTGCGCGCGGAGGACTTGCACGAGGTATCGGCGATCGTGTTCCAGTGCTTCGCCGCATCGCGAGAAGCGGATCGGCCGCGCTTCGTCGAAGCGATCAACGGATCGATCCTGTCGATCGACGATGCTGCACGTCTGCTCGCGATCGCGTACGGCGCGTTCGCGGCCGGCAAAGCGAAGCCGCGTCCGTTCAGCGATGCCGCGCAGGCAGCGCGCATCCGCGACGTGTTCGCTGCGTTGAAGCAACGCACGTCGGCGCTGGGCGTACCGGTTGAGGAAGGTACGCCGTGGTACGAGTTCTTCACCGCATACCGGCTCGGCGGTACGGAATCCGACAACGGACGTTAATCGCCCATCGATCGCCGGTGCCGGCGCAGCAACGCGCTGCGGTACGGGCCATGCACTCGGCGGGCCGGAAGCACAATCGCAGTCGGTCGACGCTGCTGAGCGACATTACCGCCGACGCGGGAACCCCGCCCATGCCGTCGGGTCGAAACGCGACACCGTACGTCGGCGGTTCCGTTTTCGCCGCTCTTCCTTCCCTCTTCGCACTCTCGCTTCATGTTGAGCCTCGGCCCGTTCTCGATCCGCGTCATCGCGGTAGCTGTCGCCGCGTTGCTGGCGTGGCTCGTCGCGCGTTTCATCCAGCGCAAACCGCCCAACGACCAGCCCAAGACCGCATCGAGCCTGATCCTCGACGTGCTGCTGCTCGGGTTGATCGCAGCGCGCGCAAGTTACGTCGTGCAATGGTGGCGCGACTATGCGTCCGCGCCGCGCTCGATCATTGCGTTCGGCGACGGCGGCTTCGACTGGCGTATCGGCATCGTGGCCGCGCTCATGTTCGCGGCGTGGCGGCTGCGTCGCTTGCCGGCGCTACGCAAGCCCGTGGCAGCAGGCATCGTCGCGGGGCTCGCGGCGTGGGGGCATCGCGCAAGGCACGCTCGCCACGCTGCAACGTAACGCACTGCCGTTCACCGCAATGCAGCTCGAGACGCTCGATGCGACGCCCGTGCTGCCGCAGCGCTTCGCCGGCAAGCCGGTCGTCGTGAACCTGTGGGCGACGTGGTGCGCGCCGTGCCGGCGCGAGATGCCGATTCTCGAACAGGCGCAGCGTGATCGTCCGGATCTTGCGGTGCTGATGCTCAACCAGGGTGAAAACGCGCAAACCGTGCGTGCGTTCCTCGAACGACAGGGACTGCAATTCGACAACGTTCTGCTCGATCCGTCACTGCGCGCGATGCACGCATACGGATCTCGCGGGCTGCCCACGACGCTGTTCTCCAATGCGAAGGGCGAACTCGTCGAGTCGCACATGGGCGAGCTGAGTGCCGCCCGGCTCCGGGACACGCTAGGCGAACTCGTCCGCCGTTAAGCTCCCCTGACGAGCATTGCCTTCCCGCGGCCGCAGGGAGCGCCATCGAACCCGGCGTCGATGGCGCTCGTGAACTCAGCCGTAGCCGCCCCGGCGTGCGGGGAACATCGTCGTGTACAGCGCCCGCCTGCTCACGAACAATCACCCACACGCTGGAGCGAAATGTCAGCGATATCGATTGCCTATTGATCGACGGTGTCCGGCCCGCCTGACATCAGCAGGCCCGACACGATCAGACAATACCCGTGCGCTGAGTTATACGCGCCCCCACCCGAATACAGACGCAAAGAACATCATCGGGTTGTACATCCACGGCATCGATGCGTAAACCGATGCCATGATCTGATGCACCGGCACGAAATAGAACGGCGGCGGCGCGACTTGCTGGACCGGCTGAATCGGCCGGAACGGCTTGTTGGCGGCCTGCTGCGTCGTTGCCTGCTCGACCGGCTTGTTGGCAACCTGTTGCGTCGCTGCCTGCTCAACCGGTTTGTTGGCAACCTGCTGCTGCGTCGCTTCCTGCTCAACCGGCTTGCCGGCAACCTGCTGCGTCGTTGCCTGCTCAACCGGCTTGTTCGCAACCTGCTGCGTCGCTGCCTGCTCAACCGGCTTGTCCGCAACCTGCTGCGTCGTTGCCTGCTCAACCGGCTTATCGGCCACCTGCTGCGTAGCTGCCTGCTCGACCGGCTTGTTCGCAACCTGCTGCGTCGTTGCCTGCTCGACCGGCTTATCGGCCACCTGCTGCGTCGCTGCCTGCTCGACTGGCTTGTTGGCAACCTGCTGCGTCGTTGCCTGCTCGACCGGCTTATCGGCCACCTGCTGCGTCGCTGCCTGCTCGACTGGCTTGTTGGCAACCTGCTGCTGCGTCGCTGCCTGCTCAACCGGCTTGTCCGCAACCTGCTGCGTCGTTGCCTGCTCGACCGGCTTGTCGACAACCGGTGCAACGACCGAGCTCTCGGGCTTCGATTGAGCGAGTTCCGCGATCGCCACCGGTTCCGCCGGCTTTACCGCCGGAGCTGCAGGCTGGGTCGGCGCGATGACGACCGGCGGCGCAGCTACCGGAGTCGAGTCGACCAATGTATCGACTTTCGCGTACCTCTCGATCTGACCGTGGTTCGACAGCCCGCCGTACACGGCAAGCGCACCGCCCGCACTGACGCGGCCGGACGCCGAGTTGCTCAGTCCGCGATACACGGTGATCGATTTTTCGGTGCGAATCTTGCCGCTATTGGTGACGTTCCCGTATGCCGTCACCGCATCCGCGTGAAACGTACCGTCGTTGTTGACAGTGCCGTATGTCGTAGCGCTTCCCGAGATTGCGACGCTGCCGCCTTTGGCAACATCGAGCCCGTCATAGATCGCGGCCGAGCCGGCCCGGATCTTCCCTTCACTCTTCACATCGCCATAGGTCGACAGCGCATCGGACGCGATCAGTTGCCCGTCCGAGCCGATCTGTGCACCACCGTGAACCGAGACCGATTGCCCACGTACCACGCCGTCATTCTTGGACAATCCGCCGTACACCGACAGATCGCGCCGCGCCGCGAGCGACGCACCCGACGCGACGGTTGCGCCCCCATGAACCGAGACCGTATCGGCGGTCAGCTCTCCTCCGTTCGACAGCCCGCCGACAATCGTCATCTCGCCATTCTTCGCGGTGCCGACAGTATTGTCGAAGGTCATCGTCGGGCCATGCGACCCGCCGGAGCCGCCGATTTCTGCGTTGGCACCGGATTGTTGCTGCACCACGGTAACGTCGTGGCTGCCGGGGGCGACATTTGCGCCGGATTGATGCTGAACGATGGTGACGCCATCACCGCCCGAGTTTGCGTTCGGACCGGACTGAATCTGCGTAACCGAGACGCCGGACACGTTCGACCCGATATTCGCACCGGACTGAGTTTGCGTGAACACCTTCCCGCTCGCATCGAGAGCGGGCACGCCCGCCACGACGTCGATCTTCCCGTCGACGTTCACGCCGACGCCCTTCGCCGCGCCAACCAATGTGATCGCGTTCGCGTGCATGCTGCCGAGCCGCGCGACGTCGATCGCAATCTCCGGCGTGTCGGTGCCGGAGGCATTCCGGCGATAGGCAATGGTGTCGCCGTCGACCTTCACGTTGCCGTCCAGCGCGACCCCAACGAGCTTCTTCGCCCTCGCGTCGGCATTGATACGCAGCGAGCGCGCGACCAGATCGACGTCGGTATCCGCCGCATCGAGCCCCTTGCCTTCGACCACGAGGCGACCGCGCGTTTCGAAGCTCGCGATGCCGCCATCCTGATCGAACACCGGCTTGCCGGCCACGAGCGTCGCGCGAGTTGCATTGATGAACCCGGCGCCGTCTGCCACGAGGCCGTTCGGATTGGCGACGATGAGCCGGGCCGCCTGCCCGGCGATTTCCGTCGCGCCGTTGAGTCGCGACACCTGGCCGCCGGTCACCTCGTTCAGAATGATCCGGGCGGGTGCGCCGCCGAGTTGCGCGTTGCCGGCGATCGTACCCGCGAGTTGCGTATGAACCGACGTGGCACTGTTGTTCAGAATCAGCCCATTCGCGCCGACGTTGTAATCGGTGAAACGGTTATGCGACAAACCGGCTGCATTCGGCGCGGTGATGTTGACGACCGGCGTCCCGCCGACCGCCGTGATGCCCGGCTGTGCGGCGGCACCGGCATCCGGGCGCAGGACAGCCTGTCCGTGTGCAGCCAGCGCAGGCATCATCAGCGCAAGCGCGCCCGCCAGTGCCGTACGTCGGGGCAACGCGCGCCGATACGTGAATTGATGGGTGACAGTGTGTTTCATGGTGCTTCTCCATAGCGTTTGTGGTGTGGCGCGACTGCGCGCCGGCCGAGGGATGACGCGAGCTACATGGGGGCCTCCGTGAGTAAGTCGCCGTTCGCGACGGCGTCAGAAACGACTGGTGAGTTGCACGTCCAGCGTCGGCGACGCGGTGTGCAACCGCGCCGGCTTGCGCAGCGGCACACCGAGCGCGACGTCGAATCCGAAGCTGCGATAGCTGCCACGCACGCCGAGCGCGGCACCCGCAAGCACGCAGCGCTCCCCGTACGCATCGCACGACACGCCGCCCGCATCGAGCGCCGCATACACTTCCTGGCCGCGAAGCCCGGTCGCCAGTTCGTTCCGAACCAGCCATCCGCTTTTGCCGCTCGGCGCGGAGTTGCCATCGAATCCGCGGACCGTGTAGCGGCCGCCGATCTGCATGAATTCCGTAGACGGCGTAGCGCTCGGCGCGTGCTGAATGCGCAGCGTTCCGCGATAGCCGTAGCGGCGCGTGCCGACCGAAAAAACCGTGTCGAGGCCGCCGTCGACCGTGAAGACCCGATAGCGCCCGTCCCATTGCGCGCGGTCCTTCACATAGCCGGGAAAGCGGCTGAAGGCCGGCAGACTGCCGCGCACGCCGATCGCGGCGTCGAGCGTCGCGTTCGCGAACTTCTCGCGATGCGCAGCCGAAAAGTCGTAGGTCACGAGGTCATGCTTCAGGACCAGAAGCTCCGAGCCGTCGAACCACGCGCGATCGTCCCGGCGCGCGAGCCTGAGGCGCAGCGTCGACTTGCCATGGCTCGACCGGTACGGGACGTAGCCGATCGCGGCCTCGATGCGCCTGGTCCGATTCGCGTAGACGAGACCGCCCAGGTCGTCGAGCGGCTGGCGGCTGGTCCATTCGCTCGCGCCGACCGCGAACGACGCATAGCCGATCGGGACGTTCCACGCGACGCTTTTGGATTGCGCGCCGCGTGTCTTGTCGCGGAACGCGGCGTCGGTGTTGTAGGTGACGAGCAGTTGGTCGTACAGATGCAACGGCGAGTCGAGCGACAGGATCACACCGAGCTGGTTGCGGCCGGTTGCATCGAGTCCCGCGTTGTCGGCGGTCGCGACGACGCGCACGCGTCGCGCGTCGGCCGGATGCCGGACGACGATATCGGTGTCGCCGAGCGTTGCGCCCGGCACCAGATCGAACGCCGTGGCCGCCTGGCCGGGCAGGCGCCGTACGTTCTCGAGCGCCTGGTCGAGGTCGCGCACGTTCAGCCGCGCACGCGGTCCATGTGGAAAGAGCAATGGAGTCCAGCCGATGCGTGCGGCATCGTCCCGGATCTCGCCGATGCGGCCCGGCAGGATGTCGACGACAAGCTGACCGCGCGACAGATCCTGTGCCGGCAGACTGGCGAGCGACGTAACGTAACCGTGCGCGGCGAGTTGCTGGTTGGCCCATTCACGCAGCATGCGCAGGCCTTGTTGGCCAATGCACTGGCCTTCGACGCCGGCACCCGACGCCAACCACGGGAACGCGTCCGCGCCGCGCCATTCGACGGTGCGGATCGTGAAGCACGGCTGCTCGGCGGGAAGATTCAGACGGCCGGACGCGCCCGTCGTGGGTGCCGACAAGACGTCGGGCTGCCGGAGATACTGCTGCTGCAGTTGATCGAGTTGCTGCTCCTGGCCGCGGTTCGCGACGGGAGGCCGTGCGCCCGGACTCGCAGGCTGAGCGTGGATGGCCAAGCTGAACCACAACAGGTTCGCGGCACACAGGGTGCGCGCCGCGCGGATCGAGAGAAACATTCCGAATACGTCTACGTGCTGGTACAACGGGAAGGAAAGGTGTCGATGGATCCGCCACCCCGTCACGCGTGCCTGGCATACGATCCGCGACCCGTGTTGCTGATTCGCCGAGCACCGGGTGAACGATCTGAAAACGTCTCACGGTGGCAGCCGTTTTTTACGGTCCGACCATCCGCCGATGGGGCGAATTTTATTTTCCAATTCTAACGATTTGGCCTATGCGCGAATATGGGACAACGACTCGAAAATTTATTGATTAATAGAACTCGTATTATGTTTTTTCTTTTTTTAATATTTCTTTCGTTCGTGTCCTATGCAACCGCGAGCAATACTCGAGCGAGGTCGACCGCTACCGCGTTCGACGTTTCGAAGTGCGGTTACTTCTGCTGACTCCGCTCGCAGGCGAACAGGTAACCCAAGAACCGTCGCAATCAGCGAACGGCGACCCAGGCCATGCGCCTGGACCAACGTCGAAATTCACGCGTGCAGCAAAGCGGGCCCGTAAGCTCGATCGGGCTGTTGCGGCGCTGGATTGACGGTCCCGGCGCTGCGATCCGCAAATTTGCCGCCGCCAATCGCCGCCCGGCCGATCAGGTGGTGTCAACTGGCAGACAGGTGCTATCAATACCGCGTCGCGCTGATGGCGCCCTCGTCGCGACACACACCGCTCGCTTGAGTCACGCGGCACGTCGCAACAGCTTCGCATGACCTGTAGCTCACATCCCCGCTCCGCCGCATCACCGCCGATCCTTTTTTGCAGATTTGAGACTTGTCATATTAGAAAATCAACATACGTACGTTTAATTACTTTTTTGCAACATTAATTAAAAGATAATTAGCGATATATCTACTTTTTTATCACCCATACAGACATCAAGGCAAATATCGACTATTGCGTTGAATATTAACCACACTCATGCAATACTTAATTTAAGAACCGACCTCGTCGATCCGCTTACATTAGTAGTACATATCTGCAAAAACACGGAATTGATTACCCGCGGCACGCATGGCATAGCGTTCGATGCGGCACGGCTCGCCTGTCAGCGCGCCTTCCGCCGATCAAGTGCTCGGCTCGCAACCGGGCCCGCCCCGCCGTAAGCTCCGAGCGAACAATCGGGCATGCGGAACGGGCCGATGACACTTCGAATACGGAACGACCCAACTCGGAAAGAGACGCGATATGGATACACAACTGCACGGTCAATTTAGCTGCGTTGTCAGAACGGTGTTTGTCGGCGTGGCCCTCTCGATGGCTTCCGAAACCGCGTGGTCCGTGTGTACGTTCAGCGTGCTCGGAGAAACCGTTTCATTCACTGAATGGAAGCTCCCACGCGACAAGTTTGTGGGAACGTCGCAAAAGAAGAATCTGCCGACGCAGAGTTTCCTTTGCGACTATGGGTACATTAAGACAACTGCGCGTGTTGTAGGCGGGACGCTCGCTCCGGGCTATACCAATGTGTATGAGACAGGGATCAGGGGACTAGGCATCCGATTCTATGGCTTCGTACCCACGCCGTCGCCGAGACCATTCGAGCCAAACCTATGGGCCACCGCAGTTGCCGCACCTTTCTCCCGGACAATCAACGCAGGATGGCCATTCACGAATAAATTCAGCGCGGCGGCCGAACTTGTCGTGATCGGTTCGCTTGGAACAGGCACCGCCACGAATCTCCCGCATATATCGGTTCAGATGGAGGCGGATCCTGGTAAGCCGATAGCGACATACAAACTGCGTGTCGATCCGCCAATCAAGATCGAAGCGCAGGCCTGCAGGGTTGCCACTCCCGACGTGAACGTGACGATGCCCAGAGGCGTCACGTACTTGCTCGATGGGCCAGGGTCCTCGGGTGGCGCCACGGGATTCAATATCGTGCTCGACAACTGCCCGGCCGGACTGGCCGTGCATGCGACGTTCGCCGATGCAAGCAACCCCGCGAACCGCTCGGACATACTTTCGCTCGCGCCCGAATCGACCGCCTCCGGCCTCGGTTACCAAGTGTTTTTCCGATCGAAGGCCGTCCGTTACGGCCCCGACACGTCAGCGGCAGGCGCGGATAACCAGTTCATGATCACCGATTCCGCGACGCCGTCGATCACCGTGCCGCTGGCGGCCAAATACGTGAAGACGTCGAACGATGTCCAACCCGGCACGGCAATCGGCCGGATTTTCTTCAACATGTCCTATCAATGACGAGATGTCCGTGCTTCGTTGGATACGCACTTGTGATCATTCAGCGCCGAGCCATGCATGACGGTATTCACGCACCACATTTGACCCAGCGGGAGTTGAGCTGAAGCGAAATGCTTGTAGTCGATTCGATCCGGCATCGTCCGGAGGCCCGCTCAGCCCGAATCCGATGCAGAGCGCTTCGCCATTGCAACGGGCTGCGACCGGACCGCCGACGCCAGTTGCGTGCGCGCATCACGGGCCACGCGGTTGAACGCCACACGCTGCGCGCCCTTCAGCTTCGTGGCTTGGGCTGCTTGCACGAGTTTGATCGGATCGACCAGGCGCGCATGCCGGCGAACCTCGAAGTGCAGGTGCGGGCCGGTGGCGCTGCCCGTGCTGCCGACCGCGCCGACGCGTTGACCACGCACGACGCGCGCGCCGGTTCGCAGTGTCGGCTCGAATGCCGACAAGTGCGCGTAGTACGACGTGTAACCGCCGTCATGGCGAATCACCACGTACTTGCCGTAGCCGCGCGGCTCGGTGCCGATGAACGTCACGACACCGCGCTCCGACGCACGAACCGCGCGCCCGGCCGGCGCCGCGAGATCGACGCCCGAATGCATGTGACGCACACCGCTCACCGGATGCACGCGTGCGCCGAACCGGGAACTGATACGCGTCGCGGCGACCGGCATCGCGAAGCGCGAACCGGCGAGCGGCATGCCGTCAAGGTCGTAATAGGCGCCCGGCGATCCGGGATGAGCGGCGAACCACACGGCCGTGACCCGCTGGCCGCGAAAGCGGATGTCGAGCGCCGTCACGCGCACGCGGCCCGCCCGCTTTGCATCGCGGTTTGCCTCGAATGCCACGCGGAAAGTGTCGCCGTCCGTGCCGCGCTGCTTCGGATCCATCCGGCCGGCCAGCACACGTACGATCTGTGCGGCGACGCCGGCCGGCAGATCGGCGCGCGCCAGCGAAGCGCGCAGACTGCCGACGATCGCTCCGGCGTACGCGCCGCGATCCGGCTGCGGCAACGTGAACGGCTCCGCGGATGCCAGATCGGTCGCAGCTTGCGAGAACACCTGCTTTGAACCCGTCGCGGGCAATGCAGACGCCAGCCCGTAGTCGAACCGCGACGCATAGCCGCGTTCGACCGCATCGCGCGCGGTATCGCACAGCACGCGATATGCAATGCAAGCACCGAAACGCATCGCCGGAGCATCGTGCTCGCCGCGTGCGGGCACGTTCAACGCATGCGACATATAGGCGATGTCGAGCGGCACGGCGGACGATGCATGCAGCCCGCCCCACGTCGTGCGCGCGGAATTGAAGAAAGGCACGTCGCCAAGGTCGGGGGCTTCCGTCGTTGCGGGCGCCACATGCGCGGCATCGTGAAACGCCAGTGCTGCCGCCTGCGCACCGGCCACGCAGACGGCCGTGACAATCCCGCACAGTAACGCAGCGTGTATCGGGAAACGGCGAACGCCGCGTGATGCGGGGTGACCTTGCTCGCGTGCGACACGGAAACGCAGGTCTGACCGCATGACGTCGTCACTCGCTATTCAATGAAAATCAAAAAAACCGGATATCGCTGACGATCGATCGTCGCGGTCCGGCTACACGAAAGCGAGTGTATCGGCGTGGCCGCAACGGATGAATAGGACGTGTCTGATTTGATTTCAAAGCGATCTAATACCCCTACCAAATCAACTCAGCCCGAACGCGATGCATTGGCGCAATAGCCGCCGTGCCGTGTACAGTCGAGGGTTGCCGGTATGCGACACGTGCCGAGCTCCGTATCTCCAAAACCGAAATCCCGTCATGTTCTCCGACACTCTTCATCCGGAACGCTGGACGTTCCTGTGGAACGCGTTGTCCACCCTCTCCGTCAAGCTGTCCGCCGCGGTGGCGCTCCTCGTCGCCGGCTGGTGGCTGTCGAAACGTATCGGCAACTGGCTCAACCGGCTGCTCTCGAACAAGGAGCGCGTCGACGATACGCTGCGGCCGATCCTCTGCGACGTCGCCGTGTGGGGCATCCGCATCATCGCGATCGTCGGTGCGCTGTCGCAGCTTGGCATCGAAACTGCCAGCATCGTCGCGGTGCTCGGCGCGGCCGGCCTCGCCATCGGGCTCGCGCTCCAGGGCACGATGCAGAACATCGCGGCCGGCATCATGCTGTTGCTGCTGCGGCCGTTCAAGGTCGGCGACTACATCGACGGCAGTACGGGCGTCGCGGGCACCGTCGAAGAGGTCGGCCTCTTCATGACGCGGCTGACGAAGCCGGACGGCATCTGCGAATACGTGCCGAACAGCGCGCTGTGGGGCAGCCCGATCCGCAACTACACGCGCAACACGACGCGCCGTCTCGATCTCGAAGTGGAAGTGTCGGTGCACGACGACATCGACCGCGCACTGGACGCACTGCGTGCGCTGGCCGAAGCCGATCCCGACGTGCTGAAGGATCCCGCCCCGGACGTGATGGTGATGCGCTTCGACGACAGCACCGCAATCGCCAACATGCGCGTGTGGACGCACACCGACAAGTTCTGGGCGATGCGCTGGCGCCTCGCGCGCCAGGTGCGCAAGACGCTCGACGATGCGAATTGCGCGCTACCCATCCGCACGCGCGAACTGCATATCGTGCACGAAGCCGAACCACAGATACGGCTCGGCAATCCGCGCCGCACGACGGCATCGTAACGGCACCGCGCACGGCCGCGCGGCATCGCGTTGCTGTACTCGGGCCTGCGCCGTTATATCGCGACGATAATCACGCAGCGCATTGTCGCCGGTCTGTACGTGAACACCGAGATTGCTCCGTGCGGCGTAAAGCACCTTTCGCCGATCGCACCGCGCTGATGAGGGCCGTCGGAAACGCGGTCCGCCGATATCTTTGCTTTTCGCTTATTCGTTTCATACGACGCTCGCGGCATCCGCCAAGCGGCGAATCGGCGCTCCGCTCGCTCCTTTGGTACATCCGTTGTCTTAGCTGCCACGGGCTGGCGAACGCCGAGCGTGTGCTTTCGCACCGCAGCGCTTTCCTCGCCGTTTTTCCCGTTCCGCGCTCCGTCGTTCCGGGTTTCCGGACGCGCAAAAACCCCACGAAAACAAGGATATTTCGCGCGTGCGACACGGCTTTCGAGTTCGGTTATATTACGCGCCCCTTGCCGTCCCGCTCCCGCCAGACGCATCGCGCGCGGCCCATGTCGACTTCGGCTGAAATGCCGCCCGGCGAAGCTTGCCGCACGGGCCGGAACGCGTTGCCCGCGACCGCGGTGCACGCATCCGCATGACCGCACGGAGCCGATCCGAAGGTGTCCTTCGCAATGGCTTCCCGTGCGCAAATGCGACGGTGCACGCGACCGATCCGGAATTCCGGATTCGCGGTCCGGATCTCCGGATACCGAAACCGGCCGCGATTCGGCACGTCCGGACGAGATGGCAAACCGATGCATCCAAGTTGAAAAAGGGATCTGCTGTGATCAAAACGTTACGGGTAATACTGTCGGCGATTGCGCTGTGCGTCGCCGCGTCGTCCGCGCACGCCGCCGATACGAAGAAGGTCGACGTCCTGCTGGTGGGCGGCGGCATCATGAGCTCGACGCTCGGCGTGTGGCTGCACGAGCTTCAGCCCGACTGGTCGATGACGATGGTCGAGCGCCTTGACGGCGTCGCGCTGGAAAGCTCGAACGGCTGGAACAACGCCGGCACCGGCCACTCGGCGCTCGCGGAACTGAACTACACGCCGGAGAAAGCGGATGGCAAGATCGACATCTCCAAGGCGATCGAGATCAACGAGTCGTTCCAGATCTCGCGCCAATTCTGGGCATGGCAGGTCCGCCAGGGCGTGCTGAAGAACCCGCGCTCGTTCATCAACTCGACGCCGCACATGAGCTTCGTGTGGGGCGACGACAACGTCCGCTTCCTGAAGAAGCGCTACGACGCGCTGCAGGCGAGCCCGCTGTTCCGCGGAATGCAGTATTCGGAAGATCACGACCAGATCAGGCAGTGGGTGCCGCTGATGATGGAAGGCCGCGACCGTTCGCAGAAGGTCGCCGCCACGTGGACGCCCATCGGCACCGACGTGAACTTCGGCGAGATCACGCGCCAGTTCGTCGGTTACCTGAAGACGCAGCCGAACTTCACGCTGTCGCTGTCGAGCGAAGTGCGCGAGATCGCGCGCAACGCGGATGGCACGTGGCATGTGTCGTGGGTCAAGCTGCATTCCGACGAACCGCCGCAGGCCGTCGACGCGAAGTTCGTGTTCATCGGCGCAGGCGGCGGTGCGCTGCACCTGCTGCAGGCGTCGGGCATCCCCGAGGCGAAGGACTACGGCGCGTTCCCGGTCGGCGGCTCGTTTCTCGTCACCGACAACCCCGAGGTCGTGAAGCGGCACCTCGCGAAGGCGTACGGCAAGGCGTCGGTCGGCTCGCCGCCGATGTCGGTGCCGCACCTCGACACGCGGATTATCGACGGCAAGAAGATCATCCTGTTCGGGCCGTTCGCGACGTTCTCGACCAAGTTCCTGAAGAACGGCTCGTACTTCGACCTCGCGAAGAGTACGAACCTGCACAACGTCGCGCCGATGATGCGCGTGGGCGTTGACGAATTCCCGCTCGTCCAGTATCTGGCCGGCCAGTTGATGCTGTCCGACGACGACCGCTTCAACGCGCTGAAGGAATACTTCCCGGATGCGAAGAAGGAAGACTGGCGCCTGTGGCAGGCCGGCCAGCGCGTGCAGATCATCAAGCGCGACCCGAAGAAGGGCGGCGTGCTGAAGCTCGGCACCGAGATCGTCAGCTCGCAGGACGGAAGCATCGCGGGGCTGCTCGGCGCATCGCCGGGTGCGTCGACGGCGGCGCCGATCATGCTGAACCTGATGCAGAAGGTGTTCAAGGACAAGGTCGCGACGCCCGAATGGCAGCAGAAGATCCGCCAGATCGTGCCGAGCTACGGCACGAAGCTGAACGACAGCCCGGCGAAGGTCGTCGAGGAATGGACCTACACGAGCGACGTGCTGCAGTTGTCGCCGCCGCCGAAGATCGACCTGACGGCGCCGTCGCAGGCGACGGGCGGGGCGCCGGCGCGACCCGCGAAGGCATCGGCCGACATGGCGCTGTAACGGATCCGGCTGCGTTTCGCCGCATCGGACGGCCGCCCTTCGGGGCGGCCGTTTTTCATGGCGAATGCGTGCGGCGCCGCACGCAGCCGGTCGCGGCGCTCCCACCGGCTGCACACGGACGTTCGTGCGCAGCCGGTCCGCGCACCGTGCCGCCCACTGGCGCCCCCCGCATCCGCTAGAATTGCGGGCACGCGCGACGCCGTCGCCACCCGATCCACCATCCGCATCGCCGCGGTCCACGCGACCGCCGGTGCGGCCCGCGCCCGAGCCGCGCGAGCGCCGCGCCTCGCTGCCGCGCCCGCCGGGCGCGCCACCAACCGAATTCAGCTGGAGAATGACCGTGTTTACCTGCCGAAACCAGAGCTGCGGCACGCAGTGGGAGACGTCCGACGTCGTCATCAAGGACGAGGGCCAGGGGCTGCTGTTCCGCTGCCCGCTCTGCGGCGCCCGCAACTATCTCGAGCGCTTCGAGGACGACGAAGGCAATGTCGTCTACGAGCAGATGGAAGGCCGCCCCTACCTCGGAGACCTGTCTTGACGCAACCGACCGCCACGCCGTTCAGCGCGCTGCCGCTGACGCCCGCCGCGCTCGCGAACCTCGCGCAGCTCGGCTATGTCGACATGACGCCGATTCAGGCCGCGAGCCTGCCGATCGCGCTCGCCGGCCATGACCTGATCGCGCAGGCGAAGACGGGCAGCGGCAAGACCGCCGCGTTCTCGCTCGCGCTGCTCGCGCGCCTCGACGCGCGCCGCTTCGACGTGCAGGCGATGATCCTGTGCCCGACGCGCGAACTCGCCGACCAGGTCGCACAGGAAGTGCGCCGCCTCGCGCGCGCAGAAGAAAACGTGAAGGTGCTGACGCTGTGCGGCGGCACGCCGATGCGCCCGCAGGCGCAGAGCCTCGAACACGGCGCGCACATCGTCGTCGGCACGCCGGGCCGCATCATGGATCACCTCGACCGCGGCAACCTGAAGCTCGATGCGCTCAACACGCTCGTGCTCGACGAAGCCGACCGGATGCTCGACATGGGCTTCTTCGACGACATCGCGAAGGTCGCGCGGCTGTGCCCGACCACGCGCCAGACGCTGCTGTTCTCGGCGACCTATCCGGACGGCATCGCGAAGCTGAGTCAGCAATTCCTGCGCAATCCGAAGGAAGTGAAGCTCGAGGAGCGCCACGACAACAGCAAGATCCGCCAGCGCTTCTACGAAGTGACGGAAACCGAGCGGCTGCACGCGGTCGGCCAGCTGCTGAATCACTACCGGCCGATCAGCACGATCGCATTCTGCAACACCAAGCAGCAATGCCGCGACCTGCTCGACGTGCTGCACGCGCAGGGGTTCCATGCGCTCGCGCTGCACGGCGAACTCGAACAGCGCGAACGGGACCAGGTGCTGATCCAGTTCGCGAACCGCAGCTGCTCGGTGCTGGTCGCAACCGACGTCGCCGCGCGCGGGCTCGACATCGCGCAGCTTGAAGCGGTGATCAACGTGGACGTGACGCCCGACCCCGAAGTGCACGTGCACCGCATCGGCCGCACTGGCCGCGCGGATCAGGAAGGCTGGGCGCTGAGCCTCGCCAGCATGGACGAGATGGGCCGGGTCGGCGCGATCGAGCAGGCGCAGAAGCGCGAGGTCGAATGGCATTCGCTCGCGGAACTGAAGCCGACCGGCACCGACACGCTGCTGCCGCCGATGGAAACGCTGCAGATTCTCGGCGGCCGCAAGGACAAAATCCGCCCGGGCGACGTGCTCGGCGCGCTGACCGGCGACGCCGGGTTCGACGGCAAGCAGATCGGCAAGATCAACGTGACCGAGTTCTCGACCTATGTCGCGATCGAGCGCGGCGTCGCGCGCGATGCGCTGCGCAAGCTCAATGCGGGGAAGATCAAGGGCAAGCGGGTCAAGGTCCGGTTGATGGACGACGAGTGATCGCAAGCGGTGCGGCCGTCACGGCGGCCGCGCCGCCTTTACGCCAGCTCGGGATATCCGTGCGCGGCGGCGTCGCGCGCGAGCCGCTCGATCGCGTCGTATGCACTCGGCAGCAATCGTGCGAAGCCCTTCAGCCGCAGCTCCACCGCCCGTTCCGCATCGACCGCGACTGCATGGTCGAGTGCATCCTGCAACGCCTCCACCCGACTTTCCTCTAGCGTCTTCGACGCAATGAGCGGCAACCCCGGCGCCGAAGCCGTCGCGCCGATGACGCGGATCCCGTTCAACCATTCCGGCAGCGCGTCGCGCACATACGCGAACGTCACGCAGTCGATCGCCGCGCAGTCGGCATCGCCGTCGGCCAGCGCGCGCAACACGTTCGCGTGCGAGCCGAACGACTGTACCGAACCGAAGAAACGGCCGCCGGACGCATGCGGCGCAACCGCGTGCCGCAACGCGTTCATCCCGCTGTGCGAATCCGCGCCGTTGAATGCAGCGCGCAATCCTCGACAGGCTGCCAGCGTCGTCGCGCCTTCCGCATGCACGTGCGCCGACACGACCAGCACGCTGCTGTAGCACGCACCGTCGCAGCCGGGCGCATCGAAGGCCGGCGTTGCAATCAGGTGCACGGCATCGCGCAAGCCGAGCATCCGGTACGGATAACCGCACGTCTGCGATAACAGCAGATCGTTGCGCCGCCACAGTGCGTGCAGATCCCCGAACGGCTCGTCGAGCAGCGCCACGCCGCCGGGGCCACCGGTGCGCTCGAACGCAGCGAGCGCGTCATGCAGAAGCGCGCGCCACGGCGCGGCGTGGCGCGGCGTCACGTTGTACATCGGCAGGGCGGCGATCCATTGGCTCATGCGCGCATTCTACGCATCGATCCCGGATTCGACGAGGACGGTTCGGGCATTTCGCGCCGAATCCGGCTTCCAGTCGCGGCTTCCCATGCTTATCGACCGCGCAGCGATAAGCAAATGCAAATTGCTTGGTTGGCGCGACCGACCGGCACGGTTAGCGTTCCAGTATCGCGATCGTCTTGCGCGAGTCGCGATACCCGTCGGCCAATCGCATCGCGTCCTGCACCAGGGCGCGATCGTCCGCTGTCCGTATCACCCGTACCGCCCGATTTGTCCCGCCTGAGCATCATGGCCGAATACTTCGACGTCGACCACGCGCGCGCGATCGCTACGCTCGGCGCCCGCCTCACCGCCCGCACCGAGTGGCCGACCTGGCTGCTGGTTATCGCGATCTACGGCGGCTGGCTCGCCGTGCTGCTGCTCGTGCGTCGCGCGCACTTGTCGCTCGGAGCCGCAACACCGCTGCTGATCGTGCTGGGCGCGTGGCACATGTCGTTGCAACACGAACTGCTGCACGGCCATCCCACGCGCTCCGCGTTCGTGAACCGGTTGCTCGGTTTTCCGCCGTTGACGATCTGGTATCCGTACACCCTCTATCGCGACACACATCTCGATCATCACCGTGACGAGGATCTCACCGTTCCCGGCGTCGATCCTGAATCGAACTACGTATCGCGTGCACAGTGGGGGCGATTGCCGACCTGGCGCCGTGCGCTCGTCGTTGCGCGCACAACCTTCATCGGACGATTCGTATTCGGGCCGCCGACGAGCATCGCTGCGATGTTCGCCGACGCATTGCGCACGTTCCGGCGCGGCGACTTCCGCTATTTGCCGATGTGGGTGACGCACGCCGTATGCGCGGTCGCGCTGCTCGCGTGGCTGCAGCGGGAAATCGGCGTACCGTGGTGGTACTACCTGCTCGCGGTCACATGGCCGGCGCTGTCGATCGCGATGATCCGTTCGCTGTTCGAGCATCGCGCCGCGCGACATCCGAAGGCACGCATCGTGATCAACGAGGCCGGCCTCGCGATGCGGCTGCTGTACCTGAACAACAACTATCACCTCGTTCATCACGACCTGCCGAAGCTGCCGTGGTACGACCTGCCGCGCGCGTACCGGATGCGGCGCGACGTGTATGCGGAAAAATGCGGCGGCTTCGTGATTCGCGGCGGCTATCGCGAACTGCTGACCCGCCATGCGTGGACACCGACCGACGCACCGGTGCATCCGTTCGACCACGGCACCGCGTCGCTGTCGACCGGGAAAGGCGTGAAGGTCGCCGCAGTCGACGGTTGCCTGCAGATCAGTACTTGAACCGATCGCTCCGTTTTGCTTCGCCGTGAAGCCGCCCGTTCCGTTGGCGGCGTTCGCATGGCCGCGACGCAGATTTCGCGCGCGCTCCTTACGAAAACCTGACAGCGAAGCAAGATCGGCGAATTGCCAATTGCGCCGGCAATGTCCAGAATGACCGCTCGTCCGGAGCTTGCGACAACGGTTCGCGCCGGGTCCCGCGGCCGCGCCGCCCTTCCCCATACGACGATGCAACCGAATCCCTCGCCCGGCGCAATTCGCTCGATGGGCAACGACTGGTCCGTCTCCGCGATCACCGCCGGCTTTCTGGCGGTGCTGATTTCGTATGCGGGCCCGCTCGCGATTTTCTTCCAGGCGTCACAGGCCGCGCATGCGTCCAACGAAATGGTCACGTCATGGGTCTGGGCGATTTCGATCGGCGCCGGCGTGTCGGGGCTGTTCGCGAGCTGGAAACTGAAAGTGCCGGTCGTGACCGCGTGGTCGGCGCCCGGCACCGCGCTGCTCGTCGGCCTCTTTCCGCAATTGACGCTCAACCAGGCCGTCGGCGCGTACATCACCGCTGCGCTGATCATCCTCGCGATCGGCGTCACCGGCTATTTTGATCGGCTTGTCCGGCACATTCCGCGCGGCCTCGCATGCGGGATGATGGCCGGCATCCTGCTGCCGTTCGGCATGCATGCGTTCCTGGCCACGACCGCGCAGCCGGTGCTCGGCTTCGGGATGATCGCCGCGTACGTGCTCTTCAGGCGCCTCCTGCCGCGCTACAGCATCGTGCTCGTGCTGCTGACGGGCGCCGCGCTCGCGACGCTGCTCGGGATGACGCACGTCGGCAACGTGACGCCGAGCTTCGCGCGGCCGATCTTCATCGCGCCAGCGTGGACGCTCGGCACCACACTCAGCCTCGCGCTGCCGCTCGTCGTCGTGAGTCTTACCGGCCAGTTCCTCCCGGGGATGACGATCCTGCGCGTGTCCGGCTATCACACGAGCGCGCGGCCGATCATCGCGGCAACCGGCGTAATGTCGCTCGTCGTCGCGTGCTTCGGCGGAATCACGATCGTGGTCGCGGCGATCACGGCCGCGCTGTGCACCGGCAAGGATTCGCACGAGGATCCGGATCGCCGCTACGTCGCAGGCATCGCGAGCGGCGCGATTTATCTGATCGGCGGCTTCTTTGCGGGGACGATCGTCACACTGTTCTTCGCGCTGCCGAAAGCGTTCGTCGCGATCCTCGCCGGACTTGCGCTAATTGGCGCGATCGGCGCGAACGTGCACGGGATCTTCGAGGACGAGGACCATCGCGAAGCGTCGGTGATCACGTTTCTCGCGACCGCGTCGGGGATGACGTGGCTCGGGCTCGGTTCGGCATTCTGGGGGATCGCGATCGGATCGGTTTCGTATGCGGTGTTGAGCAGGGTAAGGGCGCGGCGGGCGAACTGAGCGGGTGCAACGTCTGCCCTCACACGGGCACCGAGCCGCATAAGTGCCGTCAGAACGCGATCGGGCCATGCACGCGTCGGCAGATCCGGCGCGTGCCGACCTCGTCTATCGATATCGACGCATGATCGACGCCGCGCGCATCGGGCTCGCATTACGCGTGCGCCGCACGCGCGCGCACCAGCGCAGCGAGCGCCTCCGCCGGCCCGGTCGCACCATGAACCTGCTCCGACACGCCAGCCTCCACATCGATCTGCCCGGCGTTGTGCGCGTCGTACAGATCGACGATCAGTTGCGCATGACGTTCGCTGAGCCCGGCGCGCAACAGCGTCGCGGTCCAGGCGTCGCGCGGAAGCGCTTGCGCGACGATCCGTCGACCCGCCGCCGCGCCGAGCATGTCCGCGATGTCCTGCACGCTCACGCGCTGCGGCCCCTCCACGCTGACGATACGCAGCCCGCTTCCGGATTCGGCCCGATCCGCCAGTAACCGCGCTGCCGCGATCCCGACATCGGGCGCCCAGACCGCCGGGAATACCTTGTCGACCGGGTGATGAAAGCTCGGCAGCACGCCGGTTGCGAGCGCAACCGGCAGCACACGCGCCCAGTTTTGCAAGTGCTCGGCCGAGCGGAGCAGCGTGAGCCGCGTCGGAACAGTCTTCAGCTCTTCTTCCAGACGACGAAAGAGCCGCGTGATGCCCGTGTTGCCGTCACGCTCCGCGCCATAGTCCGACAGCGCAAGTAGCGCCCGAGGCGGGTTCGCCGCGAGGGCGCCCGTCACGACGTCGATCGTGTGGGTCATCGTCGCGGCCGGGTCGCTGTCGGCGTCAGGCACCGGACACAGCATTTGCACGGCCTGCGCGCCGTCGATCGCCGCCGCGACCGCACGTGCGTCGGCGAGGTCGGCGATCGCGACGTCGCAGCCGAGTTGCGCGAAGCGCTCGCGCTGGCGTGTGTCGCGCAATACCGCGCGCACGGGTTGGCCTGCGTGACGCAGTGCCGTCACGGTCGACAAGCCGACGTTGCCGGATGCTCCGAATATCACGAACACGATCCGCTCCCGGGGGATGAAGGTGACGTGATTGTCGGCGCTCACGGCCGACGCGACGCACACGGATGGATGATCCGGACAGGAACGGATGACGGAACAGCAGGCTTGCGCGCAGCGTGCGGCCGGCCGGGGCATTTCATCGGCAAGCCGTCGGAAGATGGCGTCCGTGCCCGGGCCCGCCTTCACCGCACACATCGACGCGCGGGGAACGATGCGCGCCGGACATATCGCCGATCGCGGATGGATCAGCCAAGCGCCCGCCGACGCCGTGCATCGATCGTGCTCAACGGCCGATCAATCGTCGTTACCGCCGTATGCGAGCCTCAGCCCGCCGCGCGCGCCGGAGCGCGCGATCTCGGTTGGCGTCGCGCCCAGCACGCGGTTCATCCAGTTCGCCATGTGACTCTGATGCGCAAAGCCGGCTTCGAGCGCGATCTGGCTGATGCTCAGACGCCCCTCGAGCAACAACGTCTTCGCGCGCTCGATGCGGCGCCGCACGACATACTGATGCACCGGCATCCCGAGCGTCTCGCGAAACAGCACCTTGAAGTGCGGCACGCTGATCGACACGAGCGCCGCGAGTTCGGCCAGCGTCATCCGCCGTTCCAGATTGGCCTCGACATAGTCGATCACGCGCGCGGCGGCCTTCGGCGCAAGCGTGCGCCTGCGCTCGCGGAACGCCGGCTGGCTGTCGACGAGCCGCGCGACGAGCGCCGTGCACAGGCTCTCCGCATAGAGCGGATCGGAGGCGTCTTCCGCTTCGAGCTCCGCGGCCATCGCCCAAGCGATGTGCTGCAGCCGGGGATCGCGCACCTGCAGCCGCCGGCGGATCTGCGCCTGCGCCGGCTTCAATTCGAGTTGCTCGAACGTGCGCCGCACGAAGGTGTCGCTGAGCGCGATGTGCAAGATCCGGCAATCGGCGCTGTCGGTCCACTGGCCCGGCAGCCCGGCGGGAATCACGTCGACGTCGCCGTGCGCCTGGATGCGCGACACGCGCTCGCCGTCGCACACGCAATCCGCGCGAACCGGCGAGCCGATATGCACGCCGATGCGGTGATGGTCGGCAGCCGGAATCCGGTAGGTGCCCGCGCGGATCTGCAGCAGCGACGCACCGAAACCACGCCAGCCGAGCCCGCGGCTGGAGCGCAGGCTGACCGGTACGCCGTTGTCGGCCGGCGCCGCGAGAATCGGATCGCTCATGGTTCCCCTCCACCAGATCGGGTGTCGAACGCGCATTGTGACGCTTTTTCGGCGCACTTGCCGAACCCGCGCGGCCGCTGCGGCACCGGCCCGAAAAAGATCATCCGTTTTTGCTCACGCCGATCCGGGCATGCGCGCCGGCGGCCGCCGATACGCGTACGCTGGCTTCATCCGACACCTACGGAGCCTGCCATGCCCGATTGCTGCCCGCGTCGCGCGCCGTTCACCGCACCGCCGCCGTCGCGCGCGACGCCTGCCGCGTCACGTCCGCGCGCGCTTTCCGATTCCCGTTTATGGCGCATCCGCGGTGCAGTTGCCGGATGGTGCCTTCGCACGATCGGCTGGTACCGGCTCGAGCGGCTGCTCGCTTCGATTCCCGACAGCAACGACGATTTCGGCATCGCGTGAGCCGGAAAACGCGCCGGGGCACACGCAAATCTCGTCCAGCTACTTCCGACGCCGCTCGTGCGGCGTTACCGATGCGCCGTCGATCACCGGCGCGCCCTGCCTGATCAGAAAATCGCGGAACAGCCCCGTCACCTGCGAGATGCGCCGGTCGGCGAGCGTGATCACGTACCACTCGCGCACGATCGGGTTGCCGGCAAACGGCAGCTGGCCAAGCAGTCCGGTACGCAGTTCGAGTGCACACGCGTGCAACGACAGGAACGCGACGCCGAGGCCCGCTTCTGCCATCTGCTTGATCGCCTCGTTGCTCGACAGTTCGGATCCCACATGGAAGCGGTAGCCGGCCGTCTTGAACAGACTCTCGACGGTCGAGCGCGTGCCGGCGCCGCGCTCGCGCACGAGCAGATGCGCCGATTCGAGATCCTTCAGCGCGACGCGCTTGCGCTGCATCAGCGGATGGCCCGGCGCGGCGACGAACACCATCGGATGCTTCGCGAACTCGACCGCATGCGTGCGCAGTTCTTTCGGTGCGCTGCCCATCACCGCGAGATCGATTTCATGCGTCGCGAGCATGCGGATGATGTCGTCGCGATTGCCGACCTTGAAATACGTCTTCACGTGCGGACGCGTCGCGGTGAATTTCACAAGCAGCGGCGGAATCAGGTACTCGGCCGTCGTGATCGCACCGATCCGCAACGTGCCGCCGAGATCGCCGGTCAGCGCCGCCACTTCGTCGCCCGCCTCGCTCCACAGATGGAGGATCTCGCGCGCATACCGCGCGACGATTTCGCCGGCGGCGGTCAACTGCACGCCGCGCCCCACCCGCTGCAGCAGCGCCGCGCCCACGGCCTCTTCGAGGAGGCGGACCTGCAGCGAAACCGCCGGCTGCGTCAGGTTCAGCTCCTCGGCGGCACGCGACACGCTGCCCAGCCGCGCGATCATGTCCAGCGCCTTCAGTTGCCGAAACGTCGCAGTCTTTCCTATAAGTGAATACATATGAGTCGCTTATAAACATTAAATTGTTCGCGTAGGTTCGAAACTATATCGTCGGTTCTTGAGCAATGTCATCCGAATCGTCATCAGCGGGAGCCACAACATGGACACCATCACGCCTACCCTTGCCACGGAGCGCGCAGCGCGCGCGCCGCGCATCGTGATCGTCGGCGGCGGCGCCGGCGGCCTGCAGCTCGCCACGCGCCTCGGCGACACGGTCGGACGCCGCGGACAAGCCGACGTCGTGCTCGTCGACCGCTATCCGACGCACTTCTGGAAGCCGCTGCTGCATGAAGCCGCATCGGGCCATCGCGACCCGGCATCCCACACGATCGAATACGCTGCGCAGGCGAAGCGCCACGGCTTCCGCTTCGTGCAGGGCGCGTTGGAGCGGGTCGACCGCGCAGCCCGCACGGCGACGATTGCCGCGGTCCATGATGCGGACGGCACGGAGATACTGCCGCAGCGCGAACTCGGCTACGACGATCTCGTGCTGGCCGTCGGCAGCGTGACGAACTTCTTCAACGTGCCGGGCGCCGCGCGCCACGCCTTGCCGCTGGAGAACCTGGATCAGGCGGAGGACTTCCGTCGCAAGTTCCTCGCGGCGTGCACGAAGGCGAACCATGCGGCCGAGCAGCAGCCCGCACGACGCGCCGCACCGATCTGCATCAACGTGATCGGCGCGGGCGCGACGGGCGTCGAACTGGCTGCGGCGCTGCGTCACGCGATCCAGCAGCTGACGACGTATCGCTTCAAGGCGCTCGTATCGGCGCGCGACGTGCACATCCGGCTGATCGAAGGCGGCCCGCGGATTCTGCCGGCGCTCGACGCGCGGCTGTCGGCGAAGATGCACGCGCAATTGCGCACGCTGAACGTCGACGTGCTGACGGATACGCGCGTCGCAGAAGTCGGCGCGGAAGCGGTCACGACGGCAACCGGCAAGCGGCTGCCGAGCGACATCACGATCTGGGCGGCCGGCGTCGCGGGCCCCGCGATCCTGCGGGAACTGGGGGACATCGCGCTCAACCGGTCGAACCAGGTGATCGTGACCGATACGTTGCAAACGCCTGACGATCCGCACGTGTATGCGTTCGGCGACTGCGCCGCATGCCCGTCGGCCGACGCGAGCGGATTCCTGCCGCCGCGCGCGCAGGTCGCGCACCAGCAGGCCGTGTATCTGGGCGATGCGCTCGCGCGCCGCCTCGCCGGCAAGCCCGTCGCGCGCTTCACGTTCCGCGATGCGGGCACCGTCGTGTCGCTCGGCCACGCTGGCGCCGTGTTTCAAGGCGATCTCGGCATGCGTTCCCGCTCGTTGATCGTCGACGGGCTGGCCGCGATCGGCCTGTACAAGTTCCTGTACCGCAAGCATCTGTTCAGCGTGTACGGGCTCAAGCGCGCGCTGTTCCAGTCGCTGAGCCACTGGCTGCAAAGCCGCAACCAGCCGTCGATCAAGCTGCACTGAGCGCGGCCGATACGCGGCGCCTTCGTCACGGCATATCGGGCACGTATCGCCCGATATGCCGTTTTTATGTCCGCGCATGGACGGTGCATTCGTATCGTGCGCGTCTCTGGTGCATCGCATTGAAGCGAGGCGATACGACATACAACGCGCGCGATCCGCGCATCGCGCCGTAACCCGCGCGCACTCGGGCTGGGTGCATGACTCATTAGCCCGAGCGTATGAGTCACATATAAATATTAATTAGTCGTATTTTCGGGATCGACGCTAAGGTGTGTGGCATTCCCGTCCGCGAACGGATCGTCACGTGTCAGGAGAGGAATCACCGTGGTCATTGAAGCCATCGTCACCCGTCTCGATGCCGCATTCGCGCAGATCGAGGCGACACCGGATTCACATGAATCGCGCAATCAGCGCGATGCGATCATCCAGTGGCTCGACAGCGCAGCGGAGCAAGGATATCGGCTCGGCCTCGTCACGACGCTGCCGGCCGCCCGGCTCAGCGACATGTTCGAAGGTCAGTTCGGCCGCGCTAACCTCGACCGCTTCTCGGTCGTCGTGACGGACGCTCATCAGCAGGACTCCATGACAAGGCAGCATCCGTTCGACGTCGCGCTGCAGGCGCTGGGCGTGCCGCCCGAGCGCGCGGTAGCCGTGGCAAGCAGCGAACCCGAGCGTCGCGAAGCGGAGACGTTCGGCCTTTCGCGATGCGTGCGCATCACCGATACGGTGCGCTCGATCGCCTCGGCGGATCTGCACTGATCGTCGCGCGTTCGTCCGGGCCGGGTCGCACCGGCCACCTGACGCACGCCCGCGAAGCTGCGCTTCGCGCAGGCTTGCTTGCCGCTCAATGCTGAACTGGCGTGCTCGCGCGTGCGAGCGGGTTCGCCTTCGGCTGCGCGGCGACGCGAGCCTGTGTCGTGGCGACCGCCGCATGTTGAACCGTGGGCGCCTTTGCGCTGGCGGTTGCCGGCTGCGATTTTGTCCGGGCCGTCGCGTGGGCACGTGCGACGGCCGGCATGCTCGGCTTCGAGCGAACGCGGTGCAGCGCGGGTTTCACGGCGACCGCATGGCTCGCTGCGACAGGCGCTCGCCTGGTTTGTTCGGCGTATGTCTTGACATCATGGTCGCTCATCCACGATTCGGTGTATGCGGCCGATGCCGGATGCGACAGCATGAAACAGGCAATCGATGCGACGAGAAAAGCACGAATATGCGTGCGACGATTGAATGCGGTAATGACGGATGCTCCTTGCGATCTGGCCTGACGCGCGGTGTCGGCGCGGTCGTGGCCGCACGATAAATGACGGCATTCGCGATCGCAAGCGTTCAAACGGCCAGTCGAACGATTCTTAACGTTTGAAACATCACGTGCGCATTTGGTCTGTTGCCGCGCGATCTCGCAGCAGCCGCACGGCCGATAACGGTCGCGGCCCGCGAATTTCGTGCACGCTTGAAACGGCATCGTTCAAGTGTGGCATCCGCCGGCCGTTAAACCTCGAATGCAGATCCGTTGCGAACCGCGAACTCCGATCCGGCGACGATGTCGAACCAGCATCGTCGGAGAGCGCCATGAAACACGCCGTATCGTTCGCGATCCTGATTCTGTTCGCTGCTGCGAGCTTGCCGGCCGCTGCCGGCACGACCATCGGCGGCACCGCCACGCAGGCACCGCAGCAGTTGAAAAACTGCGTGCCGTCGCGTACGTCGTCCGGCAACACGTCCGACACCCGCGGTGCATCGAAAGCCCCGCCGATTCGCGTATGTGCAGGCGATTCCGACACACAGCTGAACCTGCCGTGGTTCATCACCGACGTACTCACCGCCGTGGATACGCATCAGTCACCGCGCGACCTGCTCCGCAAAATGCGCGACGACTTCTGAACCGGCGCCGCCCGGCACCCCGCATCTGTCCGACACGCCCGTCAACAAAAGCCGCTCCGCGCGCTGCTGAACATCGCTGGCGCCGATTCGGCGCAACGGCGAGCTCGGTCGCTGGAGGTGACGTGCTACGCAAATATTTCCTGTTGAGCATCAATCGGCCACAGACACCATTTGTTGAATATTGTTATTTCGTAATCGAGCATCACGGCATATACTTGCCGCGCACCCTCCTCGTGCCAAGAGACGGTGTCTTGGATCCCGACCGTACAACGATGCGGTCGGGGTTTTTTTCGATGTGCGACGCCAATATACATGCATAATCGATGTATGTTAGGGAGAAACGCATCGACCTCGACGATTTCGCCGCGATGCCGCGTCATACGATGCGCGAGCGTGGAGTCGTCCCGCGCGCCAATTGCGGCGCGCATTACCGTGCCCCGGCCAGGTACGGCGAATGCTTCGCGTCCATCCATCGACCGGTTCGACCTGCATTCCCATGCGTACAACAACAAATACGACCCGAGGAACCTCCACGCCGACGCCGGGCTCGAAGCCGGCATTCGAGCGCAGCGGCGTGTGGCCGCATATCGTCTTGCTCGTTACCGTGGTCGCCTGCATGCTGGTGCTCGTGCTGGCGCTCATCGTGGCCGAGCGTCTGGCGCGCCAATCGGTTGCACGGCACGAACGGGTTGTAGCAAACGACATCGTCGTCTCCGTCAATCACATCCTCGACGGGATTCGCTCGCGGCATCCGGACGAATTGAATGCGCTGGTCGGCCGACCGTGCACGGCGATCTTCCGCACGCTGGCCGAAATGGGCACGCACCTGCGGTATCTACGCGCGGTCGCGCTCGCCAACGACGGCCGCGTCACGTGTTCGTCGGCGCTCGGGCCGATCGACGTGCCGCTCGACGCATACCTGCACGCTCCGGAGCCGGGAATGACGGCCGTCGCGCTGATTCCGCAAACGCCGTTTCAGCGTCAAACGCCGGTGCTCGCGGCATTTCGCGCGACTGCCCCCCGCTCGGGCGTGCTCTACCTGGTCGAAGGCGACTATGTCGCGGACATGCTCGCGCACGGCACGCGCTTCGGTGCGGAAACGGCCACGCTGACGGTCGACGGCGCGGGCGGCATCGATCAGCATGGCGGGTTCGTGCCGCCGTTCGGCGCGGCGCCGAACGGCGGCAGCGCGATCGCTTCGCGTACGTGGCCGTTTACGGTGTCCGTTACGTCGTCGCAGTCGTACGTATCGCAAGTGACCCGGCACTATCGGCTGACCTGCATCACGATCGCACTGCTGGTGAACGGGCTTGTCGCCGTGACCTACCTGCTCGCGATGGCGCCGCGCCGGCTGCTGCTGAAGGCCGTACGCAATGCACTGAACCGCAACGAATTCCATGTCGTGTATCAGCCGATCGTCGACGTGCGCACGCGACGCACCGTCGGCGTCGAGGCGCTGCTGCGCTGGCAGCACCCGAAATGGGGATCCATCAGCCCGGCCGTGTTCGTCCCGCAGGTCGAATCGAGCGCGATTCTGCCGAAGATCACCGAATTCGTGCTGCGCACGGCCGTCGCGGAGTTGACCGACATCGCACCGCCGATGCCGCTGCGCATCGCGATCAATATCGCGCCGAAGGATCTGGAACGGCCGCGCTTCGCATCGATCGTCGAAGACGCGATTCGCCGGCTTCCGCCAGGCTTCACGCTGGTGCTCGAAGTGACCGAGCGCATCATGCTCGAAAAGAATGCGCGCACCACGGCGCTCTTTGCCGCACTGCGCGCGGCCGGCGCGAAATTCGCGATCGACGACTTCGGCACGCATCACAGCAATCTCGACATGCTGTCGCGCTTTCCGTTCGACTACGTGAAAATCGATCGCCAGTTCATCTCACAGCTGACGACGGGCAACGCGCGGCTCATCGAAGGGATCGCCGCGCTCGCGCACCACTACGGCCTCAAGATCATTGCCGAAGGCGTCGAAACGGAAGAGCAGCACCGCGCGCTGCATGCGGTCGGCATCCAGTATGCGCAGGGCTATCTGTATCAGCGGCCGCAACGCGCGGAACACCTGAAGCGGGACGGCATCGCGATGCCGGTCTGAGCGACGCCCGGCGCGCCGCGCATCGCGGCAGCGGGATCGATTCGGCGATGTCGCGTCGGCAACGTCACGCGAATGCTCGAACATTGACGCCCACCGTCAGCGCCGCGCGCAAAGGCCGCGCATTGCCGCGCCGAACGGTTCCATCAACGTCCGTCACGCATGCCGGCCTGTGCCATTCGCATAAACCTTGCCGCCGCGTGTCCGCGTCGCGGCACGCCGCAATGAGGGCGCGTCCGCTTTGCTTCGCCGCTTCCGCGGCGCTCTTCTTTTCCGATCCCGATCGACGCACGACCGAGCATGAACCCCTGGCGCTGTCATGGAATTCGCAGCGCAATAGCTACGTAGAACGAGTTCTCCGATGACGCCAGACCAGCCGCTCCCCCCCGTTTCGAATCATCAGCCGGCCGCGCACGACCAGCCGCTGCTCGACCGTTTCGCCGAATTCCGCTTCCAGACGGTCGTCGCCTCGATCACCGACTACGCGGTATTCATGCTCGACCCGCACGGCAACGTCGCGACGTGGAATACCGGTGCGGAACGCATCAAGGGATACCGCGGGGACGAGATCATCGGCACCCATTTTTCGCGCTTCTATCCGGCAGATGCAGTCGCCGCCGGCGTACCCGCGCATGCGCTCGAGGCAGCAGCGGCATACGGCCACTTCCAGGACGAAAACTGGCGCTTGCGCAAGGACGGGTCGCGCTTCTGGGCCAGCGTGACCATCACCGCCGTGCGCGACGAGTCGAACGAGCTGCGCGGTTTCATCAAGATCACGCGGGACATGACGGAGCGCAAGCGCGTCGAGGAACTCGAGACGGCCACGCGACGGCTGGACGTCTTCATCGCGACGCTCGCGCACGAATTGCGCAACCAGCTCGCGCCGCTGCGGCATACGATCGGGATCCTGCACAGCCTGCCGCCGTCCGAACTGGGTCCCACGCTCACGCAATGCAAGGACATCGCCGATCGCCAGATCGGCCAACTGGTGCGGCTCGTCGACGATCTGCTCGACATTGGCCGCATCAAGTCCGACAAGGTCGAACTGAAGAAGGCGCCGCTGAACGTACGCGATATCGTCTATCGCAGCGTGCAGGGCATTCAGCCGAAAGTCGATGCGCGCGGCCAGCAGATTTTCGTGCGGCTGCCGCCGGCGCCCGTGATCGTGAACGGCGACGACGCGCGCCTCGTGCAGGTGCTATACAACCTGCTCGACAACGCGTCGAAGTATTCCGCGAACGGCGAGCGCATCGAAATCCACGTGCGCACCGAGGCAGATGCGGCGGCGATCGATGTGGTCGATCGCGGGATCGGCATCGTGCCCGGCGCGCAGGAGTCGATCTTCGACCTGTTCGAACAACAGAGCGGCGCGGGACGCTACGCGGCCGGCGGGCTCGGCGTGGGCCTCGCGATTTGCCGGAAATTCGTCGAACTGCACGAAGGCAGCATCACGGCGCACAGCGCAGGCATCGGCAAGGGATCGTCGTTTACCGTTCGGCTGCCGATCGCGCGGCAGCACGAAGGTGTGGACTCGAGACCGGCTCCGCCGATTGCTTCGGCAGCGCACCCGTTGCGAATCCTGATCGTCGACGACAATCACGAAGCGGCCGATACGCTCGGCATCCTGCTGCAGATCAAAGGGCACACGACCCGCGTCGCATACCACGCGCGCGAGGCGTTGCCGCTGGCGCGCGAGTTCGCGCCGCACCTGATGCTGATCGATTTGAGCATGCCCGACGTTACCGGGTTCGAGCTGCTGCACGAGTTGAAGGCGACCGGCGCCGCGCCTGATGCGATGTATGTCGCGCTGTCCGGCCACGTGCGTTCGTCGGATCGCAAGGATACCGAAGACGCCGGCTTCCACGATCATTTCGCGAAGCCGATTCCGATCGATTCGCTCGACGGCTTGCTTGCGCGGGTCGAGGACGATGCGCGGCGCCGCGGCACGCTTTGACGATGCGCGCGCCCATTGCGATCCTGCTGCGCGCCGCGCATTGGCATCTGCGTACCGGCAGTATCGTCACGGGCGGGAACGTACCGGCGCGCATCCCGCACGACGCGCGCCGCGGTGATCGAATTCCCGGATGGACAAGACACAACGGCGACGCTGTCGCCGCTCGAAGGCAACGCACACGAACTTGCTGCCGACGGATACGTCACCTCCGTGCGCCATCCGGTCACCGTGCGCCGCCGACGCCTTCGTGCGGTCGACCATTCCCGCACCGCGGCGCAGGGCGCGCGGCGACTTCCTGCCGCCTGATGCCATCGACGCCGCGTTCGGCGGGATCGGGGCGCAGGCGCTAAAATCCGCGGCCTGGGCATCCATGACGAGCAAGCGTTTTGACGGAGTTCGAGCAGGGTTTCATTCTCACCCGCCACTGGCGGGACACCGCATCCGGCATCGAGATCGAGTTCTGGCTGGCAACCGAACACGGCCCGCGCCGCGTACGGTTGCGCCCGCAGGAAGCCGTCGCGTTCGTGCCGGCCGACCAGCAGGCGCTCGCCGAACACGCGCTGGCCGGCGAACGCGATGCCGAGTTGCGCCCGCTCGCGCTACGCGACTTCCGGCAGCGCCCCGTCGTCGGACTCTACTGCCGCCGCTATCGCCATCTGTCCGGGCTGCAGAAACGCCTGTCGGCGGCCGGCATCGACGTCTATGAAGCGGACATCCAGCCGCCCGACCGCTACACGATGGAGCGCTTCATCACCGCACCGGTGCTGTTTCGCGGCACGGCGAGCCGCGACGGCACGCTCGTCGACGGCGAACTGAAACCCGCGACCGGCTATCGTCCGACGCTGCGCTGCGTGTCGCTCGACATCGAGACGAGCGTGCACGGCGAGCTCTATTCGATCGCGCTCGAAGGCTGCGGGCAGCGGCAGGTCTACATGCTCGGGCCGCCGAACGGCGACGCGCGGCGCGGGATCGACTTCCGCCTCGACTACTGCGACAGCCGCGCCGAGATCCTTACGCGGCTCAACGACTGGTTCGCGGAACACGATCCCGATGCGGTGATCGGCTGGAACCTCGTACAGTTCGATCTGCGCATCCTGCATGCGCACGCAGAGCAATATGGCGTGCCGCTGAAGCTCGGGCGCGACGGCAGCGTGCTCGAGTGCCGCGCGCACGGCCAGCAGCCCGACCACTTCTTCGCGGGCGCGGCCGGCCGCCTGATCCTCGACGGCATCGACATGCTGAAATCGGCGACGTGGACGTTCCCGTCGTTCAGCCTCGAATACGTGTCGCAGTCGCTGCTCGGCGAAGGCAAGTCGATCGACAATCCGTATCAGCGGATGGACGAGATCCAGCGGCGCTTCGATCACGACAAGCCCGCGCTCGCACACTACAACCTGAAGGACTGCGAACTCGTCACGCGCATCTTCGACAAGGCCGACCTGCTGTCGTTCGCGCTTGAACGCGCGACCGTCACCGGCCTGGCGGCCGATCGGACCGGCGGCTCGGTCGCCGCGTTCACGCACTTGTACCTGCCGCGCATGCATCGGCTCGGGTATGTCGCGCCGAACCTCGGCGACGTCGTCGGACAGAACAGCCCCGGCGGCTTCGTGATGGATTCGCGGCCCGGCCTGTACGACTCGGTGCTCGTGTTCGATTACAAGAGCCTCTATCCGTCGATCATCCGCACGTTCCTGATCGATCCTGCCGGGCTCATCGAAGGGCTCGCGCATCCGGGCGACGATGCGTCCGTGCCCGGCTTTCTTGGCGCGCGCTTCTCGCGCACCGCGCATTGCCTGCCCGACATCGTGCGGCGCGTGTCGGAAGGCCGCGACGAAGCGAAACGGCAACGCAACGCGCCGCTGTCGCAGGCGCTCAAGATCATCATGAACTCGTTCTACGGCGTGCTCGGCTCGACCGGCTGCCGGTTCTTCGATCCGCGCCTTGCGTCGTCGATCACGATGCGCGGCCACGAGATCATGCACCGGACGCGCGAGCTGATCGAGGCGCAGGGTTACGAAGTGATCTACGGCGACACCGATTCGACGTTCGTGTGGCTCGGCCGCGAGCACGACGACGACGCAGCGGCCGCGAAGGGGCGCGCACTCGTCGAACACGTGAATCGCTGGTGGCGCACGCATCTGCGCGATCGCTTCGGGCTCGAAAGCGCGCTCGAACTTCAATACGAACGCCATTACCGCCGCTTCCTGATGCCGACCGTGCGCGGTGCGGAGGAAGGCAGCAAGAAGCGTTACGCCGGCCTCGCTCGCGCGGCGAACGGCGGCGACGATCTCGTATTCAAGGGGCTCGAAACGGTGCGCACCGACTGGACGCCGCTCGCGCAGGAATTTCAGCGCGAGCTGTACCGGCGCGTGTTCAAGCGCGAGCCGTACCAGGATTTCATTCGCGACTACGTGCGGCGCACGCTCGCCGGCGAATACGATGCGCAACTGATCTACCGCAAGCGGCTGCGGCGGCCATTGAGCGAATACCAACGCAACGTGCCGCCACACGTGCGCGCCGCGCGCATCGCGGACGAGTTCAACCACGCGCACGGCCGGCCGCTGCAATATCAGCGCGGCGGCTGGATCAGCTACGTGATCACGACGGCCGGCCCGGAGCCGCTCGAAACGATGCGCTCGCCGATCGACTACGCGTTCTACGTGAGTCGCCAGTTGCAGCCGGTTGCCGACGCGATCCTGCCGTTCCTGCGCGACGACTTCGAACGCGTGATTTCAGGGCAAGGGCAGTTGTTCTGACGCCAACGGCCGGCCCGCGCCCGGCTTGCGGCCCGCCGCTTGAAGCCGGGACGTAAACGGCCACCGTGCCGGCAGCACGCCCGTCCAGCTAAAATACCGCGCTGCCGCGCCTCCCGCCGCGGCCGGAGGACACTCACATGACCGCACGTCGCGGTGCCGCGGTCACGATCGCGCCCGGCCACGAGACAGCCAGCCTGTCCCAGGCCCAGAAAACGTTCAACACGCTCGTCAAGCACATCGAAAAGCGGCGCGAGCGGCTCGGCGCGTGGGAAGCGGTAACGCCGGCGTTCCAGAAGAAGTTCGTCGACACGCTGCTGCCGCTCGAACGGGAATCGACGGCGCTGCGGATCAAACTGATCCAGCTGCTTGACGACGCGTTCCTGCGGAAAGGCTTGAGCAAGGCCGAGCAACGCACGCTGTCGGACCTGATCGCCGACATGGCCGGCGACTTGCTGAACGTCAGCGACGACCCGGCGCTAAAGGCCGTCTACGACCGGCATCGCGCGGTCGAGCACGGCGGCAACGCGGCAATCGATGCCGAACCGGCAAAGCCGGCGCCTGACGCGGATCCGGAACCGGCCGAGGATCTCGACTCGCTGTCTCCCGACGAACTCGCCGCGCGGATGCAAGCGGAACTCGACGCGCAGTTCGAACGCGACATGGCCGCCCACGCGGCCCGCGAAGCGCAGCGCGCGCAACGCAAGAAAGCGCCGAAGCAATCGGCGGCACAGGCCCGGATCGAAGCCGAGCGGGCCGAATCGAACAAATCGATCCGCGCGATCTATCGCAAGCTCGCGAGCGCGCTGCATCCCGATCGCGAATCCGATCCGAACGAACAGGCTCGCAAGACCGCGCTGATGCAGCGCGTCAATCACGCTTACGACAACGGCAAACTGCTGCAGCTGCTGGAATTGCAACTGGAGATCGAACAGATCGACCGGCGTGCGATCGACGGCCTCAGCGAAGCCCGACTGATGCGCTACAACGGGATCCTCGACGAACAGCTGCGCGAACTGGATCAGGAGCTTCAGCACGTCGAGAACGATTTCCGGCGCACCTACGGCATCGCTTCATCCACCAAGGTCGCACCCGACACCGTGATGCGGATGCTCGCGCGCGACATCGCCGGCATGCAGCGCAGCAACCAGGATCTGGCCGTCGCGCTGCGAGAATTCGAGGATCCGGACAACGTCCGCCAATGGGTGAAGGACATGAAGCGGCGGCCTGCATCGTCACGCTTCGACGACGACGCGTATTGACCGGCCGCGCATGCGTCACCGCACGTCGCCGATGCCGCCCATCAGCATCATCAACTGCTCGCGCAGCCATTGGCTGCCCTGATCCTGATCGGCGCTGCGATGCCAGTAGCAGAAATATTCGAGCGCCGGCATCTCGAACGGCAGTTCGAGAATCCGCGCCGGATAGCGCTGCAGCAGCCGGAGCGGCGCGGTCAGCGCAAGATCGCTGCGCATCGCGATCAGCGGCGCGACCATGTAATGCTGCACGCGCATCTGGATCGTGCGGCGCAGCGCGAGCCGCGTCAGCTCCGCATCGACATGCCCGCTGCCCTTGCGGCGGCTCGACACGTGGATGTGCCCCATCGACAGGTAGTCGCCCATGGTCAGCGTGTCGCCGTCGAACGGATGGTCGTCGCGGATCATGCACGCGTAGCGGTCGCGCACGAGCAGCGCCTGGTGCAGGTGCGGATCGCCGATCAGCGGCGCGTCGATCGCGATGTCGACGGAGCCGTTCGCGAGCGCGGTGGCCACTTCGCGGCGGTCCATCGTGTAGCTGCGCACGTGCATGCCGGGTGCGTGCGCGAGCAACAGCTCGCCGAGTGCCGGCAGAAGCAGCGCTTCGGTCAGGTCGCTCATGCTCAAGCGGAACACGCGCTCGGACGACGCCGGATCGAACACGTCGCCTTCGTGCGCGCTCGAATCGAGCAGTTGCAGCGCTTCGCGCACGCGGCCGACAATGTTCTCGGCCAGCGGCGTCGGCATCATCCCGCCCGGTGTGCTGACGAACAGCGGATCGTTCAGTGTCTTGCGCAGCCGCGCCAGCGCGTTGCTGACGGCCGGCTGCGTGAGGTTCAGCACCTCCGCCGCGCGCGTCAGGTTGCGCTTGTTGTAGATCGCGTCGAACACGACGAACAGGTTCAGATCGATCTTGGATAGCCGCATCGCCGGATCTCCTGGAGCCCGCGCCGCTCAACCGCGCGGCGGCCGCGTCAGGTACGGTTCCGTCGAGCCGCGCACCGCGTCCTTGATCTCCATCCGTGCAATCGCCTGCAGGTGCACTTCGTCCGGGCCGTCCGCGAAGCGCAGCGCGCGGCCCCAGGTCCACAGATCGGCGAGCGGCGTGTCGGGGCTCAGGCCCATAGCGCCGAACACCTGCATCGCGCGGTCGCACACGTCGGTGTACACGGTCGGCACGAGCGCCTTGATCATCGAAATTTCCTTGCGCGCCGCCTTCGCACCGACCTTGTCGATCATCCATGCGGCCTTCAGCACGAGCAGCCGCGCCTGGTCGATCTCGATGCGCGAGCGGGCGATCCATTCGCCGATCGTGCCGTGCCGGTTCAGCGGCTTGCCGAACGCCTCGCGCGACTGCGCGCGGTCGATCATCAGTTCAAGCGCGAGTTCCGCCGCGCCGATCGAGCGCATGCAATGATGGATGCGGCCCGGGCCGAGGCGCGCCTGCGCGAGCGCGAAACCGCTGCCTTCTTCGCCGAGCAGGTTGCGCGCCGGCACGCGCACGTTGTCGAACGTGATTTCGCAGTGACCTTCCGGTGCATGGTGATTGACGACCGTGATGTTGCGCACGACGGTCACGCCCGGTGTGTCGCGCGGCACGAGGATCATGCTCTGCTGCCGGTGCGATTCCGCTTGCGGATCGGTCTTGCCCATCACGATGAAGATCTTGCAGTTCGGGTGCGCGGCGTTCGTAATGAACCACTTGCGGCCGTTGATCACGTAGTCGTCGCCGTCGCGCTCGATGCGCGTCGTGATGTTGGTCGCGTCCGACGATGCGACGTCGGGCTCCGTCATCGCGAACGCCGAACGAATCTCGCCGCGCAACAGCGGCAGCAGCCACTGTTCGCGCTGCTCGGGCGTCGCGAACATGTGCAGCAACTCCATGTTGCCGGTGTCCGGCGCGTTACAGTTGAACACCTCCGACGCCCAGCTCACGCGGCCCATGATCTCTGCGAGCGGCGCATATTCGAGATTGGTCAGCCCCGTGCCCGGCTCGTCGTCTTTCAGGTGCGGCAGGAACAGATTCCACAGTCCCTCGCCCTTTGCGCGTTCCTTCAGCGCTTCCATGAACGACACGGGATACTGCCCCGCATGCACTTCGTCGTTCCACTGCCGGATGCGCGGCACGACGTGCGCGTCCATGAATGCACGCACGCGTTCGCGCAGTTCTTCTACTTTGGGGGTGTAGCCAAAGTCCATGATCGACTCCTCGAGATTCCGTGTTTCCGTTCGTTCAGATCGTCAGGCCGCCGTCGACGACGATGCATTCGCCGGTCGTGTAGCTCGCCGCATCCGACACGAGATACAGCACGGTGCCGGCCATCTCGCGCGGCTCCGCGTGGCGGCGCAGCGGAATCCTGGTCATCCAGGTTTCGTAGATGTCCTTGTCGGCGAACAGCGCGCCCGCGAATTTGGTCTTCGTGAGGCCCGGCAGCAGCGCGTTCACGCGGATGCCCAGCGGCCCGCATTCCTTCGCGAACGCCTTCGTCATGTTGACGACCGCGGCCTTCGTGATCGAGTAGATGCCCTGCCGGTCGCCCGGCTGCAACGCATTCACCGACGCAGTGTTGACGATCGCGCCGCCGCCCTGCGCCTTCATCAGCTTGCCGGCTTCGACCGACATGAAGAAGTAGCCGCGAATGTTCACGTCGACGGTCTTCTCGTACGCGGCGAGATCGGTGTCGAGGATGTGCCCGAAATACGGGTTCGCGGCCGCGTTGTTCACGAGGATGTCGAGCCGGCCGTGCCTGGCGCGGATCGCCTCGAACGTCGCGGCGATGTCCTCCAGACGCCCGACGTGGCACGCGAGCGCCTCCGCGCGGCCGCCCGTCGCGACGATCGCATCTGCGACCGCCTGGCAGTCGTCGAGCTTGCGGCTCGACACGATCACGTGCGCGCCCTGCTGCGCGAGCAGCTTCGCTATCTCCTCGCCGATGCCGCGGCTCGCGCCCGTCACCAGCGCGATCTTGCCCGTCAGGTCGAACAGGTTCGTTGCCATGTTGCTGTGCTCCTCCATTGATGTGTTGTCGTGTCGCGGCCGCGCGACGCTGGCGACGCTGCCGATGTCCGCGCGTTCAGCGATGCGGGTCGATCACGCCGACGGCCATCTCGGCCAGCCGGCCGGCCATTGCGCCGACGCGCAGCGCTTGCTCGCTCGATGCGTTGCCTTGCAGCGCACGCGCCTTCACGCCCTGCGCGATCGCGGCGAGCCGGAAGAAGCTGAACGCGAGATAGAAATGCCAGTCGCGAATCGGCTCGATCCCGCGCAGTTCGCAATAGCGGGCGACGATCGCCGCTTCATCCGGAATCCCGAGTTCCGCGCGATTCTGGCCCGCGAGACCGCGCACCTGCCCGCCCGACGGCAGCCGCAGGCACATGCAAAAATATGCGAGATCGGCGAGCGGGTTGCCGAGCGTCGACAGTTCCCAGTCGAGCACGGCCTGCACGCGATAGTCGTCGCGCGCGAACATCAGGTTGTCGATCCTGAAGTCGCCGTGCACGAGCGCGGGGCGGCCCGTGTCGTCCGGGCAGGCTTTCGGCAACCAGTCGATCAGCGCCTCCATCGCATCGAGGCGTTCCGTCTCCGCCGCGCGATACTGCTTCGTCCACACGCCGATCTGGCGCTCGAAGTAGTTGCCCGGGCGGCCGTAGTCGGCAAGACCGACCGCGTCGACGTCCACGTCGTGCAGCGCGGCCATCGTGCGGAGCAGCGCGTCGTAGCAAAGCGCGCGATCGGCCTTCGGCAACTCCGGCAGCGCCGGGTCCCAAAAGATCCGGCCGTCCTCGAAGCTCATCACGTAGAACAGGCTGCCGATCACGTCGCGGTCTTCGCACAGGTGATACGGACGCGCGACCGGCACCGCGGTGCCCGACAGCGCGCTCAGCACGCGGAATTCGCGATCGACAGCATGCGCGGACTTCAGCAGCTCGCCGGGCGGCTGGCGGCGCAGCACATAGCGGCCGCTCTTCGCGTGCAGCAGAAACGTCGGGTTCGACTGGCCGCCGGCAAACTTCTCCATGTCGAGCGGGCCTTCGAAACCCGGCACGTGCGCTTCCAGATAGCGCGTGAGGCGGGCTGCGTCGAGGGGTTGGGAAGCGTTTGTCATCGTCGCGATCGTTCGTAGGATCAGCCGTACGTGCGCCATGCATGTCGTTCGGGATCCTCGAGATGCGGGATGCCGTTGAACGACGCCAGGTGGAACGCGTCGGCGTTGAAGAAAAACTGCGAAAGACTGCTGTTGCGGATCTGCAGGTTCAGCGCGATCGCGCTCGACGGCGGTGCGGCAAGCACTTGCTGCACGGTCACCGCGATCGGGCCGCCCGAACTCACCGCGAGCACGCGCTGGCTGCCGCCGGTGCGGATCGCGGCGCGCGCGTCCGCCACGCGCCGCTGGAAGTTCGCCCAGGTTTCGGGCGCGGCGTTGCCAAGCTTGTCGTCGGCCCACAAGTGCAGCACCTGCCGCAGCGCGCGAAAATGCTCCTTCATCGAGCCGCCCGCGAGCCGCGCAATCTCCGGATAATCGCTCGCCGCGGCGGCGAACAACCCGTGGAAGTCGTATTCGTTCAGGCCCGGATGGCGATCGACGTGCACGCCTTTGCTGCCCATTCCGCGCAGGATCGCGGCGATCGTCTGCGCGTGCCGGTTCATCGTCCCGCAAATCACGCGGTCGAACGTCAGCCCCTGCCGCGCGAAGTATTCGCCGAGCCACGCGCCCTGCTGCTCGCCGGCGGCGGACAACCGGTCGTAATCGTCCGTGCCGAACGACGCCTGCCCATGCCGTACCAGAAAGAGTTCAGCCATTTGCCTGCCTGCCGCGTGAGTAAACCGAAGACCCAGCATAGCGACCCAGTCCACATTTTTGAAATTTATTTTCTGAATCGTTTGGTATTCATCCTGTGAATTGGCAGGTTGGAGCGTATTCAGACAATGCGCTTGCAGTTCCTTTCGGCATCTCCGCGTCGCGGCACGCGAATTGCGACATTCGCCCCCGTCATGTCACCACGTTCAGGAGGGATGCGATGCTCGGTACGATTCTTATCATCGTTCTGATTCTGCTGCTCATTGGAGCGTTTCCGGCGTGGCCGCACAGCCGCGAGTGGGGCTACTGGCCGTCGGGCGGCCTCGGGCTGGTCGTCGTCATCGTCGTGATACTGGTGCTGATGGGGCGGATCTGACGGCTTCCACCACCGGCAGGCGGTGAGAGACGAGCAGCTCGCGCCGTGTCGCCCGCGCTTCCCTGCCGAACCTTGCGTCGTGGCTTCTTTACACGACAGGGTCGGCAAGGATACGCAGCTTACCGCACGCCCCTGCCCGTCACTGACCGCCTTCCAGCCGCAGTTGGAGCCGGCTCTTCACCGAGGTCACGCCCGCCACTTGGCGGGCCGCCTCGACCGCAGCGCGGTCCTGCGCTTCATCGGTGATCAGCCCGGCCAGCGTCACGTCGCCCGTTCTCGCCCGCGCGAACACCGTGATCTCGGCGTTGCCGAGCCCGGGCGCCTTCATCACGGCCTGACGTACCTTCTTTGCGAACGCGCGATCGGCAGCCCGCTCGGCCTTCTTTGCTGCGCGCGGCGACGCGTTCGGCGTCGACGCGGACGCAACGGCGGCGGCGGTATCGGACTGTGCATGGCCGAGCATCGGCGACAGCGCCACAAAACCTGCAACGACGATGGCAAAACGGTGCGTCATCTGATTTCTCCTCAACGGTAACAAACGGAAAATGGCAGATCGCCAGCGTTCAGGCGGCGGCGCCTGTCAACGCGTGCACGCGGCCGCGATCCCGGCCGCGCGGCACCGCGAGCGCAGTCAGCGCGCGTTCGTCGGCGTGCAGCGCGAGCGCGAGCGTCGCGCGCACGTGATCGACAAATGTGCGGACCTTCGCATCGACGAAGCGGCGCGATGCATACATCACGTACACGTCGAGCATCGTCAGCCGATAGTCGGGCAGCACGCGCACGAGCCGGCCGCTGCGCAGATCGTCGATGACCGAATAGATCGCGAGCGACCCGATGCCGAGTCCGGCATGCAGCGCAATCGACAGCGACTCCGGCGCATTCGCCTGGAACGGCGCATCCGGCACCGTATGTGCGATCGTATCGCCCGCCGTGCCGTGCAGCCGCCATTCGCCGTGTGCCTCGGCGGGCGTGTCGAGACGCAGGCAGGTATGGTTCGCGAGATCGGCCGGTGTCGCCGGCGCGCCGTAGCGCTCCAGATAGGCACGCGACGCGACCAGCACACTGTGCGACGTCCCGCACGAATGCGCGATATAGCCGGAGTCGGGCAGGCTCGACGCGGTAACGATCGACACGTCGTAGCCCTCCTCGACGAGATTCGGCATGCGTTGCGAATAAGTCATCTCGATCGCGACTTCTGGAAAATTCCTCTGATACGCGATGGCTGCCGCGGTCACATGGCTCTGCCCGAGGCCGGGCATCGTATGCACGCGCAGGCGCCCGTATGGACGCACCAGCGCGTTGCGCGCCTCGTCGTTGGCGCGATCGACGTCGCCGAGGATGGCCAGCAGACGTTCGAAGTAGCGGCGCCCGCTGTCGGTCAGCGCGATCTTCCGGGTAGTCCGGTGTAACAGGCGGATCCGAGCGTACGCCTCCAAGCTCGCGATGGCCCTCGACACCTGCGCGGTGGCGACGTCGGTCTGCTTCGCCACGGCCGTGAAGCTGCCGGCCTGCACGACGCGCACGAACGTCCGCATGTTCTCGAGCATGTCCATTTCGACCCATCGTCCTTACGGCGCCCACGCGGCGCGCTGCCGCCGGAGCGGCGACGCATTCAGTGGTACCGATTGTCGGGCAATCCGTGCCGCATCTTCAGCCCCCCGAGCGGGGGGCTGAAGTGTGTGCACGTCACGTGGAATGCTTGACGTTTGCATCGACGGCGGCCTGCAGCGATGGCTCCGCCGCGGGCGTCACCAGAACGATCTTGCCGATATGACGACCGGAATCCATCAGTTCGTGCGCGGCACGCGCATCGCGCAGCTCGAACAGCCGGAACACCTGCGGCTTGACGACGCCTTGCCGGATCAGCGGCCACACGGCGTGCTCCAGCTCGCGGATGATCTGCGCCTTCTCGTCGTAAGTGCGCGAGCGCAGCGTCGAGCCGATGTGCGTCAGCCGCTTCGTCAGCATCGGGAACAGGTCCAGTTCCTTCGCCGGGCCGTTGATCACGCCGATCTGCACGATGCGGCCGTTCAGCGCGGCCGCCGCGAAATTGCGCGCAACGTAGTCGCCGGCGATGATGTCGACGATCACGTCGACGCCGCGGCCGTCGGTAAAGCGCGCGACCGCATCGACGAAATCCTCGCTGCGGTAGTCGATCGCATGATCGGCGCCGAGACGCAAGCTCGCGTCGCGCTGCGCGTCCGCGCCCACGGTCGTGATGATCTTCGACGCGCCGAACGCCTTCGCCAACATCGTCGCCGTCGTGCCGATGCCGGACGCGCCGCCGTGAATCAGCACGCTTTCGCCGGCCTTGAACCCGCCGCGCTGAAACAGGTTCAGCCACACCGTCATGAACGTCTCCGGCATTGCCGCCGCCTCCGTCATGCCCAGCCCCTCCGGAATCGCAAGCGTATTGCTTTCGTTCGCGACGGCGTATTCCGCGTAGCCGCCCCCGGGAATCAGCGCGCACACGCGATCGCCGGCCGTGAAGCGCGTGACGTCGCGCCCGACCGCAACTACTTCGCCCGCGACCTCGAGGCCGGGAATGTCGGAGGCGCCGGGCGGCGGATCGTACAGCCCCTTGCGCTGGAACACGTCCGGGCCGTTGACGCCAGCCGCGTGAATGCGGATCAGCACTTCGCCGGCACCGGGCGACGGCACCGCACGGGTAGCCGGCACGAGCACTTCGGGGCCGCCGGGACGCACGATCTCGATCGCAGTCATGTCGGTGGGCAGCGGTTTCACGTCATCAATCACGATATGATCCTCAATGTTCGTCGATGCGCGCTCGGTTCACGGGCCTTCCCGGAATCGCGGCATCGCAAGGTGTGTGAACGGAGTCTAGGGGCGATGCTGCGCGCGCACACGCAGCGAATTGCCGGTCGGGGAATGCAAAAATGCATCAGTCGGGACATACGATGAACTGGGACGATGCGCGCGTCTTTCTCGCGATTCATCGCGAGCGCACCCTGCGCCGCGCTGCGCAGACGCTCGGCATCGATCAGGCAACCGTCGGGCGACGGCTCGCGACGCTCGAGCACATGCTCGGCGCGACGCTGTTCCTGCGCTCATCGAAAGGCTATCTGACGACGCCAGTGGGCGAACTCGCATTACGCGCCGCCGAAGCGATGGAGCAGCATGCGCACGAGCTGGTGCGATTGACACACGGCGTCGACCGCAGGCTCGCAGGCGAAGTGAAGATCACGACCACCGACGCACTCGCGCTCGAATTCGTGATGCCGTCGATTGCGCGACTGCACGCGAAGCATCCGGACGTATCGGTCGCGTTGAACACGTCGACGCAGATCCTCAACCTCGCAACGCGTGAAGCCGATATCGCGATACGCACGGTGCGGCCCGCAAATCCCGATCTCGTCGCCCGCCGGCTCGCACGCTGGGACATGGGTCTGTTCGCGTCGCACGACTACCTGCACCGGCATGGCGAACCCGAGCGCGGCAACGCGTTCGCGGGGCACGACCTCGTCGTCTACCAGCCGTACATCGACGCGAGCCGAACCCCGACGATCGCAGGCGAGCCGATCCGCGGCGGCCGGATCGTCGCGCGCACGACCTCCAACCTGATGATGCGTGCCGCACTGCGCTCGGGCCTCGGGATCGGCGAGATTCCGGTTCACATGGGCGCGCGCGACGGTCTCGCGCGCGTGTGGCCGGAGCGCGTTCGCGCGGCGCCGTACGAAGTGTGGCTCGTCACCCATCGCGACCTGCGCCACACCGCGCGGATTCGCGCGACGATCGACGAAATCTCGGCGTCGTTCGCCTAGCATCGCTGACGCCGGCCGCGCACGGACGGTGGCCGCTCATTCATCGTCGGGCCGCACGCGCGACGCATCGAGCGCTAGCCCGCTGCGTACGGCCTGGATGCGCGACGTGACGTTGAGCTTTTCGAAGATGTTCTTCAGATGCCACTTGATCGTCTCGGGCGCGACGCGCAGCGCTCGCGCGATTTCCTTGTTCGACAGCCCGCGCGCCACGTAGTCGAGGATCTCGGCCTCGCGCACGCTGAGGTTGCCGGCCGCGCCCGGGCGGCCCGCCGGTGTCGCGCTCGCGGCGCGCTGCGCGTCGAACGCGCGCAACAGTTCGCGCGGATACCATGCGCCGAGCGCAGGAAAGCGGTCGATCTGCTTCTGCACCCGCGCGAGCATCCGCTCTACCGCCGCGCCTTCGTCGACGAAGGTGTGCACGAGCCCGTTGCCCTGGCCGTATTCCAGTGCGCGGGCGAGCGTCGCGAGCGCCGCTTCCTCGTCGCCTGCCAGCTCGCATGCCACCGCGCGCAACACCGCCGCCTGCGCCGCTTGCCAGTCGAATCCGCGTGCGGCGAGCACGTCGTGCACGTCCGCCATGACCTGCGCGGCTTCGTTCGCGCGGGCGTCGGCGAGCAGCAGCCGCGCATGCGCGGATCGCGCCATCTGCCACGTCTCGACCTCGCTCGACGTCTCGTCCGGCGCCGTCGCGGGCACCAGCGATGCGAGCGCACGCCCCACGCGATGTGCCTGCGTCGGCTTTCCCGCGCTTAGATGCAGACGCACACCGGTCGCCATACAACCGACACGCAGCCGCAGCCATTGCCGACTGCATGCGATGTGATCGGCCTCGTCGAGTAGCTCATGTGCACGCGCGTCGTTCCCCGACTGGAACTGCAGCAACGCGGCGGTCTGCACAAATCGCAGCAGCGGCCCGAGCGAGCACGCCTGCATCGCGATGTCGAAGCGGTCGGCCTGCGCGCTGCGCACTTTCGGCCAGTCGTTCCACTCGTAGTAGATTGCCGACAAGTAACCAGCCGACAGTGCCGTGGCCGCCGACAGGCGTCCCGCCGCCCGCTCCGCGGCACGCAGCGCGGCTTCGAACGTCTTCGACGCGTTGTGCAGGCGACCCGCGACGAATTCCGCGAGACCGGACATGTTTTGGCGATACACGTTCGCGAACAACGGCTCGTGGCCGGACGCCGCGCGCTCGGCGCGTGCGCGGAGCGCCAGCGCGTCGTCGAGGCGTCCTGCGTAGGCGAGGCCGAAACTCAGTGTCGTCTGCCCGATTTGCTCGATCCACGAGCCCGCCGGCGGCTCGGCCGCAAGCACGCGTTCGCCGAGGTGCAGCGCGGCGGTGCTGTGGTCCGACAGCGCAGTAACGAGCGAGCGCACCGCCAGCAGCTCGGTTGCGGTGACGGCGTCGGTATCGAGCCGCCCCGCGCCGACGTCGCTCTCCAGCGCCTCGAGCGCGCGGCGCGCGTCGATCATCTGCATCGACAACGCGAGCGCCCACGCGTGCGCAATACGCAGCCGCAGGCGGCCGGCGAGCGCTGCAACAGGCAGGCGCGACACCCAGTCGAGCACGGTGCGCACGTCGCTCGATGCGATGAGCTTCATCGCACATGCTTCGACCCAACCGGCGGCCGTGTCGAAATCGCCGGCCGCGAGCGCGTGGCGGACAGCGTCCGGCCACTGCCGCTCGGCTGCGTGCCACGCACTTGCGCGGCGATGCAGGACGGCAACCGCTGCAGGCTCGCGCAGCGCAAGTTCGTCGCGCAGATACTGCAAAAACAGCGCGTGATAGCGATAGCGCCGGCGATCGCCGTCGATCGACCGGATGAAGAGGTTGCGTGCGCTCAGCCATTCGAGGCAGTCGAGCGCATCGTCTCGGCCGGTCAACGCGTCGCACAATGCCGGCGTGAGCCGATCGAGCACGGCCGTATACAGCAGAAAGTGCCGGATCGTGTCCGGCACCTGCGTCATTACGTTCTCGTTCAGATACGTTGCGATGCCCGCGCGCGCGTGGCTCACCTGTTCGGCGACGCGCGCCGCGTCGCTGTCGCCTTGCAGCGCGAGCGCCGCCAGTTGCAAGCCCGACACCCAGCCTTCGGTGGCCACGCGCAGGCGTTCGACGTTTTCCGCGTTGAGCGGCTTGCCGGCGATCCGCTCGAAGAAGGCGCGCGTCTCCGTATCGTCGAAGCGCAGATCGTTTTCGTCGATACGCACGAGCTGGTCGCGCGATTCGAAGTAGCTGAGCGGCAGCGCCGGAAGCGATCTGCACGCCAGCACGACGTGCAGGTTCGACGGCGCATAACGCAGCAGTTCGAACATCGCGTCGTGGACGACCGGCGATGACAGCCGATCGAAGTCGTCGAGCATTACGAACAGCTCGATGCCCGAATGCTCGAGCTCGTTGAGCAGTTCGTCGAATACGGTCTTCAGCGGAATCAGCGCGCGGTCCCGCAGCAACCCCTGCGCGCGCACGCCGACGCCGCCGGTCGCATCGACGATCGCCGCCACCACATACGACGAGAAGATGGACGCATTGTCGTCGTCCCGGTCAAGGCTCACCCACGCGACCTTCGTGTCCGATGCGACGAGCGCGCCGCGCCATTCCGCGAGCAGCGTCGTCTTGCCGTAGCCGGCCGGCGCGCAGACGAGCGTCAGCCGGCGGTCGAGCGCGCGCTGGAGCCGTCCCAACCGCGCGATGCGCGACACGATGCCTCGGGCGGACGCCGGCGCGAGCTTGGTGCGCACCAGTACTTCAATGGTGTCGGCGTCCGCGCGGGCGGCCGGTTGACTGCGGTTCCTCGGCGTCATGCTGTTCCCGTTCTCCTCGCGCTGTGCGCATGTGCGTCGACCCGGAAAGCGGCGCCCGCGGCGCGGCCGGATGCCCGGCCGAGGTGCGCTGCACGCCGAAACAGCATAGCGATTCGGCCCCGCCCGTCATAAGTAGGTGATGCCCGGACCGGGGCGCGCTGCTCGCGCCGCGTCACGAGCCACGGTAAAGGACCCGCATTGTTCTCGAACGAATGCCGGTTGTTCAGCCCCCCATTCGGGGGGCTACCTTGCGTGGAGAAGTCGCTTCATCCTCGACGCACCACACACGGTAGTGGCCGGCGCTGGCCACCGTCGCCGTTGCAGTACTTTCCGTTCGGGAGTTGCCATGAACCGTCGCAACGTCGTCACCGCGTTTTTCGATCGATATCGCCAGCATGACGTCGACGGCATGCTCGCGCTGTTCGCGCCGGATGCCACGCTCGACTACGTGCCGATCGCCGTGACCGGCCCGGCAGTATTGGAAGGCAAAGCCATCTGGGCAGCGCTGCTCGATGCGTTTCCGGACCTGAGCAACGAGGTCGATGCGATCCATGCGGACGAAGCCGGCCGTCATGCCACCGCGGAAGTGACAATTGGCGGCACCCAGGCGCGAGAATTCGCCGGGATCCAGAACCGCCGGCGGGCGTTCTCGCTCCGACATGCGTTCGTGTTCGAGTTCGATGCCGACGGCCGCGTCACGCGGCTTGCCGCTTACTGGGACAACGTGCGGCTGTTCGAGGATCTCGGCAAGACGTCGCTTGGGTAAGGACCTCCGGATGACGCACTTCAGCGTGGCGCACACCGGAAAGCCCGACGCGCCGCCAGCTGCGCCATGCGGGTGCGCGCGGCCGGCGCGCGCGCTCCGCGCTGGCCGCTCACTCCGGCTGGTAGCGCTCGCGCAGTGCGCGCTTGTTGATCTTGCCCACGCTCGTCTTTTCGATCGAGTCGACGATCATCAGGCGCTCCGGCACCGCGTAGCGCGAAATCAATCCGCGATCGGCCACCTGCTTCACATGCGCCTGCAACTCCGCCGGCTCGACGCGGCCTACATGCTCGTCAACGAGCACGACGAGCGCTAGCGGCCGCTCACCCCAGCGCGCGTCCTTCACGCCGATCACCGCCGCTTCCCGCACGGCGGGATGGCGCGACAGGATGTCCTCGAGTTCGAGCGACGATACCCATTCTCCGCCCGTCTTGATCACGTCCTTGATCCGGTCGGTGATCTGCAGCCGGCCTTCGGAATCGATGACGCCGATATCGTTCGTATGCAGGTAGCCGCCCGCCCACAGCGCTGCAGACGCCTGTGCATCGCCGAGATAGCCCTGGGTCGCCCAAGGCATCCGCACGACGACCTCGCCCGCCGATCGCCCGTCGTGCGGCACGTCGCGAAACTGCGCGTCGACGATACGCAGGTCGACGAGCGGCAATGGCAACCCTGCTTTCGTCCGGCGCGCGATATCGTCCGCGGGCCCGTCGGCGGCTGCACGCGGCGGATCGATCTGTGCGATCGTCATCAGCGGGCACGTTTCCGACATTCCGTATCCGGTGTAGACCTCAATACCGCGCGCGAGCGCCGCCCGTGCCAGTCCTTCCGGCAACGGCGAGCCACCGACGATCACCTTCCACGACGACAGGTCCGTCGCCGCCGCCGCCGGGCTGTCGAGAATCATCGCGAGCAGCGTCGGCACGCAGTGCGAATACGTCACTGCTTCGCGCGCGATCAAGGCGAGCAGGCCCTCCGGCGAATAGCGCCCCGGGTAAACCTGCTTGAGGCCGAGCGCGGTCGCGATATACGGCATCCCCCATGCATGCACGTGAAACATCGGCGTGATCGGCATGTAAACGTCGTCCCGGTGCACGCGCCCGCGATCGCGAGCGCTCGACAACGCGGCCATGCCGGCCAGCGTATGCAGCACGAGCTGCCGATGCGTGAATGCGACTGCCTTCGGTAGCCCGGTGGTGCCCGTCGTATAGAACGTCGTCGCACGAGTCTGCTCGTCGAAGTCGGGGAACGAGAAATCGGGCGAACCGCCCGCGACGAGTCGCTCGTATTCATCGGCGAAGCCATCGGGCAGGTCGATGTCGTCGCCGTCCGCGATCAGCACGAAGTCCGTCACGGCGGTCAACCGGTCGCGCATGCCCGCCAGCAACGGCAGAAAATCGCGGTGCACCAGCACGACACGCGCGTTCGAATGATTGAGCGTGTACAACAACTGATCCGGGGACAGCCGGACATTGGCCGTCATCAGTACCGCGCCCATCATCGGAATCGCGTGGTAGCACTCGAGGTAGCGGTGGCTGTCCCAATCCATCATGGCCACGACGTCGCCAGTGCCGACGCCGAGCGCCGCGAGCCCGCTCGCGAGCTGACCGATGCGATGCCGGAACGTCCAGTAGTCGTGCCGGACCCGATCGCCGAACACGATCTCCTGCTCGGGCCGCGTCGCGAGCGGCGCATGCAGCAGTTGCTTGATCAGCAGCGGATATGCCTGCGCAGCCGGGACCACCGCATCGTCCGGCGTCTGGTATGACGAATTCATGAATGCCTCCATAAGCGACCTGGCCGGTCGTCACGATTGCGGCCACGATACCGGACGGGTCGGGTTTCGCGCCCCCCCTGTTCAGGGGGAGGGGCGTCCGCGAAATGGCTCCGCGTTTGGCCTTTCGTACGAACATCGCGGCGGCCGCGGCGAACGCCCCACCTGTTCGGGGGGGCGTTCGCCGCACCACGGCGTTGTACGATTCATCGCAGCGTGTAACCGCGTCGCGGGTTCCGTTCGCACGTCGGCGCATCAGCGGAAGGCCGACGCGGCCGGCTCGGCCATGCGCATCGAGACCGCACGCCGCCTACCTGGGCCGCGCCCTGCACCCATCCCCGAAAAGGAGCAACCATGACTTCCGAGACGACGCAGATGGACCGAACGCCCGCTCCCGACCCCGCCGAGAACAATGCGTTCTTTCCGTCGCCGTATTCGCTGTCGCAATACACGTCTTCGAAGACGGATTTCGACGGCGCGAATTACCCGAACCCGTACACCGGCGGCAAGTGGAAGGTTCTGATGATTGCGACCGACGAGCGCTACGTGCTGATGACGAACGGCAAGATGTTTTCGACCGGCAATCATCCGGTCGAGATGCTGCTGCCGATGCATCACATGGACCAGGCCGGTTTCGAAGTCGATGTCGCGACGCTCTCGGGCAATCCGGCGAAGCTGGAACTGTGGGCGATGCCGAACGACGACGAAGCCGTCCAAAGCACGTACCGGAAGTACCTGCAGAAGCTCAAGACACCGCTGAAGCTGTCCGACGTGCTCGAGAAGAACCTCGGCAAGGATTCGCCGTATATCGCGGTGTTCATTCCCGGCGGCCACGGCGTGCTCGCCGGCATTCCGTACAGCAAGGACGTCAAGCGCACGCTCAATTGGGCGCTCGACAACGACCGGTACATCGTCACGCTGTGCCACGGTCCCGCGTGCCTGTTGTCCGCCGCAATCGACGAGGCGCCGGACCACTACCCGTTCAAGGACTACGAGATGTGCGTGTTTCCCGATGCGCTCGACACCGGTCCGAATCTCGACATCGGCTACATGCCGGGCCCGCTGCCGTGGCTCGTCGCAGACCGTCTGCAGAAGCTCGGCGCCAACGTGCTGAACAAGGACATGACCGGGCGCTGCCATCAGGACCGCAAACTGATCACGGGCGACAGTCCGCTCGCGTCCAACGGTGTCGGCAAGCTCGCCGCCGCCGCGTTGCTGAAGGAGGTGGGGAACTGACGTCGTGCGCCGCGCGCCGGGGCGGTGTTCCGCCCGGGCGCGCGGCTTGCCGCTCGTCGGCGCGCGACGCGAGGATGGCACTCCTGCCATCCGCGATCGGCTGCCGTAAAGCCGCACCGCGCACGATTTGGGCCGCCGAACCCATTAAACCGAACACCTCCGGTTATCAATTGATCGAAAAGATTCAATAGACGATGTGTCGTCCGGCGCCCGATGCTGGGCCGGCCCGTGAACTCGGCGTCATTGCAACGCCGCGCACGAACCCGGAGCGAGACACATGCCTACCGATCACCGTCAACGACGCCACACGCGTTAGCTACTGTGCGCGCTGTCGTTCATCCTCTACGACGACCGCGTCAACCTCGCAACCGCAGCCGGCGCGATCAAGGCCGAACTCGGGGTGTCCAACACCGAGCTCGGCATCGCGTTCTCCGCGTTCGCGTATTCGTATGCGATCTGCCAGATCTTCGGCGGATGGATCGCCGACCGCTTCGGCTCGCGCATCACACTGATCGGCTGCGGGCTGATCTGGGTCGCATCGACGTTCATGACAGGGCTCGTGCACAGCCTCGCGCTGCTGTTCGCCGCGCGCTGGCGGCAGGCGCGCGGCAGCGGCGCGACGTTCATCGCATGGTTGCGCGCAAGCTGGGCCGTGCTGTCGGTGCTGACCGGCCTCGTCACCCATACGTGGCAACTCCTGACGCTCCGGTTCATGCTCGGCGTCGCCGAAGGCGGAATGCTGCCCGTCGTGCTGACGATGGTCAGCCAGTGGTTTCCCGATCGCGAGCGCGGCCGTGCGACAGGGCCATGACATCGGCGAAGCCGTGCTGCGCCACCTGATGACCGACGCCGCACGCGCGCACGTACCCGTATCGCTCGCCGTACTGCACGGCAATCCCGCACGGCGGCTTTACGCGCGCGTCGGCTTCACCGTCGTATCGGAAACGGAAGCGAGCGCAAGCATGATCTGGCGTCCGTGAAGCCGTTCTGCGTTTCGACGCCGCGCCGTCGCATGCGCCGACGCGCTCCGCCCCGTCACGGCGTCCACCGATAAACGGTGATGCTGTTCCCCTTCACATTGTTCTTCGTCACCACGTATTCGCCGTTCGCACGCCGATACGCTCGGACGCTGTACATCGCGTCGATCGCGCTGCTCGTATCGACGGTCGCGGGACTCGTGTTGACGAGCGTCGTATCGAGATTGCCTGTATCCAGATTGAACGCATCGATGTTCGGCCACAGCGGCCCGCTGCTGCTGAACCAGTAGCCGACGAACAGATGATTGCCGGCCGCGTCGATCGCTTTCGCGCCGCCGTGCGGCAGCGTGATCACCGGATTCGGATTCGTCGTGTTGCCCGCGAGCCAGCCGTGATACACCTCGATGCGCGTGCCGATCGACGTCCAGTCCGTACTCCCGACGACGCCCTGCGCGAGCACCATCGTGTCGCTGTCCGCGAGATAGACGATCCGCGTCAGCGGCTGCATGCTCGCCGGAATCGGCGTCGGCACGCCGGGCCCCCACGACGGCTTGCCGCTCGCATCGAAGCCGGTCAGCGGATAGTGGTAAATGGCGCCGGTCTTGTCGAGGCCGGCCCATACACCTCCCTTGCTGTCGACGCTGAAACCGGCCGACACGCGCCGCGTCGTATTGAACGCGGCGCCGGGGATCGATCCATCCGGAATCGCGACGTAGCCGTTGGCCGCGTTGAAGTGGAAGAAGTAGTAGACGGGCGGATTCTGGCCGGCCGCAACAAGAATCCGGTTCGCGCCGACCGCCGTCAGCAGCCCGAAGTGCTCGTCGCGCTGCGTGTCCCTCATGTTGATGCGCGGGTCCGACGGATACGTGAACGGATCGACGGTGTTCGCGACGAATGTGCCTCCCGCGGCGCCGCCATATATGTGCGTGCCGCTGTAGAACAGCGCGCCGTCGGTGACCGGATCCGGCGCGGCGATCCCTTCGAAGTTGAGCGACTGCAGCGTCCAGCGCAGGTTTCCGGTGCTGCTGTATGCGTGAATGTCGGTTGCGCCGTTGCGGCCGAGATCCCAGCTTCCGCCCCACGGGTTGTTGAGCACGTACAGGTTGCCGCCGGTGTCCTTGCCGATGCCGGCAATCCGCGTGAAGCGCTGCGCGCCGACCTGCCCCTTGGCGCCCGTCGTCGTGTCGAGATAGCCGCCGCGCACGCCGAACGTGCCGGCAAGTGCCGGCCGGCCCGACACCGTATAGCGCTTGATGTTCATGTCGGGGCCTTCGTCGCCGATCAACAACTGCGCGGCCGCCGCATCGTAGAAGAGCGCCGACGGCCGCGCCCCGGCGGCCAGCCGGATCGTGTTCAGCAGCGCACCGGAAGGGCTGAACTCGACGATCGAACCCGTGCTCTTCTGTGCGACCCACACGTTGCCCGCGCCGTCGACGGCCAACGCGCCCGGCGACGACACGCCGATGTCGCGCTGCCACACGCCATCGGTCGTGAACACCCGCACGCGATTGCCGTAGAAATCGCTTGCATAAAGCAACGAGCCAGCCGTCGCGAGCCCGGTGACGACATCGATGCGCGGCTGGTTGGTCGCCGCGGTGATCTGAATGAGCTTGTCGCGGTAATGGGTCGCGCAGTTGTAGCGCCCGACCGCACCGCTGCCGTAACCGCTGCCGGGCTGCAGCGCGACGAACAGCGACGTCGCATTGCCGGTGATCGCGCTGCCCTGGAATTCGGAGTGCGTGCCGATCGAGCCGGCGCTCTTGCCGTTCTGGTAGATCGCAACGCCGCCTTCAAACTCGTCCCACATCGACGCGGTGTAGATCACGCCTTCGGGCGCGACCCACATCGAGCGCGCGACGTTGCCGACGTGCGCGGCGAGCGTGCCGTAGGTGTTCGCGATCCAGTCGGTCGTGTTGCCGGCGTTTCCGGCCGGCGCGATCACCGCAATCGCCGCGGCCAGCAGCACCGCCTGAAGCGCTTTTCTGACGACCATGGCTGAGACTCTCCTGAATGGTGAAGTCATTCACACGAGACGCGTCCGCACGATCCGGCAATCGGCGATACGCAAATACTTCCGGTCGATCATGCGGTGCGGTCGGTATTACATCGACATCGCGCGTTAGTCCGGTAACCGCACGGCCGACAATAACTTCATATAAATCGAAAAAAATTGCGGAGTGCTCGCGTAGCAGCGAGTGCCGCGACACGACAGTGAATGTTCACTCACGCATATCGGCCGATATCGGGAAGACCGGGCTTTAGCGCGGGGATTGATGCCACCGGCTCAAATGCGGTGCGACTGGAAGGGCGGAGGAGATGTCGGCGAAGCGGAAAATCGCCGGAAAAGGGTAACGAAATACCCACGTGAAAATATCGCGCCGGCCTGAATCGCTGTCGAATTCAGGCCGGCAAACATCATTTACACGCGAAAATCACGCGGACGTCGCCGTGTCGCGCACCTCCACCTGCTTGATCCCGCCGCCGCCCGCGTCCGCGTCGTCGCGCGAATCGCCGAGCTGGCCTTCCCACTTCGCAACCACGGCCGCCGCGATCGAGTTGCCAACCGCGTTGGTCGCAGAGCGGCCCATGTCGAGGAACATGTCGACGCCCATGATCAGCAGCAGCCCGGCTTCCGGCAGATGGAACTGGTTGAGCGTCGCCGCGATCACGACGAGCGACGCGCGCGGCACGCCGGCCATCCCTTTCGACGTGACCATCAGCATCAGCAGCATCGTGATTTGCGTGCCGAGCGGCAGGTCGATCCCGTACACCTGGGAAATGAACAGCACCGCGAACGTGCAGTACATCATCGAGCCGTCGAGGTTGAACGAAAAGCCGATCGGCAGCACGAAGCTCGAGATCTTGCGATTCACGCCGAACCGGTCGAGCGCGTCGAGCAGCTTCGGATACGCGGCCTCGGAGCTCGCCGTCGCGAACGACAGCAGGAACGGCTCGCGAATCAACCGGATCAGCGTGAACGCGCGCTTGCCGAGGAACGTCACGCCGGCGAGCGTCAGCACGCCCCACAGCAGCGCGAGTGCGAGATAGAAGCTCGCCATGAACTTCGCGAACGTGAGCAGGATGCCGAGCCCTTCCGTCGTGACCGTGGACGCCAGCGCGGCGAACACCGCGACCGGCGCGAAGCCCATCACCGCGCCGGTCACTTTCAGCATGACCTGCGCGAGATCGTCGATCACGGCAGTCAGCCGCTTGCCGGCTTCGCCGAGCGCCGACAGCGCGGTACCGAAGAAGATCGAGAACACGACGATCTGCAGGATCTCGTTGTTCGCCATCGCCTCGGCGATCGACTTCGGCACCAGATGGACGACGAAGTCCTTCAGCGTGAATGCGCTCGTCTTCAGGTTGAGCGTGGCATCGGCGGCCGGCAGCGGCAGGCTCAGGTGGCTGCCCGGCTGCAGGACCGTCGCGGTCACGAGCCCGAGCACCAGCGACGTGGCCGATGCGATGAAAAACCAGCCGAACGCCTTCACGCCCACGCGGCCGACCGACCCGCTGTCGCCCATCTGCGCGATGCCGACCGTCAGCGTCGCGAACACCAGCGGCGCGATGATCATCTTGATCAGGCGCAGGAACACGTCGGACAGCAGCGACACGTAGCCGGCGACTTCCTTGGCCATTTTCGGGTCGGGAAACGCGCTATGACAGGCGTAGCCCACGGCGATACCCAGCACCATCGCGATGACGATGTACCGGGTGATGTTGTGCTTCTTCTTCATTAGCAATCCAGATTACAGAACGTGTGTTTCCAACGGCAGGTCAATCGCCGGTATTGAATTGGGCGGAATGCCGCGCGCGGCGCGGGCCGCGTCAAGTACCGGAGCTCGTCGGTGGGCAGCGCCAACGCGAACAGGGTCGGCATTCTATCGCAAACGCCGCACAATCTTTCAGACATGAAAGCGACAAGTGGGGAGTGGCCCCGGAAAGAGATCAAGCGCGACGGCAGGAGGCTGCCCGCGACACCGGGCGGCGACGCGTCACGCCGCAGGCGAGCCCGTTCGCGGCATGAACCGGCACAGGCACAGCGGCACCACGACCAGCGCGGCACCGGCGATGAACGTGGCCGATGCACCGTAGCGCACCCATAGCGTGCCGGCGATGCTGCTCGCAAGCAGCATGCAGATGCCGCCGATCAGGTTGAACACGCCGAATGCGGCGCCGCGCAAGGCGGCGGGCGACGTTTCCGACACCATCGCGGCGAGAATGCCTTGCGTAAAGCCCATGTGCAGGCCCCACACTGCCACGCCCGCGAACATCGACAGCGTAGACGCGCCGATACCGAGCAGCAGGTCGGCCACGATCAGCAGCAGCATGCCGACGGCGAGCAGCACGCGGCGATCGAGCCGGTCCGACAGGATGCCGACCGGCCATGCGGACAACGAATACGCGACGCTCATCGCAACCATCACGGCCGGGATCCATGCGGCATCGAGCCCAGTCTGCTGCGCGCGCAGCACCAGGAACGCCTCGCTGAAGCGCGCAAGCGTAAAGGTCGCGCCGGCCGCGACGACGAACCAGTAGTTGCGCGGAAACCCGGTCAACGCGCGCCAGCGCAGCGGCGAGCGGAATCCGCGCGCCGGCGTGTCGCGGTCGGGTTCGCGCACGCCGAAGACAATCAGCGCGATCGCGATGAACGCGGGCACCGCGGCGAACCACAGCACCGTCCGAATGCGGTCGCCGAACCACAGCATCAGCCCGATCGCGAGCAGCGGGCCGAGAAACGCGCCGACGGTATCCATCGACTGGCGCAGCCCGAAGCACGCGCCGCGGATTTCAGGCGGGGCAACGTCGGCCACCAGCGCGTCGCGCGGCGCGCCGCGAATTCCCTTGCCGACACGATCGAGCAGGCGAGCCGTCACGACGACGCCCGGCGTGGAGGCCAGCGGAAACAACGGCTTCGTCAACGCCGCGAGCCCGTAGCCGAGCAGCAGCAGCCCCTTGCGGCGCCCGAGCCAGTCGCTGATCGCGCCGGAGAACACCTTGACGATCATCGCAGTAGCTTCGGCCGCGCCCTCAAGCACGCCGAGGGCGGCGACGCTCATGCCCATCGTCGTCACCAGATAGATCGGCAACAGCGCATGGACCAGCTCGGACGACAGGTCCATGAACAGGCTCACCAGCCCCAGCGCCCATACGGTTCGTGGAATCGGCGGCTTTCCGGCACTCCGCGACGGTGTGCTCATCATGGAGTCAGTCCGTCGTGTCCCGCGCGAGCTTTGCATGCCGCCGCGCGCGGTCGTTCACGATCTGATGGCGCTTGTGATCCGTCATCTTCTTCCAGCCGCGCGCTTCTTCGCGCGTTCGCAGGCACGCGACGCAGTAACCGGTGCGGCCGTCGAACGAACAGACGTCGACGCAAGGAGACTTGACCGCCATGCTCATCGCTCCCGCGCCGTTCGCACGACTTCGACAGTGACGTGCGACAGGTTCCGGAATCGCTGCAGCACGCCGTGATAAAAGCGCGCGTCCCGCGCCGGATCGTCCGTCGTCACGGACACCACCGCACTCATGTGTCCCGGTCCGAGCCGCCACACGTGCAGGTCGCCGACGCGGTCGCCGTGGCCTTCAATTGCGCCGCGCACGTTGTCGGCGAGACGCCGGTCCGGGTTCGTGTCGAGCAGGATGGCGCCCGTGTCGCGCATCAGCCCGTACGACCAGTTTGCAATCACGAGCGCGCCGATGATGCCGGCGAGCGGATCCATCCACACCCAGCCGAACGCGCGCGCGAGCAGCAGCCCGACGATCGTCAGCACGGACACGGCCGCATCGGCGATCACGTGGACGTAGGCCGAGCGGATGTTGTGATCGCGTGCTGCCGCCGCGGTCGCGCCGTGGTCATGGTCGTATTCGTCGAACGCCAGCTCATGCTCGCGGCCGTTCACGCGGACGATCGCATTGAATGCGTGCGGCTCGGGAATCGCTTCCATCGATTCCAGGTAGCCGCCGCGATCGCGCATCGCGAACGTCTGGCGCGTGCCGTCGGCACGGATCGTCGTCACCGACACAGCGCTCGCATCGACAGGCTTCGTGTCGTGCGTCGCGGGCGCGATGCGAAATACGGGCGGCACGCCATCCTCGAACACCGATACGACGAACGCACCGTGCCGATCGAAGATCCGATGCGTCTCGGCTTCATCGTCGTGGTCGTGATGATTTTCATGCGCGTGCCCGTGGTGATGACCATGGCCGTGGCTATGGCTATGGCCGTGATGGTCGCCGCTCAGCAGCCACACGCTGGCGATGTTGACGAGCAGCCCGGCAATCGCGAGCGGAATCGCCTCGCCGAAGTGGATCGGCACCGGCGCGAGCAGGCGCGCGACGGCCTCGTAGCCGATCAGCAGCGCGATCATCGCGAGCACGATTGCGCTCGTGAAGCCTGCCAGATCGCCGAGTTTGCCGGTGCCGAACACGAAGCGCGGGTCGTTCGCATGCTTGCGCGCATAGGTATAGGCGAGCGCGGCGATCAGCATCGCGCCGGCATGGGTCGACATGTGCAAACCGTCGGCGATCAGCGCCAGCGAGCCGAAAATCGACCCGCCGGCGATCTCGGCCACCATCATCGCCGCACACAGCGCAATCACCATCCAGGTCCTGCGTTCGTTCTGCTCGTGCGCGGCGCCGAGAAAGATGTGATCGTGCCCCGCGCCGAAGGCGTCGTCGCTGAAATTGCTCATTCCGCCCTCGGTTACTTGAAATAGCTGTGAACGACTTCGATCAGCTGCTCGGTCGCGCTGCCTTCGTCTTCGTGATGTTCGGCATCGACCAGATGGCTGCGGATGTGATCCTCCAGCACGACCGCGAGCAGGCCGTTCATCGCGCCGCGGCCACTCGTGATCAGACGGAGGATTTCGTTGCAACCGCGCTCGTCCTCGAGCGCGCGTTCGATCGCTTCGACCTGTCCCTTGATGCGGCGGACACGATTCAGCAGCTTCTGCTTTTCCTTGATGGTGTGGCTCATGGGGATCCCTTCATATACCGGGGGGGACTATATCGCAATTTGCGCTTCCGTATAGGGGGGAGGGGTATATCCGCGTAAATTGGACGAATGCGAGTCGCGTGCAGTCCGCGGGGCCGCTGGGTCCACGTCGCGCGCACGATCAACGCAATCTTGTAGAAGTCATCACTCATGAGTAGCATTTGCTACATGGATATACTGACGACCTGGTCGCTGCTCGTGCTGACCCTTCCCACCGAAAACGCCACGGCGCGGATGCGGTTCTGGCGTGCGCTGAAGTCGAAGGGCTGCGCGGTGCTGCGCGATGGCGTGTATCTGCTGCCGTGCACCGAAACGCACGACGACACGCTTCGCGAGCTGGCCGCCGCGATTGCCGAGAGCGGCGGCGCCGCGCATCTGTTGCATGCACCGAGCCTGGACGCGTCGCAGGAGCGGGAATTCCGCACACTGTTCGATCGCGGCGACGACTACGCCGCCTTCACGCAGGCGCTTGCAGACGCCCGCAAGACGCTCGCGGGACAGTCCGCGCCCGAGCTTGCCCGGCTGCTGCGCCGCGTACGCAAGAATTTCGACACGCTCCGCGCAATCGACTACTTCCCCAACGATGCGTCCACCCGCGCGGAAGTCGCCCTGCAGGATTTCGCCGCGCTCGTCGACACCGTGCTGTCGCCGGGCGAACCGCACGCCGCCGAGCGCGCGATCCGTCCGCTGGCGATCGCGGACTACCAGGGGCGCACGTGGGCGACGCGCCAGCGCATGTGGGTCGATCGCGTGGCCAGCGCGTGGCTGATTCGCCGCTTTATCGACGCGCAAGCACGGTTCGTCTGGCTCGCATCGCCGGCGGACTGTCCGGCCGACGCGCTTGGCTTCGATTTCGACGGCGCGGCGTTCACCCATGTCGGCGAGCGCGTGACGTTCGAGGTTCTGCTCGCGAGCTTCGGGCTTGCCCAGGATCCAGCCCTGCTCAGAATCGGACAACTCGTGCATTCGCTCGACGTAGGCGGCCCGGCCGTGCCCGAAGCGGACGGCTTCGAGGCCGTGATGGCCGGCACGCGTCAACGCACGGACAACGACGATCAACTGCTCGACCAGATGAGCGCGGTGCTCGATGCGCTTCACGCGCATTTCGCAGCGAGCGCAAAAAGCGAAACCGGAGGACGGTCATGACCACGACGGTAACGGCACAGGCGCCCGGTTACTCGCTGGGCCAACTGGTCAGATACATGTTGCGGCTCGGTGCGCTCGGCTTTGGCGGCCCCGTCGCGCTGGCCGGCTACATGCGGCGGGATCTCGTCGAGCAGCGCCGATGGATTACCGAAGCGGACTACAAGGAAGGCCTCACGCTCGCGCAGCTCGCACCGGGGCCGATGGCCGCCCAACTCGCGATCTACCTCGGGTTCGTCCACTATCGGGTGCTCGGTGCGACGCTGGTCGGTTTCGCGTTCGTGCTGCCGTCGTTCCTGATGGTGCTCGCGCTCGGATTTGCATACTCGCACTTCGGCGGTCTGTCGTGGATGCAGGCCGTCTTCTACGGTGTCGGCGCGGCGGTGGTCGGAATCATAGCGATGAGCGCGTACAAGCTCACTACCAAAACCGTCGGCCGCGACAAACTGCTGTGGACGATTTTCCTGACGCTTGCCGCCGTGACCTTCATCACGGAATCGGAAATCGCGTGGCTGTTCATCGTCGCCGGGCTCGTCGGCTGGCTGTGGCGCGCGCCGCCCAAATGGCTGAACAAGGGCGGTTTGAATGCGGTCGCCGCCGCGAACCTGCCCGCAGCCAGCGGCCTGCTGGCCGGCATCGACGTGCCGCAGCTCGTGCAGATCGGCGCGTTCTTCATGAAGGCCGGCGCGTTCGTGTTCGGGTCGGGGCTCGCGATCGTGCCGTTCCTGTACGGCGGCGTCGTCACCGAGCATCACTGGCTCAACGACAAGCAGTTCGTCGATGCGGTCGCCGTTGCAATGATCACGCCGGGGCCGGTCGTGATTACCGTCGGCTTCATCGGCTATCTGGTCGCGGGCCTGCCCGGCGCGATCGTCGCGGCGCTCGGCACGTTTCTGCCGTGCTACCTGTTCACCGTAATCCCCGCACCGTACGTGAAGAAGTACGGGCACTTGCCCGGCGTCAAGGCGTTCGTCGACGGCATCACGGCGGCGGCCGTCGGCGCAATCACGGGCTCCGTGCTGGTCATCGCGAAACGCTCGATCGTCGACGTGCCTACTGCCGTCGTGGCCATCGCAACCGTGTTGCTGTTGTGGCGCTTCAAGAAGCTGCAGGAGCCGGTCATCGTCACGGCGGCCGCGCTGTTCGGGCTCGTCGCATATCCGATGCTGCATCACTGATCTGCATCGGCGGCGATGTTCGCCGGTGCCGGACGCCGTTCGTTCGGCGGAGAGCGCGGACAGCGGCTTCCGGGCGGGCGCGGTATCGCGGTCAACCCGTCGCTCGGCGCGCACGTGGTGACCCGCGGCGATGAGATGTGCGAAGAACGGATTGCGCGTGAGCGGGCCGAGTTCGCCCGGATCGCGTCGGCGTGACCGGCTGCCCGGCCGATCGCGGTGCGCACCAGTTTGCTGCGTCTTGGCCGCGGACGCCTTGCGCGCAGCCAAACGCCCGGCGCTTGCGTCGTGGCGTTCGGCCCGGACGCGCACCCGTTGTACTTTCCGCTGACGAACGTTCACGTCCGCGCCGTTCCGCGCGGCGCCGTGCTGACTACACGGCGCCCGCGCCAGTACACCCGATCGGGAACACCCGCGAACGAAACTTGCTCCGTCACTGCCACGAACGGCCTCGGCGTGCGGCCGCGACGATCGCGCGCTCCGCGCGAAAAGGGGGCAATTTGAAGCCGCTCAGCCATCGTGTGCCGGTCATGCCGGCACTCCCGGTCGTCCTCGTTCATTTTCGCGACGACGAGGCCGACCATGTCGGCCATGTCGCCGACACGCTGCGGCAACTCGGTGCGCAGATCGCCGAACTCAAGGGAACGCGGCTTGCGGGCGTCTTCCGTCCGACGCAGCGTTACCCTGCACACCGATACATGATTCCGGACGATACGCTCACACTGGCCCAGGCGCACACGCTCGGGGTGAAATCGGTACGCGATCTGTTCGGGGGCGTCGTCCCGTTTCCGTTCGTCGCGACCAAGGTCATCGCGCATCGTCTCGTCGAAGGCGCGCAAGCGAAGCCCCCCGGCTGGTCCGCTGCATTCGCCAAAAGCACTGCGTCGCTGACGCTGCCGGGTTACTCGGCGTTTTCGCGCGACGATGCGCGCACCGCCGTACGGCTGCTGCTGAACGACGGGCGTGTACGGATCAAGCGGCCCGATGGGATCGGCGGAACGGGCCAGGCGCTCGTGACCGACATGGCTGAAGCGGAAACCCAGCTTGCCGCGCTCGACGACCGCGCGCTGCGTACCGGCGGCGTTGTCGTCGAGCGCAATCTCGACGCGATCGAGACGCTGAGCGTCGGGCAAGTCATGCTGGACGATCTGGTGGCGAGTTACTGGGGCGTGCAGCATCTGACCGTGAACAACCACGGGCATCACGTCTACGGCGGCACCGATCTCGTCGTCGCGCGCGGCGGCTTCGACGTGCTGGCACAGCTCGACGTCACGCCCGACGTGCGCGACGCGATCGGGCGAGCATGCGCATTCGACGCCGCGGTGCAGCGCGATTACGCGGGATTTTTCGCGTCGAGGCGCAACTACGATGTCGCGTTCGGCACCGATGTGCACGGCGTGCGGCACTGCGGCGTGCTCGAGCAATCGTGGCGGATCGGCGGCGCAACCGGTGCGGAGATCGGCGCGCTGCGCATGTTCAGGGCGGATCCGCAGGTCGACGCCGTGGCTGCATCGACCCGCGAGATCTACGGCGACAATCCGGCGATACCGGCTGGCGCGCGCGTCGTCTATCGCGGAGTCGATCCCCGGGCGGGCGCGATCACCAAGTACTACACGGTCGACCGCCATCCGATACGAAGGAGCAGCAAGACATGACAGCGGAGCACTATCGCGTGCAGATCAAAGTCCAGAACGGCTACCTCGACGGTACCGTGCTCGCGCCGAAGACCACCGTGGCCGGCGTTCTGTTCGTGCACGGTTGGGGCGGCAGCCAGGAACAGTATCTCGAGCGAGCGCGGCAGGCGGCGGCGCTCGGTTGCGTCTGTTTGACGTTCGATCTCACCGGGCACGGGCGCACGTTCGAGCAACAGCAAAACGTCACGCGCGAGACCCATCTTCGCGACCTGCTCGCCGCTTACGACACGCTGGTCGATCATCCGCTGGTCGATCGCGACGCCGTCGCCGTGGTCGGCAGCAGCTACGGCGGCTACCTCGCGACCATCCTGACGGAACTGCGTCCCGTACGCTGGCTGGGGCTGCGCGTACCGGCGCTCTATCTCGACGACGGCTGGAATACGCCGAAGCGGGCGCTGCACGTGGAACACGACCTCGTCGCATATCGCAAACGCATCGTGCCGGCGTCGGACAACCGCGCGCTGCGCGCGTTGGCCCGATTTGCCGGCGACGTCCTGCTCGTCGAATCCGAGCATGACCAGATCGTGCCGCACACGGCGATCGCCAGTTATTTGCAGGCGTGTCTGTCTGCCCGCTCGATGACGTACCGCATCATCGAAGGCGCCGATCATGGGCTGTCGGATACGGCGAGTCAGCACGCGTATACGGCGCTCGTGGAGAAGTGGCTGGCCGAGATGATCGGCGGGCGGCGGGCGGGGGTACGCGGTGCGGCTGAGGCTGGGCCGGTGGGGGGGTAAGGACGTTCCATCGGCTCGATCAGCGTACTTGTCAGCTTCGTTCGAAATTCAGTTACGAAACCCAATTTCTGGTCGTTCCTGCGCCTGCAAGACGTGACGGCTCCGGCGCCGTCACATGCCGCCTGCGCCGAATACCATCACCATTCGCATCAAGGAAAACATCCGAAATTAGTCGATCTGCCGGACCGCTGCCCCCTGTGCCAGTCGTCTTTTGACGCCCGCGAACGCCAAGCCGGCCAGAGCGATGGATCCACAATAGAACAGCAGCGCCGTAACGTCCGTTCCGAGGCGCGAGAACACGAACCCGACCACCAGCATGCCCAATCCGAGGCCGGTGCGCTCGGCAACGTACGAGATGCCGATTACGCGATCGCGCGACGCGGCCGGTGTCGATTGCAGGAGCGAATAGTAGATTGTCTCCGTGGCGGCGTCGAAAATGCCTGCCAGCAAGACGAAGCCCAACATTCCCGGCATGCCGCCCACTTCGAACACGCCGAGGAAGCATGCGAAGGTCAGGATTAGCAATACGATGAAGTACGGCTCGAGCGGCTGTTGACGCGATTCGAGACGCTCCAGCAAGCGCGGCGTCACCGCCGCGGAGACGAGCCGTCCGACGCCCCACACCGCCATCAGCCAGCCATACAGAAACGCGGGCTGATTCGCGTCGAACAGCTGCGACTTGATCGGGAAGCCGACATTGTGCGTACCGGAGCCGAACGCTTCGACGAAGCGCGCGCCGATCACCAGCATCACGACGACCGGCAGATAACGTGCCGCGCGTGGCAGTGCGCCCGCCTCGGCAGCAGCGTGTGTCTCCTCGGTCGGTCGATGTCGGCGCGGCATGTTGCCCACCAGCATCAGAAACGCGATGGCGGAGATCGCGAACGTGATCGAATCGATCAGGAAGACGCTCTTGTAGGTCAGGTACTTCGTGATCACCGACGCAAGCAGGCTGCCGCCGACCACCGACACGCCGTCGGTCGCACTGAGAATCGCGTTGAAACGATGCCGGCCCGCCTGCCCGACCATTTCCGGAACCTCGGACATGATGGATACGCGGTATATCCCCTGGAAAAGGCCGATGAAGAAAGGCACGAAATAGATGAGCGACGCGTCGGCAGCCCGCGAGGACGTAGCCAGCATGCCGATCGCCAGCGCACTGCCCGCTTCCGCGACGAAGATCAGGGTACGGCGCGAGAACCGGCTAAGCCGCGGCACCGCGGCGCCGCCCACGACCGCACCCAGCAGGCGCGACGCCATCGTCAAGCCGAGCAGCGCGGCGGAGCCCGTGACCTCGAGCGCGTAGGTCGCCAGAACGATGCTGATCATCGTCGAACTGATGTCCGAGATCGTCTTGAACGACAACCACACATACAACTGCGCCAACGAAGACGAAGCGCGTTTTTCTAGAACCAGCTCGGATTTCATGACAGCTTATCTCGCTGAGGAAAAGGAAATCAGCAACATGTCCCGGAATGCGGGTTCGTCAGGGTCGGCTTGCTGAACGGCATTGGCACTGTGGTACAGCACGGCGTCGTTCACAACCACGGTATCGAGGAAATCCGTCAGCGGCCGTGCGAACAACGGAACCGCGGAATCCTTCGACGCGTGGATCTCCGACACGACCGGGCGAATATTGCGACTGTCGATGAAATGCATGAAGACCCAGTCCAGCCCGTCCTGGTGAATCCCGGACGTGGTCGGACTGACCTCACCTCGTTCCGCAATGATCCGGAACAGATGAACATCAATCTTGTATTCCCGCCCGACAATCAACCGATCCCCGAGAATGGCGATGTCGACGTCCAGCAACTGGTGGAGAATCGCACTGTCGATGAAGGAGTCCTCCGCGTAGGTCAGGCGATTGACACCGGGCACGTAGTCGACGTCGTAGGTCGCGGCTGGTTCGAAATTCGTGTTCCGGTCAACTTCCAGCGGCTGGCCCGGCGTGAAGCGATACAGCAGGAAGCGCCGCTCGCGTCGCGTGTAGCGCTTGTAGTTCTCGTCGACGACAAGGCGCTCCCAGTGACGCTTGAACGCGACGGCCTCGTCGTCATCGTAGAGGATCGCACCGTGGAGGCGCGGCGCATGGCAATAGCCGTTGCGATTCAGATCGTCGATGACTGTATCGATGGACATGGTGTCTTCCGTGCGTCGAGCCATTCGTTCACGAAACGATTTCCGGCTCGAGCTCGCGCACGATCCGATCATAGAGGTCGATCGCATGAGCGCGTCCATTCACTGCCGCCCAGCCCTTCAGCAGATAGTTTTCCTCGATGTCCGCTCGAACCTGGCTACCTACCGGGCAAGCGACCTTGCATTCGATGATCGCGGGATCGGCGACTACGGAATCGAGCCCGTGGATTCCGTTGAAGGTTCCGCTCGCCTCTGGAAACAGCGCGAACATCGAGTAATGCTGACGCCCGTCCGCCACGCGCGCGCAAGCGCTGCGCATGCGTTCGTGCAGCCCGGACGCCTGTGTCAGCATCAGCAGATAGAGCTCGTACGGATCGAGGCCGGCGATGTCCTTAAGCGCCGCGTTCACATAAAGTCCGCCGAGCCGCGGATTGATCTCGATGACAATCGGGCCGGCGGCCGACAGGCGGAACTCGAGGTGCACGATCGCGTTGCGCAAGCCGATCGCTTCGAGACAATCGACCGCATACCGATTGATCTCGGCGATCGCGGGCGCCGGAAAGGACACCGGCGGCGAGATCAGCAGATTTTCCAGCACAGTGCCGAGCTTCTCGGTCAGGATCAGCTTTTCGTTGATCAGCACCGGATAAACCTTATCGTCCACGATCACGCATTCGACGCTGCCTTCGACGCCGTCAATGTACTGTTCAAGCAGGATGCTCTTGCCCGGCTCATAGTGAACCGGGGCACCGTCACCGGCGCGGACGTCGTGCGGCATGCCGTAGTAGTCCGAGACCACTGCCTGACCATGTTGCGCCGTGAATCGCTGATAGTGATCGCGCAATTCGTCCCAGTCGCGGCATTTGGCGGTAAAGGCCGAGCCCGCGCCGTACGGCGGTTTCGCGATCAGCGGATAGCCCACTGCGTCGGCGGCTTCGCGCAATGAGTCGATATCGCTGCACATTGCGTGCCGAATCGACCGTACCCCCCGTTCGTGCAGCGTCGCACGCATCAGGAATTTGTTGTTGCAGGCGGCGACGGCCGCCGGCGGAGAATGGACTCGGCCGGTCATCCTGCAAACCTCGGCGACCACCGCGCCGACTTCGCCATAGGCCGACGCCTGCCCGGCATAACAAAAGACCGCCTTCACGTCATAGTGCGCGTCGAGACGCTCGAGCAACCTCAGCAGCGATTCGACGGAAAGTGAATCGAGCCGCCACGTGTCGTCGTGCCCCGCGCCTGCATCGCCGTCCGCCTGCACGTGCTGGCACACGACAGCCGTCAGGCACGCGAGCCCCATCTTGCGAGCGACCTCGAAGTGATAATCGCGATAGCTGGTCAACGACAGCAAGGAGCCCTCGATTTGCACAAACAAAACCGCGTCTTGTCGCATGTTTTCACCTGGATGAGGAGTCAGTCCGCACACCGCCTGGCGCCCGTTCAACTGTCGATCCAGTCGCACGTTTCGCCCTGCCAGTTGACGAACCGGTAGATGCGTTGTTCGCCGGTTTCCACAAACTGCGGGATGTCGCCCTCGTCTTCGAACAGCGGCACCGTAAACTTCCCTTTCGCATGAGGCAGCACGTACTCCGGCATCGCGACGTTCGAAACGCGCCGCTTCAGTCGGTTCATGATGCGAATGGCGTCGCGGATCGAGGCCTTGTAGACCGACGCGCCCGGCGAGAACGGCATGAAGTGATACAGGTAGTACGGTTTGACGCCTCGGCGATACAGTTCGATGAAGAGTCGATGCAGCGTCTCCTCGTCATCGTTGATGCCGCGCAGGAACGGCATGTTGGAAAAGACGATCGGCACCGCCGAGCGAATCCGCTTCACTGCGTCCGTGAAGGCCGGGCTAAGTTCGTCCGGATGGCAAACGTGAACGCCGAACGAGTTCACCCGATACCGTTCGAGCATTGCGACCAACTGATCGGTGACCCGGTACGGATTGAAGGTGAGCGATCTGGAATGAATCCGGATCAGGAGATCGCGTCCGATATCGCGGAGGGCGGAGAGATGCTCGTCGAGCTTGGCGTCGGAGAGCATCAGCGGATCGCCGCCACTCAGAATGACCTCCTCGATCGCCGGATTCTGCTTGATATAGGCCACGCTTTCGCCGAACGTGTCCCGGCTGGCCTTGGTCTTTTCGCTATTGACTTCAAGCGTGCGGAGCGCCTCGAAGCAGAACTGGCAATACGAGTTGCACGTATTGACCATGCGCAAAATAACGCGATTGTCGTACTTGTGCTGACAGATCGGCGTCTTCATTTCATGCGCGAGTTCCCAATTTTCCGATTCGCCGTCGTAACCGCCGACAATTTCGTCGCTCCAGAAGGGGACGACCTGGCGCCAGAGCGGATTCCGGATGATGTCCGTGTCGCCCTGCGAGTCGCGAATCAAGCGGAGGTAATAGGGGGTAATCTGGAGCTTGCGGCCGTTCAGATTGTTCTGAATGTGTGAACTCAGTTCGTCAGACCAGCCGCCGCAGGCCTCGCGCAGCGATGCTTCCTCGCGGATGGTGTTTCGTTGCTGCCAGCGCCAGTCGCGCCATTCGGCCGACGCGACGTCGAAACCCCGATAGTTATCCGAATATTTTTTTTCGCCATCAGAAATCTCAATCAACATTTTACTCGGCCCTCTCTAGACCAACGAAATGCGATCAACGCGTCGCTCGGCTCACGAATTCGACGCAGCTCATAATCCGAGCGCCATCAGAAATCCACCCGACACCACATTCAATCGAAATGAGGCCTATACATTAATCATAAATAAAGGTCGAGCGCCCATATCGTCATCATTCCGCCAGCCGCCGCGAACACATTTATGCACACGGAATTCCATTCAGTCGTGGATATTCATACATACGGTAGCGGCAGAAGACGCAACGCACGGCGCTACCCAATAGCTTAATATGGCCGTTACACTGCCTGCCCTGCTCGCGGACATAGATGGGTATCGATTGAAATAAAATGCTTTCCGAATTCGAGAAACGGCAGTTCCCGTCTCACGCTCAGTCGCGATTCCCGGGAACAATTTCATCCATACAAAACCATTTCTCGTCACCGCCTCGCCGAATAGATTTGAAAGCTTTTCCGTCCCCGATATAAACGCCCGCTATCAACGAGCCTCAATCCTAAGTTAACAAAATTAAGTAGCGCAAGAAAAATTTTGCCCGCCATCCATAACACGTCGGGTGAATTCGCGTTTTTTACAATTACCAATCGGCATCAATTCGACACTTCAAGTATTACGCACCTCGCAAAAACGTCAGGTTAAATGCATCCGTCGACGCTAGAACAATTAATCCTTCCCAAATTATGAAGACACCCGTCATCAAGATGAATTTGCATTAATACCCATGTCGAGGATTTCACGGCAGCCTCTCTTACAGTTTGATAGCAAAATCACCGTACTCCGATGGTCGATCGCGATGCCATCGCCGTGGTCGGCAGCAGCTACGGCGGCTACCTCGCGACCATCCTGACGGAGCTGCGCCCCGTACGCTGGCTGGGCCTGCGCGTACCGGCGCTCTATCTCGACGATGGCTGGAATACGCCGAAGCGGGCGCTGCACGTGGAACACGACCTCGTCGCGTATCGCAAACGGATCGTGCCGGCGTCCGACAACCGCGCGCTGCGCGCGTTGGCCCGATTTGCCGGCGACGTCCTGATCGTCGAATCGGAGCACGACCAGATCGTGCCGCACACGGCAATCACCAATTATCTGCAGGCGTGTCTGTCTGCCCGCTCGATGACGTACCGCATCATCGAAGGCGCCGATCATGGGCTGTCAGATACGGCGAGCGGGCCTCGCGGGCCTGTTTGAAATCCCGATGCGCCACCGGGATCCTCGCGGCACGCTCGGATCGGCCGGGACCTTGCTCGGCGATTGCGGCACGATGGCGGGTGGATCGGGATTCGCTTGCGCATCCGGCAAGTCGAAAGCGCGCAACGCACTCACGATCCCGGGATGCGCTGCGACGCGATCCATTTCGGCCTCTGCCGCCGCTTCCGCTGCGGTGACGCCAAGGATTGCGCGGCGATGATCGTTGCACGCATGATCATTCACGCGGACAACGTAACGAGAATCGGGACGGGTATTTCGAGGAGCAACCATACTTGTCGGGCTCTCGGAAAGGGTGTCGATCCGAATTGCCGCTTCACGCATCCAGCCATGTGCGCAGCGTATACGTTTCTACGACTCAGCCTCGGTGGTCAGGCAGAGGCCGCGAAAATCTATCGGTTCTCGTATTTGTCCAACTGTGGGATCTGCGAACAGGTGTTCGGTGCAGCGCTTCAACTGCGGGGAATACTTTCGATTTCTACTTGGCTAAAGAAGGGCAAATTCAGCGAGGCGGCCGAAGCCGCACGCATTGCAGGACTTTCCTGATGCAATCAAACACCGCGCGCCTCCGCACCATCGATAGTGAGCGGCATGTTCAGTCTTATCACCCAGCCATGCATCGTGCCCCCTCATATCCGTGCTCCTGCGCGCCACAATTTCTGGTAGAAGTCGTCCTCCAGCAAGCGCCGCCTCAGAAACGAACCGCCAATCTGGATCAGAAACAGGAACACAAACCCGGCTAGGCACGCCCAGAACCATCCAGAGGAAGCGCCCAGAGCATTCAGCGCCACCATGATCAGGAGAAGGCAGCAGGATCCGCCCACTGTGACCGACAGGCTGAGCGAGCGCATATACTCCGCCTCGACGCGAGGCACGGGCGCAGGCTGTGTACCGACCAGATTCAACCGCACCTTGTGCGCAGTCGGCGTAGCGACCATCTGCGCGCCCTGTCCGTGCGCCACCATCTGCGCCGCGAGCGCCTGGAGCAACAGCGCATTCACCGGCCCCGGCTTGCCGATTGCGCGATCGACATCGTGCGCCGACAGTTCCAACTCCGTTTCCTTGACCGCACCGAGCGTCGCATGCCGGCCTTGGGGCGGCAGATCACTCAGCCACAGATGCCGGATACGCGCGCGCGGCGTCTGTTCCGCAGCCAGCAGCGTTTCTACCGCGTCCAGCACGGAATCGGACGGCATCGCAATCGGGCGAAACAGCCGCGCTTGCGGACGCAGCTTTCCCTTGAAGCTCTCGAGCACGTGCGGCAAGGTCAGCAGCATCGCCACGGCCGCCTCCGACCAAACCGGCTCCTCACCGTCTGCATGCAGTTGACAGGCCAGCACCAGCCGGAAATCGCATTGCCAGCTCTTGCCGAACCAGGCATCAATTTGCGTTTGCTGCGCACCGAACGGCACCCAAACGAACTGCACAAGATCAGGCAGCTTCAGTTTCCGCCAGACCGCTCGCAGCTCCGTCAGATCATCCTTGTCGTTCGATTGCAGGATCACATCGACGACCCGGCGCGGCGCATGGCGCGAGAGGCTGGCCGAGAACGGCGTTACCAGCTGCTCGAGGATCGGCCCGAGCCGCGCCCCACCCGCCGCATCCTCGGTCTCGGGCAAGGCCAGAATCTTGCCGGGATGCATCGGCGCGCTGCCTTCGAGTCCCAACAGACGCTCGGCCAGTTCCGGCTCCGGTGTCAGCGTGATGCTGTTGACGACGACCACGTGAGCCTGCGTCCATTGCCGCCACGCCGCCCGCTCACTGCGGCATAGGAAATTCCACCAGTCGACGCGCTCGATCCAGTCCTCGTAGCCCGAATAGATCACCGCGCACACGGCTCCCGACACCAGCAGCGGCAGCAGCAAGGCACGCGCGAAGAACAGCTCGGACATCACCGGCTTTCCCTGCGGCCAAGTGAGTGCCGTAATGACGATGCCCCCGGTCTGAATGACGGCGATAGCGAGCACGCACCACCAGATTGACGGTGGCTTGCCGTACCGGTACTCCTCCACGCTCGGGATCACCCACGTCCGGCTCATGCGATTTTCATCCCCGTGCTGTTGGCGATCACGTGACTGCCGCAGTGTGTGCGGCACATATGCATGACCCATTTGCGGTCGCCTTCGCTGTAACCCTCGCTGCATTCGACGATCGGATTGTCGCCATGCTCGGGACACGTGACGACGTCATGCAGCAGCGCAACCTTGCGGCCGTCGAGGTCGAATGTCGACGATGCGGTCTTGACGACGCCGCCATGCGTCGTTGCGTCGCCCAGGCATACGGCCGGTCTGGCCCGGACCAGCGAACGGCTTGGCCAGGCGCATCGGACAGCTTTGCAGGCCCGGCACACGTTTGTCGCGATCCATATGGAGGTCGACGACGTAATCGCCGTCCTTGCCCAGATAGGGATCTTTCCAGCCGCCCGGCGACGCGATCGTTCCGGTGATGACCCCGTCGATCCTGGGCCAGGTTTCCTCCTTCAACGGCATCCGGTACTGACGATCGGATGGGATTGCGTCGAATTCGACGTGATAGGCTTGCTTGCGCGACGCGCGGCAGGTTACCCGCACCACGACCAGCCCGTGCTTCGCGTCAGGCAATGCCCGGTTCGACAGCTTCAGCACCGAGCCGGGCGTGAGATCCAGCATGTCGCATTCGCCGTGATACTCGACCTGCTCGGCCAGCGCCGCCTCGCGACGCAGCTGCGCCTCTTCCTTCGCCTCGTCCTCACTCAGGTTCGGCGTCCCCCACGCATACGCCTCGCCATACGTGGTGCGGTCCTCGTGGATCTGGCTGCCCGTCTCGATCGGCTCGGATACCGCCGTCTCGGCGCTGAACGTGCGCACCGTGTAGGTCGCGGGCAAGGTCTTCGCGCGCATTTCGAGTACGCTGACCGACTCGACACTGCGGGTTTCCAGTCCGCTGTGCGGCCGGTATGCGGCCGTCAGGCGGTCGGGGTCGCGACGATAGTGCGCATAGTCATCGCCGAAACGCACCAACTCACAGCGCTCGCCTTCCTCACACACAAACCAGATACCGGAACGACGGCACAGCCGTGTGATAAACGCCAGGTCATCTTCGCCCCATTGCATCACGAAGCTGCGCTTGCGATAGGTCCGGTGCAGCTTGAATGCAAAGCCGGCGAAGATCTTGTTGAACTCGTGCTCCCGCAGAATCTGCTCGATGATCTCCGGAATGGTCATATCCAGAAAAAATCGGCATTTCGGCACGTTGCGCAACAGTGCGAGCCGCGATTCCAGCACGATCTCGTAGAGTGACTGGTCTCGGTTGGTGTCCTTCAACGCAAACGCCGTCACCACGCCTTGCACGCGTCGCGCGCCTTCGGGCTGACTCCAGCGGTCACGCGGCGGCGGCTGGATCACGAAGGCGCCGATCCGATTCAGGAACTCATTACGCGACAGGTCATGCCGAGGATGAGTGAATTGAATCGTGTACCGGGTTGGCTCGCCGATGCCGCGCGTGCCGTCAAACGCGTAGATGTCGGCGAGCGCCGCATCGGGTGTACCCACCAGGTCCAGACTGTAAAACTGATGGATGTTGACACCCGCACGCGCGGTCGCATTGGAAATCACCGTACTCACCGACATGAACTGTCTCTATGGAACGTTTACGGAATACTCCGCGCGATCCTATTCGACCGGTGGACGGATTAACATTGGACTAGTATGAAATCCGCGTTGTGTGGGGCCAACCGAATCAGTAGCTGCGCGGCCTCGTCGGCGAGCGTCTTTCCTGAAAAGCTCGCGGAACACGTCCCAGAGTCGGGAAGGACAGGTTTTTATTCAACGACAACATATCGAGGCTGCGGACAACTTTCCTGGGAGCCAATGCCTCACTTCCCCTCATTCGCCCCCTCCCGTACCGGCAATCGTCAATCCAACTGTACCGGTACTGTACATAAAACCGTCGCTACACTGAACTCCATCCCGGTCTAGAACACGAATGGAGCCTCGCGATGGAATTCCTCACCCTCAGCGCATTGCCTGCCGGCATGCTGTTCGCGCTCGTCACGTCGATCACGCCCGGCCCCAACAACACGATGCTGCTCGCGTCGGGCGTCAATTTCGGATTCCGCCGCACGATGCCGCACCTGTTCGGCATCAGCGTCGGCGTCGCGATCTTGATGCTGTGCGTCGGCTTCGGCCTCGGCGAAGCGTTCCGCCGCGTGCCCCTGCTGTACACGATTCTCGAAGTGGCAAGCGTCGCCTACCTGCTTTACCTGGCCTGGCGCATCGGCACGTCCGGCGAAGTGAAGGCACACGGCGCCAAGCCGCGGCCGATGACGTTCATCGAAGCCGCCGCGTTCCAGTGGGTCAATCCGAAGGCATGGATGATGGTGCTGACTGCCGCCACGACGATCCGCCTGTCTGCTGATTACGGGATGAACGCCGCGTGGATGGCCGTCGTGTTCATCCTGATCGGCTTCCCCTGCATCAGCCTGTGGGCCGCGTTCGGCCAAGGCCTGCGCCGCTTCCTGTCGAACCGACGCGCGCTGCGCATCTTCAACGTGACGATGGCCGTGCTGCTGATCCTGTCGCTGTATCCGCTGGTCGCGCACGTACTGCCGCAGTGAGCACTCACAAGCGTACCCGTTGAGCTTCATCCCATGCAGGCGTACCCTTTCGGGACGGGCGCGTGCAATCGCTTCGGCGCTTGCACCGCTGCTCTGCACGGAGATTGCCGATGAAGCCATTGCTGAAAGCCGGCGAACGCATCGAGGGCATGCACTGGGTCGCCGAGTACCGCCCGCTCACGCACGACATCCGCGTGCTGCGCGAAAACGTGGAAGTGGGTACGTACTGCGCGCCGCCCACGCTGTTTGGCGACGAGGAAGAACTGGGCGCCGCGAACCACGACGATCATCGCAGTCAGGAAGCGGCGCTGCGCGCGTACCTGCGCAGCTTCGTCAAGGAACACGACACGGAGGAGTAGCGGCGCCCGTAGCGCGGCGGCCGCAATGGCAACGGGCCGCTGAAGCGGCCCGTGCCGACGTTGCGTATTGACCGGATTGGCAGGCAGCAGCCACCGCGACGATCGCAACACTTGCAGGGCCGGTGCATCGCCCAGCCCTGCTTTCGCTCAATGCCCGAGCGATTCCATCTTGCCGGCCGGCTGCGCGACGCCGTGCGGCCGCGCCATCTGCTTGATCAGCAACGCGACGCACGCGAGCAGGCCCGCGACGGCGATCGTCGCGAACACGCCCGCGAACGAGAAGTGCCGGCGCGTCAGCTCGGCAACGAGGAACGATCCGGCGATCCCGCCGAAGCGGCCGACACCGAGCATCCATGCGACGCCCGTCCCGCGCCCTTCTGTCGGATAGAACGCCGCTGCGAGCGCCGGCATCGACGATTGCGCGGTGTTCATCAGCACGCCGGCGATGAACACGACGAGCACGAGCAACCCCACATTCCCGGCCGCCTGCCCGATCGCATACACGCTGATCGCAGTCAGCGCATAGCACACGGCGATCACGCGGTTCGCGTTGAAGCGGTCCATCAGCACGCCGCACAGCACTGCACCGACGCCGCCGAGCGGGAACAGCGCGGAGATCAGCGTCGCGCTCTTCGGCGTGAGCCCGGCATCCTTCAGCAGGATCGGCATCCAGTTGATCGATGCGTAGAAGATCACGAGGCCCATGAAGTACGCAATCCACAGCATCACCGAGCCGACGATGTAAGAGCGCGACAACACGACGCCGAGCCCCTTGCCGCCGGTCTGCGGCGCGGCTTCGGTCATCGCGAACGAGCCTGCGTTCAGCGCGTCGCGCGAGATCCGTGCCAGCGTCCCGCGGATCCGGTCGACGCTCTGGCCGTGCGCGACCATGAAGCGCACCGACTCCGGCATCTTCAGCAGCAACAGCACCCCGAGCAGCAGCGGCGTCACGCCGCCAAGCATCAGCACGCTGCGCCAGCCGAAATGCGGAATCATCCAGGCCGCGAGAAAACCGCCGAACGCGGCACCGAGCGGGAAGCCGCAGAACATCAGGTTGATCACGGTCGCGCGGCGCTTGTCCGGGCAGAACTCGCCCATCATCGTGACCGCGTTCGGCATCGCTGCGCCCAACCCGACGCCGGTGATGAAACGCAGGACCGTCAGGTGCCCGATCGTGTTCGCAAACGCCGACACGAAACACGCGACGCCGAACAGGAACACCGAGCCGAGCAGCAGCGCGCGGCGTCCGAGGCGGTCGGACAACGGGCCCGACACGAGCGCGCCGCACGCAAGGCCGAACAGCGCGGCACTGAGCACGGGCGCGAGATCGGGTTTCGTGAGGTTCCACTCGCCGAGCAGCGACGGCGCGATGAAGCCGATCGCGGCCGTATCGAAGCCGTCGAGCAGGACGATCACGAAACACATGAGGAATACGAGCCATTGAAAGCCGCCGAACGGCTGCTCGTTGATGAAGGTCTGGACATCGACCACGGGGGTGCGGTTCATCGCTAGTCTCCTTGTCGGCCGGAACGGGCGCTTCGGCGCCGGCTCCGGTCGCATCCAACATTGATATATGCAACAAGCGCGGCCTCGTGGCCGCGCCTTCCTTCGTTCGCGCACCGATTCGCTGCCGGTGCGCGGTCGATCGTCACGGGCCGCCGGCATTGGCGGACCGCTTGACCGGATCAGTGCCGGTACTCAGGCGGCCGCGCCTGCGCGGCCCCGTCCGGGCGACTGCATCTAAGCGGCCGCATCCTGTTCCTTGAAGATCTTGTCCGCGAGGTGGAACGCCGAATTCGCGGCCGGCACGCCACAGTAGATCGCGGTCTGCAGCAGCACTTCCTTGATCTCGTCGCGCGTTACGCCGTTGTTGCGCGCGGCGCGCAAATGCAGCGCAAGTTCCTCGCCGCGGTTCAGCGCGACCATCATCGCGATCGTCAGCAGGCTGCGCGTATGGCGCGGCAAGCCGTCGCGCGTCCAGATCTCGCCCCACGCATAGCGGGTGATCAGGTTCTGGAATTCCTCCGTCACCTCGGTGCGGTTCTCGATCGAGCGGTCGACGTGTGCGTCGCCGAGCACCGCGCGACGCACCTTCATCCCTGCTTCGTAACGTTGCTGGTCGTCCATCTTCGAAACCTCACGCGGTCAGGAAGTCGAGCAGCGCACGGTTGAACCCGTCGGTGCACTCGATGTTCGAAATATGCGCGGCGTCGAATTCGACGTGACGCGCGCCGGGAATCGCCGCAGCGAGCGCACGGCCCTGATCGGGCGGCGTCGACATGTCCTTCGCGCCGGTCACGACGAGCACCGGCAATCCGATGCCCGTCACTTCGTCGCGCAGGTCGGCGGCGTTCAGCGCGTCGCAGTTCGCGGCATAACCGTCCTTGTCGGTATGCACGAACGTGTCGCGGATCGCATCGAACAGGCGTGGCTCGCGTTCGACGAACGCGTCGGTGAACCAGCGCGGCAGCACCGCATCAGCGAGCGCGCTCATCCCTTCGGCGCGGGCCTTCTGCGCACGCGGCGCCCATACTTCGGGCGAACCGATCTTGGCCGACGTGTTCGCGAGCACCGCACGCACGATGCGCGACGGGAAGCGTGCGGCGAGCGCGGCGCCGGTCAGGCCGCCCATCGAAATCCCGCAGAAATGCGCGCGCCCGATGCCGACGTGATCGAGCAGGCCGATCACGTCGGCCGCCAACTGATCGATGGTGTACGAACCGGCCGGCGCTTCGGAATGGCCGTGACCGCGCGTGTCGTAGCGCAAGATGTTGAAATGCTGCGAGAGCGGGCGAATCTGCGGCGCCCACATCTGAAGGTCCGCGCCGAGCGAGTTCGAGAAGACGAGCCACGGCGCATCGTCGCGCGCGGCACGGTCGATCCGGTAATGCAGTTTCACGCCGTTGACAGTGGCGAAGGGCATCTCAAGGTTCTCCTGGTTAATGCGCGCCCGCGTGCAGCGCGAGCACGGCGTCGACGTAGGCCTGCGCCTCGCCGACGTAATGTGCGGGATCGAGCAGCCGCGCAAGCGCTTCGCGCGACAGGTGGGCCGATACGGTCGCATCGGCGGCGAGCACGTCGAACAGCGTCGCGCCGGTGCGCACGGCCTCCTTCGACGCATGTTCGACGACGTGATGCGCATCGAGCCTGCCGATCCGGTCGCCGAGCGCGAGCATCACCGCTTCGCCGAGAATCAGCCCGTGCGTCAGGTCGAGGTTCGCGGCAAGGCGTTCGGTGTTCACGTCGAGGCCCGCGACGATCTGCGCGATCTGCGCGAGCGCGCCGCCGGTCAGCCGCGCGAGATCGGGCAATGCGTCCCATTCGGCCTGCCAGCCGCCGAGCGCGCGCTCGTGCTCCTGCACCATTCCCGCGAACACGGTCGCGACAAGGTTCGGTGCGCGCACTGCGGCAGTCAGCACGGCGGCGCAGCCGACCGGGTTGCGCTTGTGGGGCATCGTCGACGAGCCGCCCTTGCCGGCGGCGGCCGGTTCGCCGAGCTCGCCGACTTCGGTCTGCATCTGCAGCGACACGTCACGCGCGATCTTGCCGAGCGTGCCGGTCAACATCCCGAAGCACGACGCGGCTTCCGCGATGCGGTCGCGCTGCGTATGCCATGGCACGGCCGGCAACGCGAGCTTCAGGTCGGCCGCGAGCGCGGCGCTCACGCCGGCCGCGTGCTCGCGCAGGCTCGCCAGCGTGCCGGCCGCGCCGCCGAACTGCAGCACCAGCGCACGCGCGCGCAGCTCGGCGAAGCGCGCCCGATGACGCAGCAGCGCATCGAGCCATTGCGCGAACTTCAGGCCGAGTGTGATCGGGAGCGCCTGCTGCAGCCACGTGCGCCCGATCATCGGCGTCGCGCGATGCGTTCGCGCGAGCATCGCAAGCGACGCGCATGCTTCGTCGAGCAGCGGCTCCAATACGTCGAGCGTGTCGCGCAACTGCAGCACGGTCGCGGTGTCGATGATGTCCTGGCTCGTCGCGCCCCAATGCACGAACTTCGCGGCCTCGGGGTCGTCGGCCTTGACTTGCGCGGTGAGCTGCTTGACGAGCGGAATCGCGAGATTGCCGCCGAGCGCCGCGCCTTGCGCGAGCGCGTCCGCGTCGAGCCGGGCAGCGTCGCACGCGCGTTCGATCGGGGCGACCGCGGCGGCCGGAATCACATGCTGCGCGGCGAGCGCACGCGCAAGCGCGGCTTCGACGTCGAGCATCCGCTGGATCGTCGCGCGAGGCGACCAGATCCGGTTGAGCGGCTCGGTGCCGCAGATCAGGGAGGTCAGGCGAGCGCTGTCTTCGAGCATGGCATCGGAATGGGGAAACGGCGTGCGCCTATTGTCTACCCAAGCGGGCCGGTGTGCAGTCGATCAGACCGATCGGCCGATTGCACCCACCGGCACGCTTGCCGTTCAGGCGGCGGCCCTGCGCGTCGCGTCGATCAGCGGCACGCCGGTCAGCTTTTGCAGTTCGTCGAACGACAGGTCGGTGAAAATCTCGCTCACCGCGAGGCCGTCGGACGTCACGTCGAGCACGGCGAGATCCGTATAGATGCGGCTCACGCACTGCACGCCGGTGACCGGATACGAGCACTGCGCGACGATCTTGCTCTCGCCCTGCTTCGTCAAGTGCTCCATCATCACGAACACCTGCTTCGCGCCGATCGCAAGATCCATCGCACCGCCCACCGCCGGAATCGCATCGGGCGCGCCCGTATGCCAGTTCGCGAGATCGCCGTTCGCCGACACCTGGAATGCGCCGAGCACGCAGTAATCGAGGTGGCCGCCGCGCATCATCGCGAACGAATCGGCGTGATGGAAATACGCGCCGCCGGTCAGCAGCGTCACGTGCTGCTTGCCTGCGTTGATCAGCTCGTCGTCCTCGTCGCCGGGCGCGGGCGCCGGGCCCATGCCGAGCAGGCCGTTCTCGCTGTGCAGGAAGATCTCCTTGCTCGGATCGAGGTGGTTCGCCACCAGCGTCGGCACACCGATGCCGAGGTTCACGTAAGCGCCTTCGGGGATGTCCTGCGCAACGCGCCTGGCCATTTCATCACGGGTCAATCGTTTCATTTCGGGTCTCCGGTCGACCGGAGCGGGCGCGTCGGCGCTTGGCTCCGGTCCGATACAAGTTCACGCGGCTTGCGATGCACGTTCGGCGGCCAGCTCGGCCGCATGCGCGGCCTGCGGCACTTCGACGACGCGCTGCACGAAAATGCCCGGCGTCACGATGTGTTCCGGGTTCAGCCCGCCGAGCGGCACGACTTCCGACACCTGCACGATCGCGACCTTCGCGGCGCTGGCCATGATCGGCCCGAAATTGCGCGCGGTCTTGCGATAGACGAGGTTGCCCCAGCGATCGCCCTTGTATGCCTTCACCAGCGCGAAATCGGCGTGGATCGGCGTCTCGAACACATACGACTTGCCGTCGATCACGCGCGTTTCCTTGCCCTCCGCGAGCTTCGTGCCGAAGCCCGTCGGCGTGAAGAAGCCGCCGATGCCGGCGCCGGCCGCGCGAATCCGCTCCGCGAGATTGCCCTGCGGCACCAGTTCCAGCTCGATTTCGCCCGCGCGGTACAGCGCGTCGAACACCTGCGAGTCGCTCTGGCGCGGGAACGAGCAGATGATCTTGCGCACCCGCTTCGCCTTGAGCAGCGCCGCGAGGCCGGTCTCGCCGTTGCCCGCGTTGTTGTTGACGATCGTCAGGTTGCGCGCACCCTGCTCGATCAGCGCGTCGATCAGCTCGGACGGCATCCCTGCCGTGCCGAAGCCGCCGATCATGATGGTCGCGCCGTCGTGGACGTCCGCGACCGCCGATTGAAGCGATTCGAAAATCTTGTTGACCATGTCTCTTCCTGATACGAACCCGCGGCACGATGCGCGGCCTGTCGAGGGGACACGCGCGTGTCGCGTGCCGCGCCGGAAGGCCGGCGTCGACCTTCGGTTTGTTCGCTACTCGAACCTAGATTCGATTAGCGAACGATGGGCCGATCATAGAGTCGCGCAGAGCGCGTTGTCAAGGCGGGATCCCTCGGGGGTCGGCTGATCGTCGAACGGCAGACCGACGTAGTTTTCGGCCAGCGACTGCGCGGCCGCTCGCGAGCGCGTCACGTATTTCAGCTCGGCAAACTTGAGGCGATTGACGAACGGCGAGTCCTCCGGCGACGAATGCAGCATGTTCGTCATGAAGTACGAGAAGTGCTCGGCGCGCCACACGCGTTCGAGGCAGGTCGCAGAATAGCGCTCCAGCGGCGTCGTGTCGCCGTTGCGATAGCGTGCGCCGAGCGCTCGGGACAGCGCGCGGACGTCGGCCACCGCGAGATTCATCCCCTTCGCGCCGGTCGGCGGCACGATGTGCGCGGCGTCGCCCGCCAGGAACAGGCGGCCATGCTGCATCGTCTCCGACACGAAGCTGCGCATCGGCGTCACGCTCTTCTGGGTGATCCGGCCCTCGGTCGGCGTCCAGCCGGTGTCGTTCGAGAAGCGGGTGTGCAGCTCGTCCCAGATCCGCGCGTCGGACCATTCGGCGAGGTCTTCGTCGGGCTTGCACTGCAGATAGAGACGCGTGACCGTCGGCGAGCGCATCGAGAACAGCGCGAAGCCGTTGTCGTGATGCGCGTAGACGAGTTCGTCGAGCGACGGCGCCGCATCGGCGAGGATGCCGAGCCATGCGAACGGATAGACGCGCTCGAACGTGTTCAACCGTTCGGCGGGAATCGTCTGGCGCGCGATACCGTGGAAGCCGTCGCAGCCGGCGATGTAATCGCAATCGATGCGGTCCGGGCGGCCGTCCGCGTGTTTGAACGTGACGAACGGGTGCTCGCTTTCGACATCGTGCAGCGCGACGCCGGTGACTTCGAAGTGCATCTGGTGGCCGTGCGCGTCGCCGGCCGCGATCAGGTCGCGCACGACTTCATGCTGGCTGTAAACCGTGATCGCCCGCCCGCCGGTGAGCGCGCTCAGGTCGATGCGATGCCGCTGGCCGGAGAACAGTAGCTCGATGCCGTGATGTTCGAGCCCTTCGCGGCGCATCCGGTCGCCCAGACCCGCTTCGTTCAGCGTATCGACGGTGCCCTGCTCGAGCACGCCGGCACGGATCCGGTTTTCGCAGTATTCACGTGAGCGCGCTTCGACGAGGATCGAATCCACGCCTTGGAGGCGCAGTAGATGGGAAAGCAAAAGGCCGGACGGGCCGGCGCCGATGATGGCGACCTGAGTGCGCATTGTTCGTCTCCAGAACTTTGGTTCGAGTAATGGAAACAATTTGAGCGCTTTCCCGACTATGCGGCAACGCGATTTTGGAGATAAGTTGTATGCGTTTTCTGGATACTGGCCTGCTGCGATGAACCCGCTCGACCTCAACCTGATTCCGTACCTCGTCGCGCTCGACGACACGCGCAACGTCAGCCGCGCGGGCGACCTGCTCGGCGTGAGCCAGCCGCGCGTGAGCACCGCGCTCGGCCGGCTGCGCGAGTACTTCGGCGATCCGCTGTTCGTGCGCACGTCGCGCGGGATGGAGCCGACGCCGCGCGCGCTCGCGCTGCTGCCGGCCGCGCGCGACGCGCTCGCGCAGATCGAGCGCGGCCTGGTCGCGCCGCACGACTTCGAGCCTGCGGCAAGCACGCACACGTTCTCGATCGCGCTGTCGGACGTCGGCGAGATCGTGTTCCTGCCGAAGCTGCTGCAGGCGTTCGCGACGCACGCGCCGCACGCGAACCTGCGCTCGGTATCGCTCGCGCACGACGAACTCGGCCGCGGCCTCGAAGCGGGCTCGATCGATCTTGCGGTCGGCTACTTTCCCGATCTCGACGGCAACAACTTCTTCCAGCAGCGTCTGTTCACGCACCGGTTCGTCTGCCTGATGCGGCGCGGCCATCCGCTCGAACAGGCCCGCCCGTTCACGGCCGAGCAGTTTCTGTCGTGCGGGCACGCGGTGGTGCGCGCCGAAGGACGCAGCCAGGAGGTGCTCGAAAAATACCTCGCGAAGCAGCGCATGCACCGGCGCGCGGTGCTCGAGACGCCGCACTTCATGAGCTTGCCGTTCATCCTGAGCCGCACCGACCTCATAGCAACGGTGCCGCATGCGATCGGCTACGCGTACGCGGCCGAACACGCGTTCATCGTGCCGGTCGAACCGCCGCTGCCGCTGCCGCGCTTCGACCTGAAGCAGCACTGGCATCGCAAGTTCCACAACGATCCGCGCACCGCATGGCTGCGCGGCGTGGTCGCGTCGCTGTTCAACGACGAGCAGGACGAATGGCCGAAGTAAATGCGGCCGAATGGCCGGCGAACGGCGTCCGCACGCACGACCCGCGAAAGCATGAAACAATGACCGGATATCCGCGCCGCCGCAGGCGGCCGCATTCGATGGAGCGACTAGATGGGTAAAAAAAACGCGCGGCCCGAGCCGGCCGCATCCCGCCCGAGCCGGGAGGAAGCGGAGGATGCCGTTCGCGTGCTGCTGCGCTGGGCCGGCGACGATCCGAACCGCGAAGGGCTGCTCGACACGCCGGCGCGCGTCGTGCGCGCATATGAAGAGTTCTTCGCCGGCTATGCGCTGGAGCCGCGCGACATCCTCGCCCGCACGTTCAGCGAGGTCGACGGCTACGACGAGATGATCGTGCTGAAGGACATCCGCTTCGAGAGCTACTGCGAGCATCACATGGTGCCGATCATCGGCCGCGCGCACGTCGCGTATCTGCCGAACCATCGGGTCGTCGGCATCTCCAAGCTCGCGCGCCTGGTCGACGCGTTCGCGAAGCGCCTGCAGATTCAGGAAAAGATGACCGTGCAGATCGCTGACACCCTGTTCGACGTGCTTCAGCCGAAGGGTGTCGGCGTGATCCTCGAGGCTGCGCATCAGTGCATTTCGACGCGCGGCGTGCATAAGCCGGGCGTCGAGATGGTTACGTCGCGCATGCTCGGCACGTTCCGCACCGATCCGTCGACGCGACGCGAATTCCTGTCGATCGTCGCGAATCCTTCTTCAGTCAACCTGACGAACACGTAATGCAGTCCACGAAGCAAACGGCGGACGCGCCGGTCGTGCTCGTGACCGGCGCCGCGCGCCGGGCCGGGCGCGCGTTCGCCGAGTATTTCGCCGCGCACGGCTATCGCACCGCGGTGCACTACGATCGCTCGGCCGATGCCGCGCACGCGGCGGCACACGCGATTGCCGAGCGCGGGCCCGATTCGGCCGCACTGCGGGCCGACCTGTCCGACGCCGCGCAAATCACCGCGCTGATCAATGAAGTCTATGCGCGCTTCGGCCGTCTCGACGTACTGGTCAACAATGCGTCGGTGTTCTGGCAGGACCATTTCCCGAGCTTCGATCTGGCAGCGTTCGACCAGGCGTGGGCAGTCAACTGCCGCGCGCCGATCGTGCTCACGCGTGCATTCTACGAACGGGCGCGCGCGGCCGGCACGCAGGGTGTCGTCGTCAACGTGGTCGACCAGAAGATCAAGGAAAACTTCCACCGCGACCACTTCAGCTACACGGTCGCAAAGGCCGCGCTCGGCAACCTCACGCAGATGCTGGCACTGTCGTCCGCACCGGTATTGCGCGTGAATGCGGTGTTCCCCGGGCTGATGCTGCCAAGCGACGACCAGACGCAGGCCGACTTCGAACACGCGAGCCGCGCCTCGACGCCGCTCGCGCGCATCGCGGGGCCCGACGACGTCGCGAGCGCGATCCTGCTGCTGACGGGCAGTGCGTACAACGGCGTCGATTTCGTTGTCGATGCGGGGCAGAATCTGATTCGTGTCGACCAGGACGTGCTGTACAAGCATCGTTCGCCGGACGGCAAGCACTGACCGATCGGGCGTCGAAAGGCCCGCCCGCGCGGTCGCTTTCGTGCGTCGGTGTGCGGTGCGTCGGTGTGCCGTGTGGCGCGATCGCGTCGCACACGACGGACGGCGCCGGCCGCGCAGCAGCCGCCCCATCTTGCGTCGCCGGCCGCGCGCCGGTCGGAATCGCGTCGCACGTGAAGCAGCACGACGCGCTTCGCCTCCGTCTTCAATCGCTCGGCGCCAACGGCATTCGAGCCGTTTGCGCGCCGCCGTTACGCCGCCCGCCACGCGCAGGCCGCGTTACGGCTTGTCCGCACTGCCGCCTTCGCGAACCTTCCCTTGCGCGACGCTCGTGCCGGGCGGCACGCTGTGCGTGAGCCACACATTGCCGCCGATCACCGAGCCGCGCCCGATCGTCACCCGGCCGAGGATCGTCGCGCCCGCATAAATCACGACGTCGTCCTCGACGATCGGATGGCGCGCATTGCCCTTGACCAGCGCGCCGTCGCCATCGGCCGGGAAGCTCTTCGCGCCGAGCGTGACGGCCTGGTACACGCGCACGCGCTCGCCGATGATCGCGGTCTCCCCGATCACGACGCCGGTGCCGTGGTCGATGAAGAAACTCGGGCCGATCTGTGCGCCCGGGTGGATGTCGATGCCGGTGGCCGAGTGCGCGATCTCGTTGATGAAGCGCGCAAGCAGCGGCACGCCGAGCCGGTGCAACGCGTGCGCGAGCCGATGGTGCATCATCGCGAACACGCCCGGATAGCACAGCAGGATCTCGGTGATGTGCTGCGCGGCCGGATCGCCGGCATAAGCTGCCTGGATGTCGCTGACCAGCAGCGCTCGAATCGCCGGCAACTGCCGTCCGAATTCGCGCGCGATCTCGAATGCGCGTTCGTCGAGTTCCGCGAACGGCGTGTCCGCGTGCTCCGGCAGGAACGGCAGCGCCCGGCGAATCTGTTCGGACAGGATCCGCAGTGTGCTTTCGAGCGTATGGCCGACGTAATAGTCGACGCTTTCGTCGGTCAGATCCGGCGCGCCGTAGTGCGTCGGAAACATCGACGCGCGCAGGCCGGTGACGATCTTGCAGATCGCGTCGCGCGACGGCAATTCGCGGATGCCGCGCGGATGACGCGTGCGATGAAGTTCCTCGCGCGATTCGCGCAAGCCGGCGACGATTTCTTCGAGGCCCCACTGACGGGCGGGTGATGTCGACATATGCCAATGCAGGCAGCCGCGCGCGTTCGCACGGCCGCTAATAAAGTGACGGGTTCCACAAGATTACCGCGTTTTCGTGCGGCAGCGGCACACCGGAGGATCGGCCGGACGGCCGATCTTGTCCGTGCGCGCCGGCGTCAGATCGTGATGCTGCTTGCGTCGATCCAGCGCACGGCCCAATCGCGCGCGTGCGCAATCGCATCGCCTTCGTCGTTGAACTGGAGCTCGGTCGGAAAAAACCGGTTCGCGACGAGTTCCCCGTCGCTCGATCGCGAGATCACGACGTAGGGCTTGAACGAACCGTCACTGGCGCGCGCGGGCGCGCAATTCAACAGATATCCGCGGTGCGTGAAGGCAGTAGTCGCTTGCATGAGTCCGCCACCTTTAGTCCCTTGCTTTGTTGTTCGCTACCCGTCTTTAAGGGTGCTGCGGCGCCCCGGCGCGGGCAGAGGCGGCGAGACTGCATCCCCTGTCGCCGCTTCGCAGGAAAAGAATCATACTCTGTAGAAAACGGGTGTTCTAGCTGAAATAAATCAGGACAAATCAGCGCGCGCCGCGCGACCGCGGCGATTGCCCCGCGCGCCGTTCCCCGTCGTGCCCGGAACGGGACTTGCTTGAATCCGGAGCGCTTCGCCGCCAGGAGAGCCGTGATGGAAACGTCAGCTCATGCGCGCGCCATGCACCCGCGCAGCATCGAACTGGATAACGAAGACACGCACGACAGCACCGTCGACACCGACGGCAAGCATCGAGAGGCGGCGCGTCTCGCGAGCGGCCATGCGTTCTCGCCCGACCAGATCACGCGCAGCAACGCGTCGCTGGTCAACGCGATGCCCGAGGCCGGCGACGGCTTTGCCGGTTTCGACAGCCGCCCCGGGGGGAACCATCCGGCGTTCGCGCTGCGGGCCGGGTACATGGTGATCGAGAAGGGATTCGACGCGCCGCCGCAGGTGGCCGACGAGCTGCTCGGCCCCGTTCACCGGATGCACGGCAGCGCGTACTGGCCCGTCCACGGACGGCGCCCGGAACGCGTGATCGAAATCACGACGGTGCCGAGATAGCTTCCGCGGCGTTTGAATCGGGCGTTCGATTGCTTGGCCGGGTTCGAACGTAGCCCGCGGTGACGCGTGCAAACCGGCCAGCGCGGGCGCGCGTTGCGTGGCCGGTCCGGACGCGGGTGATCCGTCGTAGCGGCGCGACCGTCGATAACGGCGTCGGTTCCCGTTCGGCACCATGACGCGATACAGCGACGAGCACCGCATTCCGCACGGCATCGATGCGCGAGGATTGATCGACGTCACGTCGTCGCGATGCAATTGCGATTCAATGGACGCGACGGCGCGGCGCGGCACGCATTCGTCGCCAGCCTTCCATGCGGCGCGTGCTCGGGTGGTGCGCGGTCGCGAGCCGGGCCGCCGCCCGAATCCGCAAGCGCAGTAACCGACGATGATTCGAGATATCCACCCGTCGCGCGCGGCGACGGGTGCGATCAGCCGTGTCGACGGCCGGCGCGAACATCGCATGCGTCGCGATCCGGCGTGGCGATCGCTCAGCTCAGCATGCAGCGCGCGCCTGGCCGGGCGATCGCCATGCGCCGCGCAGTCGGAACGGCCGAGGTGCAGCGGCCCGGCAACCGGGGCGTCGCTGCAAAGTCCCGGCCGTTGGTTTACTCTGCCTCGCAGCAATGCATGGCATGCGGCCATTCGGCCGGCTTTCGTTCAACCCGCCACACGGAGACACTATGTACAAGCGCATTCTGGTTGCCATCGACGGCAGCGACACGTCGCGCCACGCGTTCGACGCCGCACTCGCGCTCGCGAAGGAGCACGGTGCGGAGCTGCAGCCGTTCTATGTCGTCGAGAACGCCGCGATCTATTACAACGTGCCGGGCTACGATCCGTCCGTGCTGCGCGATCAGCTCGTCGAACAGGGCAATGCGCTGGCGGCCGATTTCACGGCACTGATGCAGGCGGCCGGCGTGAAAGGCAAGACGTTGATCAGCGAGGCATCGTCGCTCCACGACGTGTCGACGCTGATCCTCGATGGCGCGAAGGCATTCGGAGCCGATCTGCTGGTGCTCGGCACGCATGGGCGCCGCGGGTTCCGTCGGCTCGTCCTCGGCAGCATCGCCGAGCAGTGCGTGCGGCATGCAACGCTGCCCGTGCTGCTGATTCCGGCCGCCGCGCATACGGACGAGCAGGAAGGCTGAGCGGCAGCGGTGGTGGCGCGCCGCGACGCGGTGCCGTGCAATGCGGCGCGCACGCGCGCTCGCCCTGCCTGCACGCCGCTGCGCCTGCCGCGGCATGTACGCGCGGTCGCGACGTTTTGTCACCCGACAGTCGCAACTTGCGGTGGGACAATGATTCCGTCGATTCAACGCCGGAGTAACTCATCATGCTGACGCCCGTCGCCACACGTCCCGCCGTCTCGTCCCATGCAGGCAACTGGGCTCCCCGCCAGGCACCGCACTGCTCGTCGTGCGCGATGCGGCATCTGTGCATGCCGCAGGGCCTCGCACCCGAAGCGCTCAGCCGCCTCGAATCGGTGATCTGCGCGGCGCGCCCGGTCAAGCGCGGCGAAGCGCTGTTCCGCGAAGGGGACGCGTTCGACAACCTGTACGCAGTGCGCTCCGGTTCGCTGAAAACCGTCGCCACGCGTCACGACGGCCGCGAGCAGGTCACGGGCTTGCATCTCGCGGGCGAAGCGCTCGGTCTCGACGGCATCTGCGACGACACGCATCCGCGTACCGCAGTCGCGCTGGAGGACAGTTCCGTCTGCGTGATTCCGTACAGTGCGCTCAAGGCGCTGTGCTCGGAAGCCGGCTCGATGCAGCTGCGCATGCACAAGCTGATGAGCGAGCAAATCGTGCGAGAAACGACGCAGACCATGCTGCTCGGCTCGCTGAACGCCGAAGAGCGCGTCGCCGCGTTCCTGCTCGACGTTTCGTCGCGCTACCTGAAGCGCGGCTACTCGCCGTCGGAATTCAACCTGCGGATGACACGCGAAGACATCGGCAGCTACCTCGGCATGACGCTCGAAACGGTCAGCCGCACGCTGTCGAAGTTCCAGAAGCGCGGCCTGATCGAGATGCACGGCCGCCTCGTGCAGATCGTGGACTTCGACGGCCTGCATCACGTGTGACGCCGCGGCGCATACCTCGGCGCCGCCCGTGTCTCCACCCCGTCCGCTCGATCAGTCGAGAAATAGCGCGGCGCGCGCCTTCAGCGCCGCGCTGAAATCGTCGAGCCAGCCGATCGACAGACGCCAGCTCTGCCAGTAAAGCTCGATATCGACGGTCCGTCCGCGCGACATGTCGACCAATTCGCCGGCCGCCAGCTGGCGATCGACCATCCGGTCCGGACACATTCCCCACCCGAGCCCCGTTTCGCATGCGCGCAGGTAGCCCGCGACGTGCGGAATCCAGTGTTGCGGCGGATCGAGATCCGCGCGCGTCACCCGCCGGATGAACCGCGCCTGCAGGCCGTCCTTCGGATTGAACATCACACACGGCGCCCGGCGCAGCGCATCGCGCGTGATGCCCGTACCGAAATAGCGCTCATAAAACGCAGGCGAACACACCGCGCGATAGCGAATGCGCCCAAGCCGCGTCGACCGGCATCCCTGGATCGGCTCGGCCTGCGCGGTCACCGCACCTTGCACGCTGCCGTCGCGAATTCGGGCGGCCGTGTAGTCCTGGTCGTCGATCACGAGGTCGAGCAGCGTTTCGCGCTCGGTGCAGAACGGTCCGACCGCATCGATGAACCAGGTCGCGACGCTGTCGTCGTTGACGGCCACGCGCAACGTCGGCCACGCACTCGCGATCTGGCCCGGCAACGCCGGCATCCGGCCGCCGAGTTCCGCCTCGAGCAACTGCACGCGCTCGGTGTGCCGGCACAGCAGCGCGCCCGACGTCGTCGCGACGCACGGCTGCCCGCGCTTGACGAGCACGCTGCCGACACGCTCCTCCAGCAGTTTCACGCGCTGCGATACCGCCGACGGCGTGACGTTCAACTCCTTGGCCGCCCGCTCGAACGAACCGTGCCGGATCACGGCCGCGAGGGCATCGAGCAACGCATAGTCGAGCATTAGATTTCCTTAATCTGCATTAGACGAATTAGCTTCTCTTATGTCCACTCTGCCCGCAGACTAGCGCTAACCGTTTGCTTCGTCTACTGCTGCCACGCTCCCCATCATGAACTGGATCGCCTTTTCCCACGGAGCCGCCCTGTGCGGTTCGCTCATCGTCACCATCGGCGCACAGAACGCGTTCGTCCTCCGCCAGGGCATCATGCGCTCGCATGTCGGCAAGATCGTGCTGCTTTGCGCGCTGTCCGACATGATCCTGATCGGCGCGGGGGTCGGCGGCGCGTCGGTGCTCGTCGAACGCTATCCGACTTTCGTGCACGTGGTGCTGTACGTCGGCCTCGCGTATCTCGCGTGGTTCGGTTTCAACGCACTGCGCCGCGCGTTCAAGTCCGCGCACGAAACACTCGACGTGCACGGCGACGCAGTCGCGCCGCCGCCGCAGAGCGCGATCGCGATCGTGCTGATGACGCTCGCGTTCACGTGGCTCAACCCGCACGTGTATCTCGATACGTTCCTGCTGATCGGTACGGCCGGTGCGCGCGAACCGCAAGGCGCGCGCGTCGCGTTCGCGATCGGCGCGATGTCGGTCAGCGTCGTGTGGTTCCTCGGGCTCGGGTACGGCGCGCGACTGCTCGCGCCGTGGTTCCGCAAGGCCATCGCCTGGCGCGTACTGGATGGCGCGATCGGCAGCATGGTGCTGTTTCTCGCGGCCGTGCAGTTGCGATAGCGCGTTGCGCTACCGATCGATCACGGGCGGCCGCGTGCCGCCCGTTTTTCGCTTCGGCCCGGCGTTGAAACCTACATGCGCGCCGGTCGGCACCGTGCCGGCTGTCGCGCACCGGCGACGCGAAATTCGGCTCCAGATCCAACCGAACCGCACGGCCTGCCTATGTAACGAGCGCCGCATCTGCTATGCGGTGCCATCTTTCAGCGTTCGCGGCCGCACGCCGCCTGCACGATTCCGGGCGATGCGCGAGAATGATCCGGCGTCCCGCGACAACGGCGCACGTGCTTGGCCGAACCGCCGTCCCGTCGCATTCGTCTCGACCCATCACGTCGTTCGATTCCTTCTCCTCGCAGACATCGGAGCGAAACATGGCACTACGCACTCTCGGCACGTCAGACATCCGGGTTTCACCCCTCGCATTCGGCGGCAACGTCTTCGGCTGGACCGTCGACGAGCATGCATCGTTTGCGCTGCTCGACGCCCTTGCAGATACGGGCATCAACTTCATCGACACCGCCGACGTCTATTCGGCCTGGGCGCCGGGCAACAACGGCGGCGAATCCGAAACGATCATCGGCAAGTGGCTCAAGCGCTCCGGCAAGCGCGAACAGGTGGTGATCGCGACCAAGGTCGGGATGCTGCAGGCGCGCGCGGGCCTGACGAGGGAGAACATTCTGAAAGCCGCCGACGATTCGCTGCGCCGGCTGCAGACCGACTACATCGACCTGTATTTCTCGCATCGCGATCTCGCCGACACCGCGCCGCTCGAAGAAACGCTCGGCGCGTACCAGACGCTGATCGACGCGGGCAAGGTGCGCATCATCGGCGCGTCGAACTACAGCGGCGCGCGTCTGCGCGAAGCCGCCGACATCAGCCGGCGCAACGGCCTGCCCGCGTACCAGGTGATTCAGCCTGAATACAACCTGGTCGACCGCGCCGAATACGAACGCGACCTCGAACCGGTCGTGCGCGACCTGAAGCTCGGCGTCGTCAACTATTACGCACTCGCGAGCGGCTTTTTGTCGGGCAAGTACCGCAGCGAAGCCGACCTGAAGAAGAGCGTGCGCGGCGACCGTGTCGCCCGCTATCTCGATGCGCGCGGCCTGCGCATCCTCGCGGCGCTCGACGACGTGTCGGCGAAGCACGGCACACAACCGGCCGCGATCGCACTCGCGTGGCAGATCGCCCGGCCGACGATCACGGCACCGATCGCGAGCGCGACGTCGCTCGAGCAACTCGCGCTGCTCGGCGAAGCAGTCCGCGTGCGGCTGGACGACGACGATATCCGCAAGATAGACGCGGCCAGCGCGGTGTGACGCCGTTCGGCTACGGACCGGTGGCTTGACTCGCGACGATGCGCGGTTCCAACCGTCGGCCCGGGTCACGCGCCGCTTCGGCATCGGTTTCGCAGCTTCAACGGGCGTTGCGCAGCGCCATCGACGATGCACCGTAGTTCGCACCTCGCGGGGCTGAATTGCGCCCGACTCGAAAAACCCCGCGAAACGCGATTTCGCCGTTGCTCGTCGTGCGCAACCGCCCATCGGCCAGCGCGCGAACTACGAGCGTGTCGGTCGATCAACCATGAATTCCCGATGACAAGCGACCTCGAACGGCACACTACTGATAGTTGATCGTCATTGTCGCCAATGAATTCACGGTGCCACCGCCCGGACGCCCGTTTGTCGCGATGTACTCGGCCGCAAGGTTCAGCATCACGGAGTTGTCCGTCACCGGCATCGATGCCGAGTTTCCGATGCCGTTCGCGCCGAGCGTTGTATTGTCGTCGGCTTTCGACAACCGGATTGCCACGCCCTTCGCAGTGCCGGTATTCCGAAAAGCGCTCGGCATATCCGCATCCGGATCGCCGGTGAACGAGAAGCTCACTTGCTTGACGCCAACCGCACAGTTCTCCATCGCTACCGAAAACGTCTGGCGGCCGGCCGTACTACCGACCGCGGACAACCTGCTGGTCGAGACGCTCGGCAGCGGGACCACCCTGTTTCGATCGCCTACCCGAAGATCACAGGTACCGGGCGAGAAACGGATCCGCCCGTTGATCAGATGATTGAAATTCATGGCGGGTTGCGGATTGACTCCGTAACGGCCATCTAGTTGGAACACCGAATAGTTGTTTATCGAAGTTTCGCCGGTGGCAGGCGCGGCCCCTTTTCTCAAAAGAACCAATGAATAGCTGATGTCGAACTCCTGCTCGAACCAGAACCACATCGGCCGGTCAATTGTCAACCCGGTCGGAATCGATCCATCGCTCTGACGATACAGTTTCCCCTTGTATCGAATGGCGACCTCTACCCCCTCTCCCACCACCGCATTGCGCGGATTCACCCAGAAGGAAATGGGCTCCCTGATGTTGGACGAACAGTATATGTGCTGACTGATCACCCCGGATTCCCAAATGACCCCGCCTTCTTCCATTGATGCAAGCACGTAAAGATCGCCGGGCAACGTCGTAACGGCGGTTACAGGGCCATTCTCCTTGCCCTGCCAGCACGACAGGGCATGCGCATCCAGCGGCCCGATCAAACACATAACAGTGATCAATGTCGCCTTTATCAAGCTCATGCGGCACCCCGTGGTCAAAAACTGGATTGTCCGCACCGGGGCTCGCAGGATCTATAAGACGAGTACGATTTCTGTTAAAGAGCGTCAATATTGCACGGTCCGCAGCCCGGCTCGGCAGCGCAAATTTCCGGCATCCGCACACACATTGGTTCGCATGCCGCGATCCTTCAGCCTCACGAGACGCGAGCGTATGGCCGCGAATGCCGGTCATGCGCCCGCGCCGCAACGCCGGCACGGCGCAACACATCAGCCGAGCGGCGTCAACGAAATACTTGCGTTCGTCGAATCGGACACGCTGTCCGCGTTCATGACGACCCACTGCTGATTCGCGCCGAACAGCGGAATCGAGATCGACGACTCGGTCGTGACTTGGACCTTCGTGTTCGTGATCGCATAGGTATCGCCGGGGAACTGCGACACGTTGGCCGGATATTGGTCATCCGGCGCGTTCAGTACGTAGACGGCCACCTGTCCTGACGAATTGAACACAGCGAAGTAGAACGAATTGATGCCCGACGATACGTTCAATACATACCGCTGCGCACTCGGCACGAAGTAGTAGCGGCTGTACTTGTTGAACGCATAGCGCTCGCCGTTGGCCTGCAGGTTGGTGTTGTTCAGGCCCGACGTATTGGTCGGCATCGCCTGGCTGCCCAGCCACGCTTCGGCCTGCGCGCCGTTGCCGGCCTGCGGGTCGAGCGTCGCCGTCAGGCTGGCCGAGCCGCCGTTGCCCGGCCCGGAGAACGTCAGCAACGCGGCCGACCCCTGATTGCCGGTCGTTTGCGCGATCTTGACCTGAACGTAGTACTGGTTCGCGCCGACCAGATCGATCGGCACGTCCTGCGCCGCCTGCGTCGTGTTGTACAGAAATGCGACGTTGATCGGGTTCACGATCGAATTCACGGCCTGCAGCGGATTGCCTTGGCTCACCACCAGGCGATTGCCGCCGTTCCAGTTTTGCGTACCCATGATGAAGCTCCGTATCGATTACAGCAGATTGTCCAGAGACGCGCAGAACGCGCCGTTCGCGGCGTCGGCTGCGTCGTCGCCCTGTCGCCTCCGGTGGCGGAGCGCGTGTGGGCCCCGCCATCGGCGGCGAATGGCGTGACGACTGTCAGCACTTGCCCCACAGCACGATCGTGTAGACCGCGGTGCCGTTGAGATAGACGGTTGCCTTCAGTCCGGTCGGAATGAGGGTGCCGCACGTTTGCGCGCAGACCTTCAGTTGCCCGCCGACCGGAACCGGAATTGGCAGCGTGATGCAGTAGTTTCCGTAGATCGGAATCGTGAAACACAACTTGCGGGTCGCGGGATCGTAGGTCGCTCCCACGCATACCGACAGCTTGAGCGCTTCGACGCCCTCGAGCTGGACATTGCCTTGCCGGGAAACATCCCCGTCGAAACCCGTTGCGGCAAAATTCGGCACGTGTTCGTTCGTGCCGTTTTCCTGACATGAGCAGCCTGACATGATGACTTCCTCTCAGTGTGGATCCGTAATCGACGTGCACGAACGGATCCGTAATCCGCGCACCATGACGTCCGTCGGGTAATCCACTTGATCGCATCGTGACGCATCGATTTGCATGCCTAACCATCTGGCATCCGACACGCCGTCGATCATCCCGCCACACGCCGCCGGCAACCGAATCGATGGTGTCGGTGGTCCCCTCGCCTCACCGTCGCCTGGCCGCCCGCTGAAACATCAAGCAACGCCTATGCCAACGACGCATTCACGCATGCGTACGGTATTGGAAACCGATGCGGGGCCGAGAAGCGGACGGCGGCGTCCGCGGCGCGCACGCACCGTGGACGATTTCGTCCAGTCGCATGCGGATGCGCTCGCGGCACGGCCGATGACGGCACGCACGACGCGCGCGAGCATATCCGGCGTGCACGTGATGACGCACGCTCGGATTCGAATAAACGGGGAGTAAAACGGCGGCGCGTCGGGAAATCCGGTGCGATGCACGGTGTCGCACCGGAAGGGCGCCCGCGGGCCGGTCAGCCGCCGGCAGCGACTTTGCTGTACGTAAGCCGGCTTGGCCGCACGCGCATGCGCACCAGAGAGACGAGCAACGAGAAGCCCGCATGATTGGGATCGATCACCGGCACGTACGTGCCGATCGCTTCCTCGATCAGTACCGACACACGCGCCGCCACGTCGACGAAACCCGTGCAGCCGAGCAGGATCGATTGCGCGCCATCGTCGGAGATCGCCTTCATGGCCTGCTCGAAGGTTCGCGCGACCACCACGTCGACGTTGCCCAGCTGGTCCACCGGGCAGTCGATCGCGCGAATCGACGCGAACGTGTCCTGCAGGCCGTAGCTTTGCGGATGCCCGCGTTGCATCGCGAGCGTACTCGGCAGGATCGTGATGATCGAGAAGCGCTGGCTCAGCATCAGCGCCGAAAACGCCGACGTCGGAAAGCCGCCGATGATCGGGATGTCGATCGCTTCGCGCGCGGCCTCCACGCCGCACATGTCGAAATCGGTCAGCCAGATGCCGTCGAAGCCGTCGCGCTCGATTGCCCGTGCGAGCTCGACGACGGGCATGCCGTTCTCGAGCCAGTCGGTGCGGTTCTCGATGTCGGGATGGCCGGCCGCGATGTTGCGGATGTCGACCTCCACGTCGGGCGGCACGACCGGAGCGACCGCCTTCATGATTCGTTCGTTGAACCGGGCAGTCGCGACCGGCACCAGTACGCAGATCCGAAGCGGCTTCGTCATGATGCATCTCCGTGGCGGTTGGCCGCCAGCGATTCCACAGGAACGTACGGCCCGAGATACCCGAGCGACGCGAGCAATTGCATGAAGCTGTCGAGAATCAGCCCGCCAGGACGGGACAGCTCGGGGTCCGCGCGCCACGCGAGCAGTGTCACGGGACGCTTGCCGACGGCCGGGTTCAACGAGCCGTCGTCCATCAGCAGATCGCCGTTGGTGAAGATCGACTGGCCGTCGCCGCCGACGAAATAGGCGATGCTGTCCGGCGACAGCACGATGGGTTCAGGACGGCGACTATCCCATGCAAGCAGCGACTCGTTCTGGTAAAGCACCGTGTACATGTGCTCGCCCGCACGAATGCAGATCCTGCCAACGTCGAAGCCGCCGGTGGTGTCGACCTGGGCCGACACCAGCTCTCCCGGCTCGGACACCGCGCGTGCGGCGATCCCGCATTCTGCGGCCAGATACGCGATCATCTGCGACGCGCTGCGCACGTCCCCGCTCTTCACCGCACGGCCGAGTGCCAGCGCACGCGACAGCGTGGCGCGGATCGGCGTCGCGCGACGAATCTCCGGCGGCGTCATCACCCACATCGCGAGGCCGCCGAACTGGCCGAATTCCGGATCGGCAACCACCGGGCGCAACATCTGCTCGACGATCGCCGACACGTCGCGCTGGTGTGTCGCGTTGCCGCCATCGCCGTTGCGCGGCGTCACGTCGAGCTCGACGCACAAACCGCCTTGGCTGACGAGGAAGGCTGGGCGCGGATCGATTTCGGCGGCGGCGAACGTCAGCATCGGCAGCGACGGCACGGCGCGCCCGGCGCCATCCGCGTCGATCACCGCGAGGCCGAGCTTCGCGGCAACCAGTGCGGCCACGGTGAAGCCGAGCGCACCGCTCTCGGGCGGCATGACGTACGCGAGCTTGCGGCCCTGCGATGCAAGCCGCGCCTGGACGTTCTGCACTGCCATCACGGGCCCGGTCGGATACAGCGCCGAATTGATCGCCTCGGGCGCGCCGAGATAGGCGACCATCACGGCTTCGCCTTCAGTCGCCTCGTCGACCGGCACCACCGTGACCGTATCGACCGCGTAGTAGTCGCCGCGGCGAAACTGGCTGGCAAGATGGCTGGCGGAAATAGTGGTTCCGCCACCACCGCTTCCGAAAAACGCTGCGCCGAGCAGCAGCGAGGAGAGGTCTTCCTGACGCAGTTCATAGCTCATTTGCGAGTCCTTTTCTGGACGGGGTAGGGAACATGTCGCGGTGGAGTTCGGCAAGCAGAGCGCGCGCGTCCGCAAAGCGCGGCAGCGGATCGGGCGCAAGCGCGCGCAATGCGCGCTCCAGCGTATCCGCCGCTTCCGCACGGCGGTCGGTGTGCCGCAGCAGCTCGGCGAGATAACGGGCAGCGTCCACGCGCGCGGGTACCGACCCTAGCGCGAGCGCTGTCGACAACGCGGTGCGCAGACCCTGTTCGGCCACGACCGGATTGCCGAGCGCCCATTGCGCGCGCGCGCGTACGATCAGCAGTTCGCCAAGGTAGACGCGCTCCTGTCGGGCCAGCACCTCATCGAGCGCGATCGCCGTAACCACGTCGCATGCGTCGGGCCGGCCGGCGCGAAGCAGCAGCTCGCCATGTCGCCATGCCTTGAACGAATGGAACAACGCGCCGCCGTTGCAGACGACATGATTGTCGTAACCGTCCAGCATCATCTCCTCGGCTTCGCCGAACCGGCCCAGCGATTCGATGTGACAGGCGCGAAACACCTGACCGACCCCGCGATAGAACGCGAAGCCGTTTGCCATCGAGATCGATTCGAGCTGGCCTGCCAGCGGCCCGAGCCGCTCCATGTCTCCGAACAGGCAGGCGAGCCACGCCGCCCCTTGCAGGTTGACCGCGCGAGCGAATACATGCGACTCCTGCGCCCATGCGCGCTCGATCAGCATCTCCATCGCGCGCCGTGCCTGGTCGAACGCACCGACCTGATATGCCGCGAGCCCTTCGAACGTCAGCGCGAGACTGGCCAGATCCAGCCCCTGCGAACCGGTGCGCGTGTCGTCGCGCGCGATGCCGAGAAGGTTGCCGCGCGCGAGGCATGCCAGCGCTTCCTCGCTGTCGCCGAGCCAGAACAGCGTATTGCTCATCGCGACGTGCGCTTCGTCGAGCGCGTTTCGCGAGCCCGTAGCCTGCGCGCGCTGCAGCATGTCCTGCGCCGTCGCGCGCGCCTGCTTGAGTTGCAACGACGTCAGTTGAGTCGTCCACACTCCAAACTGGATCGACGCAATTTCCGCCGCATCGCACACGCCTTCGCCGATCGCAAGCGCCGCGGCATAACATGCGGTCGCCTCCGCATACAGCCAGCCATGCACGCTGCGCAGACACAGGGCGAGCAGCCGGTACGCGTCAAACTGCAGCCGGCGCACGTCGTCCTGCTCGTGGTTGGCCTGCAGCACGTCGAGGCAGCGGCGCAGCGGCGCGATCGCATCGGTAAAGCGCGAAGCATCGATCAGTGCGCTCGCGCGCTCCAGACATTTGCGCGCCTCGCGCCCGTGCTCCTCACGCGCTTTCAGACGCCGCTCGATCGTCTTGCGCCCCACTCCGAGCAGAACCGCCGCCGCGCTCTTGTTGTGTCCCGTGCGTTCCAGCGCACGATCGATCATCAGGTTCTCGGCGGCCGCGAGCTTGTCCCGCCCGTCCAGCTGCAGCAGCATGTCCGCAAGACTCGAGCGCGACACCGAGCCGGCCGTCTCGTTCGCGAGGAACGGCTCGAGCGTTTCGACGTCGACGTGCGTGCGCTCGGCGAGCACGCTCAGTTGACTGACCAGGTTGCGCAATTGCCGGATGTGGCCCGGCCATGCGTGCTGGCACAAACGCCGGATGGCGGCTGGCGAAAATTCGAGATGCCGCGGCTGCTGCGCGGCAAAGTGCGCGACGAGCGCCGGGATGTCGTCGACGCGCTGATCGAGACCGGGCACCGTGAGCACGAATACCGCCAGGCGGTAGAACAGGTCTTCGCGAAATCGGCCGTCGCGGGCCAGTTCACGCAGATCGCGATGCGTGGCCGCGACGACACGCCCCTCGAAGCGCAGGCTGGCCGACGCGCCGATCGGACGGAATGTGCGCGTTTCGAGCACGCGCAGGAGCTTCGGCTGCAGCGCCAGCGGAAGTTCGCCGATCTCGTCGAGGAGCAGCGTACCTTTGCCGACCGCCTGGAACAGACCGGACCGATTCTCGCCGGCGCCGGTGAACGCGCCTTTCACGTGCCCGAACAGCTCCGCTTCGACGAGATGCTCGGGGATCGCGCCGCAGTTCACGTCCACGAATGGCTGATCGCGATGCAGGCTGCGTGCGTGTACTCGCCGCGCGACCAGTTCCTTGCCCGAGCCGGTGGGGCCGACGATCAACAGCGCATGGTCGGTCGGCGCGACCCGGTCGATCATCTGCATCAGCTGGCGAAACGGCGGCGACGCTCCGATGGACGTGCGCTGATCGTCCTTGTCCGGGACGAACGGGACGAACGAGGTCGAATTCATCGGGGGAGGCGCGGCAGTGCAAGCGCGCTCACGGACCGGATGCGTCGTGGCAGCGCGGCCCCGGGGCGGCCCGTGCGGACCGCCCGCGTCGTGCGGCACGATTCCGTTTGCTGGGAATCGCAAGCAATGAATGCCGGCACGCGCAGCCGCCCGGCCGGAAAATCGCCTCCGAACGTGCAGCGCCTTTCAATTAAATTAAATGAAATCGATTTCCACGATGTTCCGTGCTTTTCCGCGAAACATGATTTCCCGATAGCGCGGAAGTCGGCTGACGCCATTTCCCCGACATGAATTCGCATCGCGGCCACTTTTTCGAAATAGTGGCGCGCAGAATGGCGAATGACGAAACGAATCGACACGACGCCCCCGGATCAGATGTTGGTCTCATTGTTTTGCCTGCAACGGCGCGACGTGCGGGACCATGCATGGCGCTGCGCCTTGCGGACGCGACGCCCAGCCTGCGGCCGGTCCAACACGGCGAGCCGCTCGCCGGCCCGGCGGAACGATCGACGGCTGGCACTGCGCCCACGGAAATCAGGCCGCTAATGTCCCACAGTTATTTGGTCTCGCGCTCACGACGTGTCGTCGCAGAGAAATATTACGAACTCGTCATTTAAGTTATTCACGAACGAACATTCCGTCATCCATATCGGAATATCGATGGCCAATGCTCAAAATGAAGCTACGGCCGAAGTATAGGATTTTGCATTCCGATATCTCCTCCTTCATAAAAAATTAATTGAACTCAGAACCCGGTAGTAGGGTAATACCCGTATATGGGTGACGCCGGTAATGAGTTTTCGACTGCGTGCCCGCAATAATGAATCGGAGTATTTCGAAAGCGTCGGGACGTCGCATGCACGCCCCATCGAGCCCCAATAAACGTCCTTGACACCCTATCTTTCGATATATATCTTTAGATATGTTTTCCGATATATAGGACTCGATCATGCGACACATCCCCTCCCGCGGCCATGTCCGATGCGACGGACATGGCGCGCATACGCGCGCCGACTGGTTCGTCGGTCTCTGGCACGCGATCGGCCGCCACCGCCGCGGTCACGACCCATTCGGCGGCGGCCCGTTCGGTGGCCGCGGCGGACGCGGCGGCTTTGGAGATTTCGGCGACGATGGCATGCCGCGCGGCCGCCAGTTCAGCTCCGACGATCTCCAGCTGCTGCTGCTCGCGCTGGTCGCCGAGCAGCCCAGCCATGGGTACGAATTGATCAAGGCGCTCGACACGCGCTCCAGCGGTTTCTACAGCCCGAGCCCGGGCATGGTGTATCCGGCGCTGACCTATCTCGAGGAAGTCGGCTTTGTCGTGTCGCAGGCGGAAGGCAACCGCAAGCGTTATGCGCTGACCGACGCGGGCCGCGCGCATCTCGACGCGCAGCGCGAGCGCGTCGACACCCTGTTCGCGCGCCTCACGCATCTCGCGCGCAAGATGGAATTCATGCGTCGCGCATTCGCCGGGGAATCGACCGGCGGCGACACGCAGGACGACGCGCAGTCCGGCTGGCTGCCGGAGTTCGTCGAGGCCCGTCTCGCGCTGAAGCGTGCACTGCTCCACAAGAGCGCTGCAGGGGCCGACGAACAACGGCGCATCGCGGCGATCATGCGCCGCGCGACGGCCGAAATCGAAGGCGGCACCGGCGCGTAACGCGCGCGCCCGTCCACACTCAAGGAGAACGGATTCATGCAGAACCCACCCGAACGCACCGTTACCCGCGTGCGCCATACGCTGAAGTTCCGCCTGCTGCAGGTCGTGCGCGTGCATGCGGTCACGCCGCATCTGCTGCGCGTCACGCTGAGCGGCCCCGACCTCGCGGATTTCGAATCGTCGTCGTTCGACGATCACGTGAAGGTGTTTTTCCCGGCGCCCGGTGCGGAACGGCCGACGATGCCGACGCTCGGTGCGAACGGCCCCGAGTTTCCGGAAGGCCAGCCGAAACCGGTTGCCCGCGATTTCACGCCGCGCCGCTTCGATCGCGCCGCGTGCGAACTCGATCTGGAATTCGTGTTGAACCATCCCGGCCCCGCATCGCAATGGGCAGCACAGGCGCGCGCGGGGCAATGGCTCGGTATCGGCGGCCCGCGCGGTTCGTTTGTCGTGCCGACCGATTTCGACTGGCACCTGCTGATCGGCGACGATACGGCGCTGCCGGCTATCGCGCGGCGTCTCGAGCAGCTGCCGGCCAATGCGCGTGTGGCCGTCGTGCTGGAAGTCGCGGATCGCACCGCGCAGATTGCGTTCGACACGCGCGCCGACGTGCACGAGATCTGGCGTTTTCGAGCCGAAGCCGATACCGCCGACGGCGACGCGCTGCTGAGCGCCGTGCGCGAACTGCCGCTGCCGTCGTCCGGCGACGGGTACGTGTGGGCGGCGGGTGAAGCGCAGTCGATGCGCGCGGTGCGCCAGCACCTGACAGGCGAGCGCGGCATCGACAAGTCGCGGATCCGCGCGGCAGCCTACTGGAAACGGGGCGCAACGGCCGTGCACGAAACGCTGGACGACTGAACGGACAGGGCCCCCCGTGCATCGGCGGGCTTGGCATCCGCGGGGCGGCTGGTATATATGTATGTCTGCGACGCCGCTGTCGGGCGACAGCCGCCGCAGCCCCCAGGAGCGCCAGGTCATGACAAAAGAAAGCCACGCTTCGCCGTTCCTTCGCAACCTGAAAATCGCCGGCTATTGCGGCCTGGCAGCGGTCGTGCTCGCGCTATTCGTCGCGATGTGCGCGATCCTGAAGGAAAGTTCTCTCGAGCGCGACGCCGCAAGGCAGCCGGGCGAAACGCCCGAACTGCACGATGCGGGCGGCGGCACTTCGGCATCGGCGGAGTCTGCCAAGACGCCCGGCTGACGGCGTCCGGCGCATCCGCTCCCGCGTCGTTCCCGCGCTCAGGGCATACGTTCGCGCCCCATCATCACCGCGTGCACGACGTCGCCGATCCGTTCGAGCAGTTCGACGACCCGTTGCCCATACACGTGTGCGCCGAGCGCACCGGCCGTGCCGACCAGCACGCCGCCGACCATGTCGAACGGCCAATGCACGCCCGCGTACACGCGCCCCCATGCAATCGCGATGGCCATCGCGATCATCACGTATCCGGTGAGCCGCGTGGTGCCGGCGAACAGCATGCCGATCGCAAGACTCCACGCGAACGTCATGTGATCGCTCGGAAACGAGCTGTCAGGCGCATGCGGGATCAGTTGCGTGCCGACGCCGGCCATGAACGGCCGCGGCGAGAACCAGAAATGCCCGATCACCTGCGCGAGTACGAGCGCGACGCACGTGCCGAGGCCGGCTTCGATCGCCTGGCGCCGCGTCGGCCGCTCACCGAAGATCCAGGTCGACAGCAACATCGCGGGCAACGCATAGACGAGCCAGTCGGCGGCGAAGATCGCGACGCGGGCGATGCCCTGGTGCGGCGCGTTGCCGGCATTGATCGCGGAAAACAGGATGAGATTGAGGTTTTGCATGAATCAGGTTGCGTGGGGCGTAAGGATGGGACAAGACCGGGCGGGCCGGTCGGACGCGAACGATGCTAGTGCTCACTCGCTTAAGCGCCGCTTAATGCGCAGCCCGATCGGCGATGTGGACTCCGACTTGCGCGCGAGCGCACTTAGATCCCGCACTGCAACACAAGTTCACACAATTGTCACACTGGCGCGTAGCCGTCTCCCGTAAAAGCTCACCAAGCGTCCCGTAAAGGCTCACCTTCTTCACATCATCGCGTCATCGAAGCGTGCGAGGATCGGGCGCTCCCCGGCCATCCGTGTCCTTCGTACCGATCGCCTCAACATTGCCCGGTAAATAATTCGAAATCGGCAACAATTAATTCCATATGCGGCATCGCACAACGGCATCGCACAGGCATAGGATTACGAGCTTGCGAGCATTCATCCACGAAGCGATCAACAAAGGAGTCCGCATGAAAACGAGCGATGTCCGATCGAAAGCGTTTGCGATGCCGTTGACCAGCCCGGCATTTCCAATGGGGCCGTACCGTTTCGTCGATCGTGAATTTCTGATCATCACGTATCGCACCGATCCGGACCGTCTGCGCGAAATCGTCCCGGAGCCGCTGCAGATCACCGAGCCGCTCGTCCATTACGAATTCATTCGCATGGCCGATTCGACCGGCTTCGGCGACTACACCGAAAGCGGCCAGGTGATCCCCGTCGAATACAACGGCCAGGCCGGCGGCTATACGCTCGCGATGTATCTCGACGATCACCCGCCGATTGCCGGCGGCCGCGAGTTGTGGGGCTTCCCGAAGAAGCTCGCGTCGCCGACGCTGCACGTGAACACCGATCACCTGCTCGGCACGCTCGACTACGGGAAGGTGCGCGTCGCGACCGGCACGATGGGTTACAAGCACAAGGAACTCGACATCGACGAGCAGACGAAGCGCCTCGCCGGCCCGAACTTCCTGCTGAAGATCATCCCGCACGTCGACGGTACCGCGCGCGTATGCGAACTGGTGCGCTACTACATGCAGGACATCAAGATGAAGGGCGCGTGGACCGGCCCCGCATCGCTGGAACTGGCGCCGCATGCGCTCGCGCCGGTAGCCGACCTGCCGGTGCTCGAGATCGTCGAAGCGCGCCACATCATCGCCGATCTCACGCTGGGCCTCGGCGAAGTCGTCTACGATTACCTCGCCCAGTAACCATACTGATACGTCGGCAGTCCTTTCTCCCTGTCAATCCTTTCACCACGGGAAATCCAAAATGAGCAACCTGAATGGCAAGACCGCAGTCGTCACGGGCGCCGCAAGCGGCATCGGCAAGGAAATCGCACTGGAGCTGGCGAAGGCGGGCGCGGCAGTCGCGATCGCCGACCTGAACCAGGACGGCGCGAATGCGGTGGCCGACGAGATCAACAAGGCAGGCGGCAAGGCGATCGGCGTCGCGATGGACGTGACCAGCGAAGACGCGGTGAACAGTGGCATCGACAAGGTCGCCGAGACGTTCGGCTCGGTCGACATCCTCGTGTCGAACGCCGGCATTCAGATCGTCAATCCGATCGAGAACTATTCGTTCGCCGACTGGAAGAAAATGCAGGCGATCCACGTCGACGGCGCGTTCCTGACGACGAAGGCCGCGCTCAAGCATATGTACAAGGACGACCGCGGCGGCGTCGTGATCTACATGGGTTCGGTGCACTCGCACGAAGCATCGCCGCTGAAGTCGGCATACGTGACGGCCAAGCACGGGCTGCTGGGCCTCGCGCGCGTGCTGGCGAAGGAAGGCGCGAAGCACAACGTGCGCTCGCACGTCGTGTGTCCGGGTTTCGTGCGCACGCCGCTGGTGGACAAGCAGATTCCGGAGCAGGCGAAGGAACTCGGGATCAGCGAAGAGGAAGTGGTGAAGAAGGTGATGCTGGGCAACACGGTCGACGGCGTGTTCACGACGGTGCAGGACGTCGCGCAGACGGTGCTGTTTCTGTCGGCATTCCCGAGTGCCGCGCTCACGGGGCAGTCGTTCGTCGTCAGCCACGGCTGGTTCATGCAGTAACGTCGCCGCGTCCGTCGCGGGAAGCAATTCCCGCGGCCTCGCTCATTTCCACGCGGGAGCGCCGTCGGCCGACGTTGCTCCCGGCGTCTCCGCCCTCCACGGCGGGATTTCTCGGAGCAACTGATGAAACCGCACGCGCGTACAGAAAAGCAGGCCGTCGATGCGGCGGACCTGCACCACGAAGCCGGCGCACCGGCCTCTGCGCGATCGCTGCCGTACGAAACGATCGCGCTCGTCCTGCAAGGCGGCGGCGCGCTCGGCGCGTATCAGGCCGGCGTATTCGAAGGGCTGCACGAAGCAGGCATTCCGCTCGACTGGATCGCCGGCATCTCGATCGGCGCGCTCAATACCGCGCTGATCGCCGGCAATGCGCCCGAGCATCGCGTCGAGCGGCTGCGCGAATTCTGGGAAACGATCTGCCAGCCGGCGTTCTTTCCCGCGATCCCGGCCGCCTTCGAATTCGCGCTGTTCAACAGCATTGACCAGATTCGCACATTCTTCACCGCGTCGCAGGCCGCGAGCGCGATGATGCAGGGCCAGCAGGGTTTCTTCGTGCCGCGCTTCCCGCCGCCGCTGCCGGGCGTGTCCGATCATCCGCAAAAAATCAGCTGGTACGACACGTCCGCGCTGCGCGCGACGCTGCTCAAGCTCTGCGATTTCGACCGGATCAACTCGGGCGAGACGCGTGTGTCGGTCGGCGCAGTCAACGTCGGCACGGGCAACTTCGTGTACTTCGACAACTCGCGGATCCGCCTGCTGCCCGAGCACTTCATGGCGTCGGGCGCGCTGCCGCCCGCGTTCCCGCCCGTCGAGATCGACGGCGAGTATTACTGGGACGGCGGCGTCGTATCGAACACGCCGCTGATGGAAGTGCTGCGCGCGCGGCCGCGCCGCGACACGCTCGCGTTCCAGGTCGACCTGTGGAGCGCGCGCGGCCCGCTGCCGCGCACGATGGCCGACGTCGCGGAACGCACGAAGGACGTGCAGTATTCGAGCCGCACGCGTTTCGTCACCGACACGCTGCAGCGCGAACAGCGCTACCGCAACGTGCTGCGCCACGTACTCGAGCAGGTGCCGGAAGAGCAGCGCAAGAACGACCCTTGGTGCATCGAGGCAGAAGCGATGTCGAGCGGGAAGAAGTACAACATCCAGCACCTGATCTATCAGCAGAAGGCGTACGAGCACCACTACAAGGACTACCAGTTCGGTTTGTCGACGATGCGCGACCACTGGAGCGCCGGTCTCGACGACATCCGCAAGACGCTCGCCGTCAAGGACGGCCTCGCGCTCCCCACCAATGACGCGGGCTTCGTCACGCACGACATTCATCGCCACCGGTAACGCCGCATGCAACGGGCCGGGACGCTCGCAGCGCCGGTCCGTTCTCTTTTCCGATTCGACATGCCGATTTTCATTGCGCTGTTTGCGCTCATCGCACTTGGATGGGGCGCCGTTCATCTGTTTCACGTCATCGCCGCGCAGTTCGGCCAACCGGTGGCGATCGCGGCCGCCGTGCTCGCGGCCGCGATCGTGCTCGCACTGGCCGCGTGGTGGATCAGGCGCCGCCGCGACATCGCCCCGAACACGAAGGAACAAGGCTGGACGCATATCGTCCATCGCGCATGGGGAGAACTGCGCGTGTCCGCGACACAAGGCCTGCTGTGGATGTCGCACGACGGCGCGGACGGCCGCTATACGCTGTCGCAGCTCGCTGGCTGCGAAGCCGCGCCGATCGATGGCCGCTGGCATCTGGTCGTGCGTGTGCGCGACACGGAGCGCGGCGAATGGAAACTGCCGATGATGGACAAGCGCGACGCGCAGCGCTGGGCCCGCGTGCTGATGCTTGCGAAGGACAACCGGCTGTAACGGCCGGCCACGGCGGCGCGTCCGATGCGTCGCTATCCGGCGCGATTTTCTATCGCACGCCGAGCGCCCACAACGCGTCGAGCACGTGCTGCGTCGACCGCTCGACCGGGCCGGCCCGATGCGCGATACCGAGTTCCCGCCACAGCGCCGGGCGCAGCGGCCGCGTGACAATGCGCGCATCGGGCAGCGGCGCGCCGGCTTCGTGCGGCAACAACGTCGCGCCGTAGCCCGCGGCAACCAGGCTCTTGATCGCATCGTTATAGTTGAGTTCGATGCGCGGCTCGGGCCGGTGGCCGCCCAGCGCGAACCATTCCGTCGTCAGCCTCGACAGGCGGGTGGTCGCATCGTTGAGAATCAGCGGACGCGCAGCCAGATACGCCGGTGTCACCCGGGCCGGCAGTTTCCAGTCCGCCGGCAGAAAGGCCAGCACCGGATCGCGCCGCCACGCGCGGATCGACAAGCCCGCGACCGCCGGCTGCGGCAGCGCGACGAGCCCGACGTCAAGCGTGCCCTGTGCAAGGCGCGCGAGCGTGTCTTGTGACGTGAGCACCGCGATCTGCACGTCGATGTCCGGATGCCGTTCGCGAAGCCGGGCCACTGCCTGCGGCAACAGATGAGCGATCGCGCCGGTCGATGCGCCGAGGCGTACGCGCCCCGTCAGCCCCTGCACTTGCCGCTCCACGTCGTCGAGCGTCGCTTCGACTTCGGCGAGCAGACGGCGCGCGCGCTCCACCAGCACCGCGCCGATTGCCGACGGCCGCACGTTGCCGCGCGTGCGCGACAGCAACGGCGCGCCGATGCGGCTTTCGAGTTCGGCAACATGAAGGCTGACCGTCGGCGGCGCAAGATGCAACAGTTGCGCGGCGGCGACGAACGAGCCCCGATCGGCGATCGCGACCAGCGTACGCAGCCGATCCAGACTGATCTCGCGCATTCCCACCTCTCGTTCAGAAAAGCTGAATCCTCTAATCAGGAAATTCAACTTTTCCTATTCTATGCGTTCGGTGGACGATACGGCTTTCCCGATCTCCGACACGAGGAACGCGACGATCATGAGCCACGCCACTGTCTATATCGACGGCGACCAGGGCACGACCGGTTTGCAGATTCACGAGCGCCTGCGCGATCGCACCGATCTGCGGCTCGTCACACTGCCCGATGCCGCTCGCAAGAATCCCGCGCGGCGCGCCGAAGCGATCAACGCGGCGGATATCGCGATCCTGTGCCTGCCCGACGCCGCCGCACGCGAAGCGGTCGGCTTCATCCGCAATCCCGCGGTACGCGTGATCGACGCGAGTTCCGCCCATCGCACCGACGCCGAATGGGTGTACGGCTTTCCGGAGATGGCCGCCGGACACGCGCAGACCATCGCCGGCGCGCGGCGCGTGAGCAATCCGGGCTGCTATCCGACCGGCGCGATCGGCCTGTTGCGGCCGCTGCGGGAAGCCGGCCTGTTGCCGCGCGACTATCCGGTGAGCATTCACGCGGTGTCGGGTTACTCGGGCGGCGGCCGGGCCGCCGTCGACGCGTTCGAATCGAGCGACGCTGCCCGCGCGAAACCGCTGCAGGTCTACGGCCTCGCGCTTGCACACAAGCATGTGCCGGAAATCCGGCAGCATGTCGGGCTCGCGCATCGGCCGCTGTTCGTGCCGGCCTACGGCGCCTATCGGCAGGGCATCGTGCTGACCGTGCCGATCGAGCTGCGGCTTTTGTCCGCTAGCGTGACCGGTGAGATGCTGCATGCGTGTCTCGCGCACCATTACGCGGGCGCGCGCCACGTTGACGTCATGCCGCTCGCGGACACCCGCGCGATCACGCATCTCGATCCCCAAGCACTGAACGGGACGAACGACCTGCAGCTCGGCGTGTTCGTCAATGAAGAGCACGGTCAGGTGCTGCTGTCCGCCGTGTTCGACAATCTCGGCAAGGGGGCGTCCGGTGCGGCCGTGCAGAATCTCGACCTGATGCTGGGCGTGCAGAGCGTGGCGTAAGGGGCGTTAATGTGCGGTGTTGAACTTTGCGTCGCGGGCAGTGGGCGCGCAGCGTGGAGCTGCGCGCAGGGTGCCCGGCCGATACCATCGTCTACTTGAAAGGCGCTTCGCGGCGGGCAGTGCATCCCTGCCCACCGCAGGCCGTTGCACCGGCAACGCGGCGGCAAGTCGCAAAAAAACGGGCATGCGCCGATGCCAATCACGTGCCCCCGTAAAAGCTCACCTTTCCCCGATGTCAGCCCGCGTCGTCGCTTGCTGCGGCGTTTAGACCGGCGAGCGTCTCCGCCAGATAGTCGACGCATACGCGCACTTTCGCCGACGCCGCGACGCGCTCCGGATACACCGCCCATATGTTCGCCGGCTGAATCGCATCCGGCAGCACGCGACGCAGCTCGCCGCGTTCGATCAGCGGCCCCGCTTCCCAGATCGAACGCAACACGATCCCGCGTCCGGCGAGCGCCCATTGCACAGCCACTTCGCCATGGTTCGTGGACAACGCGCCGCCGACCTTCACCGTCGCCGTTTCTCCGCGCACGTTCAGCCGCCATACACCGAATGGATGATCGCGCTCCTTGATCGCAAGGCAGTCGTGCGATGCGAGATCGGCGAGCGTGCGCGGCGTGCCGCGGCGTGCGAGATAGCCTGGCGACGCGCACAGCACGCGGTAGTTCGCGGCGAGGCGACGCGCGATCAGATGGTCGGCGATTTCGTCGCCGATGCGCACGTCGACGTCGTAGCCTTCGCCCGCGACGTCGACGAGCCGGTCGAACAGATCGAGCCGCACGTTCAGCTGCGGATAGCGAGCGGAAAAGTCCTGCAGCGCCGGCGCGATCACATGCCGGCCGAAGCCGAAGCTGGTCGAGATGCGCAGCGTGCCGCGCGGCACCGTGCGCGTGGTCGACACGTCCTCGACGAGATGATCGACGTCGTCGAGAATCTTCTCGGCGCGCGCGAATACGCGTTCGCCGGCTTCCGTGACCGTCACGCGGCGCGTGGAGCGATGCAGCAGCCGCGTGCCGAGCTGCGCCTCGAGCAACGCGATGCGCTTGCTCACGTACGCGGGCGACACCGCGAGCTGCTCGGCGGCCGCGCTGAAGCTCGCCAAGCGAACGACAAGGCTGAACACACGCAGGTCGTCGAGATTCGGCGATTTATTCACGATTCGTGGAAAGTTGATTAACCTTTTCCGCGATTTTAATCCGAATGGAAATAAATAGAATGACGTCATGTTCCGCTGCGCACGCCGCCAGCGGCCCAACCAGCCAAGGAGACTCGCATGAGCGACAAGACGTACAAGATTGCCGTCATCCCCGGTGACGGCATCGGCCGTGAAGTGATGCCCGAGGGCCTGCGCGCGCTTGACGCCGTCACCGCGCGCTTCGGCATCCGGTTCGAGTTCGAGCAGATCGAGTGGGCGAGCTGCGACTACTACGCGCAGCACGGCAAGATGATGCCGGACGACTGGAAGGCGCAGCTGTCGGGCATGGACGCGATTCTGTTCGGCGCGGTCGGCTGGCCCGACACGGTGCCCGATCACATTTCGCTGTGGGGCTCGCTGCTGAAATTCCGTCGCGAGTTCGATCAGTACATCAACCTGCGGCCCGCGCGCCTGTTCGACGGGGTGCCGTCGCCGCTCGCCGGCCGCCGCGCCGGCGACATCGACTTCATGATCGTGCGCGAAAACACCGAGGGCGAATATTCGTCGGTCGGCGGCACGATGTTCGAAGGCACCGAGCGCGAAGTCGTGATGCAGCAGTCGATCTTCACGCGGCACGGCACCGAACGCGTGCTGAAGTTCGCGTTCGAGCTCGCGCAGCGCCGCGCGAAGCGCCTGACCGTCGCGACGAAGAGCAACGGCATCGCGATCAGCATGCCGTGGTGGGATGCCCGCGCAGCCGAAATGGCCGAGCGCTATCCGGAGATCGCCGTCGACAAGCAGCACATCGACATCCTGTGCGCGCGCTTCGTGCTGCAGCCGGACCGCTTCGACGTCGTCGTCGCGTCGAACCTGTTCGGCGACATCCTGTCCGACCTCGGCCCGGCATGCACGGGCACGATCGGCATCGCGCCGTCGGCGAACCTGAACCCGGATCGTACGTTTCCGTCCTTGTTCGAGCCGGTGCATGGCTCCGCACCGGACATCGCGGGGCAGTTCATCGCAAACCCGATCGCGATGATCTGGTCGGCGGCGATGATGCTCGACTTCCTCGGCAACGGCGCGGGGCCGGAACGCGAAGCGCACGACGCGATCGTCGCCGCGATCGAGGACGTACTGCGAGCCGGCCCGCGCACGCGCGATCTCGGCGGTCAGGCCGGAACGCAAGAAGTGGGCGAAGCGATCGCTGCGCGGATCGCCGGCTGACACTCGAACGGGAAAGGTGCGCGGCGGAGACGGCATCGATGCACGTTGTGTTCAGTAGTGTGAACACGACGGAGCGCCGCACACCTTTGTCGAATTCGATGCGCCGCGCGATGCCGGTTCTGCATGTCATGTCGTTCGGACGCGGCACGTCAGGTTTCGTCACGGTGATGCATCGATGTGAAACGCATCACGTCGAAGCCGAGCGGTGAGTTGCATCGCGCGTCGACACACACCGGTTGGACTTCATCGTGCATTCGGCATGCGACGCCATCGTGTCGCCTTCGATGCGGGTTCATACGTGCATGTTCGCGACGCGACAGCGCCCACGGCAATGCGCGGTGCTTTCATCAGCGCAATCGCGCCGTTTCCTGCGAAGAATGATCGGTGAGAAGCAGGACGCGAAGCGTCACACCGTTCCGTGCGAAACGCTGTTCTCCCGAAAACACTCACCTCAGCACGCGGCTCCCGTATTTCCTCACCATTGAACGCTGCCCCCGCGCACGGCGTGACATCGAGCGCGGTCGGGCGTCGTCATCGCGCACGTCAGAGGCCGAGATCGGACAAGCCCGGATGGTCGTCCGGACGACGACCGAGCGGCCAGTGGTACAGGCGATCCGCTTCGCGAATCGGCAGGTCGTTGATGCTCGCGTGGCGATGCGCCATCAACCCGTTTTCGTCGAACTCCCAGTTCTCGTTTCCATATGAGCGAAACCAGTTGCCGGCGTCATCGTGCCATTCGTATGCGAACCGCACCGCGATGCGATTGCCGCCGAATGCCCACAGCTCCTTGATCAATCGATAGTCAAGCTCGCGCGTCCATTTCCGCTGCAGCAGGCCGACGATCTCGTCGCGGCCCGTCACGAACTCCGCGCGATTGCGCCAGCGGCTCTGCGGCGTGTAGGCCAGCGACACGCGCTGCGGGTCGCGCGTATTCCATGCGTCTTCGGCGGCGCGCACTTTCTGGCGTGCCGTTTCGAGCGTGAAGGGCGGAACGGGCGGGCGAACTTCCGGGGAAGCGGACATGGAATGCTCCTGAGCAAGGTTCCGGCCGCGCACGCGCGCAACCGGTTGGGACGTGCTACTCCTTCTGCGCTCGAGACACCGCATCGAGCAACAGTTCGGCGGTGGCGCGCGCATCGCGCGCGGCGGTTGCGTCGCCGCTGACGAGCGCGACGCCGATCGCGCCATCGATCAACACCAGCCATTGACGCGCAATGCGAGCCAGCCCGCGGCGCTCGAGCGCGACTGCGTCGGCATACGCGTCGAACCGCTCGCGCACGAACGCCAGCAAGCGCGCCTTGTGCATGCGCGCGACGACGCGCACCGGATCGTCGGCGCGGGCAATCTCGCCGGACGCGTTCAGGAACGCGCAACCGTGAAAGTCCGGTTGCACGAACCAGTCGCGCAGCACGTCGAACATGCCGAGCAATTGCGCACGCGGCGACTTGCCCCGCGCAAGCGTCGCGTCGACGAACCAGCGCATCCAGCGTTCGTCGCGCCGCTCGAGCGCGGCCAAGACCAGCGCTTCCTTCGATTCGAAATGCGAATAAAAGCTCTTTCGCGCGGCGCCGGAGCGTTTCACGATCGCATCGACACCGGTCGCATGAATACCGCCGGAGTAGATCAGCGCTTCCGCCGCGTCGAGCAGCCGGTCGCGAACGACCGGTTCGGTTGAGGGATCGTCGTGTGAGTTCATGCGTTTACGGTAGAACGATCGTTCTCCCTCGTCAACGCGGATGTGTAAAAGCCCTGTCGGATGGAGGGCGAATGTCGGGCGGCGGCCTCATGCCCGAAGCGGTGACGTGAAGGCCGGGGCGCTTCGTCACCTCACGTTGCGGCCGCGGGGGCGCGTGCGGCACATAACGGGATGCGGCACGGCACGGACTCGCGACGGTTGCGTGTCTCTGCGGCAAACCGGTCAAGATCGGCTCGAGATGCCCGCAACCCCGGCGCGTCAGTGCATCGGGAGCCCGGACGATACGAGCTGAATGGTGAGCGGCTTCGATCGCCGACACCGCACCGACCGGGGTACATGCATGATGGAAAGGTGAGATCGCGAGTGATCGATAGCCTCACGTCGGAGGGTGCAATGCGATATGCATCATCCGTCGCTGTGTTGTCGCGGAAACACGTGTACGTCCGTCACGCGAGCCTCCGATCACGCGGCACGCGCTTGCCAGTCGAACGTGGCGAGCGGATACGGAAGGATGAGAAGAAAGACCCGCGTCAAAGGACGCGAGCGAAGCATCGGCGGAGCCCCGCTGACAGGTGAGCTGCGTGCGCGATGTGATGTCACCGATGGGTGCGGGCCGCTTTGGCTCGATCGCGCGCGTACAGTCAACGCGTAACCGTTCGCCGCCGATTGAGTGCCGCCGAAGCACGTCGCGACAGCGAGATCGAGCCTTCGTCGGGCGCGCAATCACGGCTCCCGAATATCCTCACCTCAAGCGCTTGCCGCAGCTGACAGCTCCGGCAAACACACGAGCCGATGCGAGCGGAACGGCCGGCAAAGAACGCCGGGCCGCTCCTTCGACACTCAGACCGTCCAGTCGAGAATCACTTTGCCGCTTTCGCCGGACAGCATCGCGGCGAAGCCCTTCTCGTAATCGTCGGCCGCGAAGCGATGCGTGATGATCGGCGACAGATCGAGGCCGCTTTGCAGCATCGCGACCATCTTGTACCAGGTCTCGAACATCTCGCGTCCGTAGATGCCCTTGATCTCGAGCCCCTTGAAGATCACCTGGTTCCAGTCGATCGCCGTCTGCGCGGGCGGAATGCCGAGCAGCGCGACCTTGCCGCCGTGGTTCATCGCCTCGAGCAGGCTCGTGAACGCGCTCGGCACACCCGACATTTCCAGGCCGACGTCGAAGCCTTCCGTCATCCGCAGATCGGCCATCACGTCGCGCAGCGATTCGCGCGCCACGTTGACCGCGCGTGTCGCGCCCATCTTCCGCGCAAGTTCGAGCCGGTAGTCATTGACGTCCGTGATCACGACGTTGCGCGCGCCGACGTGCTTCGCGATCGCGACCGCCATGATCCCGATCGGGCCGGCGCCGGTGATCAGCACGTCCTCGCCGACGAGGTTGAACGACAGCGCCGTGTGCGTCGCGTTGCCGAACGGATCGAAGATCGACGCCAGATCGTCGGAAATCTCGGGCGGAATCTTGAACGCATTGAACGCGGGAATCGCCAGATATTCGGCGAACGCACCCTCGCGGTTCACGCCGACGCCGACCGTATTACGGCACAAATGCCGCCGCCCGGCGCGGCAATTGCGGCAGAAACCGCACGTGATGTGGCCTTCGCCGGACACGCGATCGCCGATTTCGAAACCGCGCACCTCCTGCCCCATCTCGACGATCTCGCCGACGTATTCGTGACCGACGTGCATCGGCACGGGAATCGTCTTCTGCGCCCAGTCGTCCCACTTCCAGATGTGGATGTCGGTGCCGCAGATCGCCGTGCGACGAATCTTGATCAGCACGTCGTTGTGTCCGACTTCCGGGCGCTTCACGCGCGTAAGCGTGAGCCCCGGGCCGCGTTCGAGCTTTGCCAGTGCTTTCATGTTCGCGCCTCCGTCAGACGATGCCGAGCGACTTGCCGACGCGCACGAACGCGGCGACCGCCTGATCGATCTGTTCGGGCGTATGCGCGGCGCTCATTTGCGTGCGGATCCGCGCGCGGCCGCGCGGCACGACCGGGAACGAGAAGCCGATCACGTAGACGCCTTCGGCGAGCAGCTTGTCGGCCATGTTCGTCGCGAGCTGCGCGTCGCCCAGCATCACCGGAATGATCGGATGCGCGCCCGGTACGAGCGTGAAGCCCGCAGCGGTCATCTGCTCGCGGAACCGCACGCCGTTCTCGCGCACGCGTTCGCGAAGCTTCGCGCCTTCGTCGCTGCCGAGCAGTTCCAGCACCTTCAGCGACGCAGCGGCAATGCTAGGCGTGAGCGTGTTCGAGAACAGGTACGGACGCGAACGCTGGCGCAGCAGTTCGACGATCTCGCGCCGGGCCGCGACGTAGCCCCCCGATGCGCCGCCGAGCGCCTTGCCGAGCGTGCCGGTGATGATGTCGACGCGGCCGTCGACGCCGCAGTGCTCGGGCGTGCCGCGGCCATGCGCGCCGATGAAGCCGACCGCGTGCGAATCGTCGACCATCACGAGCGCACCGTAACGATCGGCGAGGTCGCAGATGCCTTTCAGATCGGCGATGATGCCGTCCATCGAGAACACGCCATCGGTCGCGATCAGCTTGTGGCGCGCGCCGGCGGCGTCGGCTTCCTTCAGCTTCGCCTCGAGGTCCGACAAATCGTTGTTCTTGTAGCGGAAGCGCTTCGCCTTGCAAAGGCGGATGCCGTCAATGATGCTCGCGTGGTTCAGCTCGTCGCTGATCACCGCATCGTTCTCGTCGAGCAGCGTCTCGAACAGGCCGCCGTTCGCGTCGAAGCAGCTCGAATAGAGAATGCTGTCCTCGGTGCCCAGAAACGACGCGAGCGCGCTTTCGAGCTGCTTGTGCACGGTTTGCGTGCCGCAGATGAAGCGCACCGATGCCATGCCGAAGCCGTCCTGATCCAGCCCGGCCTGCGCCGCGGCGATCAGGCGCGGATCGTTCGCCAGACCCAGATAGTTGTTCGCGCAGAAATTCAGCACGCCGGCACCGCCGGCGAGCCGCACGGCCGCCGCCTGGGGACTCGCAATCTCGCGCTCGGTCTTGTAAAAACCGTCCGCGCGGATCTGGTCGAGCGTCCCGCGCACCTGGGCGAGAAAGGCATCACGCATCGCAAAGCTCCTGACAGGGATTCGCATGCCGACGCGCGCCGCTCGTGGCAGCGGCGCGGCGGCCTGCTACTGTTATAGTCGGTCGTTCGATTGACCGCATTTATCCGATATTCCGAACTAGAATTCGGAATATCGAACAACTCTAAGCGAACGGAAACCAAATGGCAAGTTCCTCCGCGTCGCGGCGCACGCCCGCCGGCGCCGCACCGCAGCCGCCGGGCGTGACGCCGCCTCGCGTCGGCGAGCAAATCCAGCGCCTGCGCAACGAGCGCAAGCTGACGCTCGACGACCTGTCGCGCGCGGCCGGCGTGTCGAAGTCGATGCTCTCCGAGATCGAGCGCGACAAGGCAAACCCCACGATCGCCGTTGCGTGGCGGCTCACGAACGCGCTCGGCATCACCCTCGACGAACTGTTCTCGCAGCCGAAAGCGCCGGAGACGATCCGCGTGGACGGCCCGCACGACATCCCGACGCTCGCCGGCCACGACGGCCGCTACCAGCTGCGCGTATGGGGCCCGATCGACCTGGCCGGCAAGTTCGAGTGGTACGAGCTGACGCTTCCGGGCGGCGGCGCGCTCGTATCGAACGCGCACGAGCCCGGAACACGCGAGCACCTGACCGTGCTGCAAGGCGCGATGGAAATCGAAGCCGCAGCGGCCAGCCGACGCCTGAAGGCCGGCGATACCGCGCGCTACCCGGCCGACACGCCGCACGCGATCCGCAACCCCGGCAAAGCCGAGGCGCGTGCACTGCTGATCGTGATTCATCGTTGACGCGGCGCCTAGCTGGCCGAACGGCCAGTTGCGGAAATAACTGTATATTTGTACAGTATACGGACATTCCGCCATGCATTGGCCGCTGCGGCGCACCGAGGCGCTGCGGCGGTCGACAGGAGCCTGCAATGACAGAAGAACAAGATTTGGCCGCGCTCAGCTTCAAGGCTGCCGCGCACGACCTCGAACTGATCGTTCGCCACATTGCCGCGCGCTACATTCGTCAGCGCGTGCCGCTGTCGTGGCGTCTGCTGCACGCGATCGAAGCCGAAGCGCTCGCCGATCTCGGCTTTGCAAGCCGGCACGACGCGGGCATGCGCCAACTGTTCGAACGGCCGTCGGACATGACTTTCCCCGAAACGGACGATCCGATCGACTTCGGCCGGTCGAATGCGCTGCCCGCCGTGTTCTCGTTCGCGGTTCTCGCGTATGAAGCGGCCGCGGATTCGCAAGAAGCTGCGCCCCGCGAGCGAACGCATCGTCCGTCGAAGGCTTGGGGCGACTGACGCCGCGCGTCGACATTCCCAAAACCGGCGGCGGACCGTTGCAGTGTCGCCGCCCGCGATGTTGCGCAAAGGGCTACCATATACGCAACTAACGGAATAAATACCATGTCCCCTCCTACGTCACTCGACACGCCGGCTCGTCCAGAAGAAAAAGATCTGTTCGACCGCGGCGCCTCCGACTGGATCTTGTCGCCGGAAACCGCATTCGATGCGTGGCTCGCGATGCAGGACTACCGCCGCTCATCGGCCGACGTCTACCGCGCCCAATGGGGGGCGTTTCTCGCGTGGCTGCGCGCGCATCAGAAGAATCTCGCCACGGTCGACACCGCGTCAATCGCGAACTTCGTCGCCGAGCTTCCGATCCGGAAAACCCAGCGCATGCGCTATCTCCGTTTGATCGAGCGCGTTCTCGACCATATCCGCCGCACCGAGCTCGCATCCACCAACCCTGCGCGCTTCATTGCTCAGGATGGCGAAGCGAACTGGCGTCAGGCGCGAGACAACGAGCCGACCGGCTTCCTCACGCCGGCCGAGCGCGCGAAATTGCTGGCCTACTTGTTCTCGCCGATCGGTGTATCCGGCGCCGCGTACTGGAAAGAACGCCGCGACCGTGCGCTCGTCGCCGCGTTTCTCGGTGCCGGCGTGAAAACCGGCGAAGCGCGCGTGCTCACAATTAGTTGCATCAATACGAGTGGAACGTCGCTGCAGATCCCGTCGACGCATCCCGATTTCGCGCGCGAAACCCATCTTGCTTCATTTGCGATCGCGTTGCTTGAAGCGTGGCTCGTTGAGCGCAAGCGCCAGGAGATTCCGGGAGAACTCGTGTTTCCGGCATCCCACACAGGGCGGCCAATGCACAAGGCAACGATGTTGCGCGCGATCGATGCGATCGTCGAATCCGCCGGGCTCACATCGTCGCGCACCGCACGCGCGAGCCCGCAAACGCTGCGTAACACCTATGCAGCCGAACTGTTTGAACACGACGTGCCGCCCGAACGCGTCGGCAAATGGCTCGGCTTCATGCGGCCGATCTCGTCGAACCGCCTGCACCGCGCATGGAAAAACTGGCGGGAAAGTCTCACGAACGGTGACGCACCGGATCTGGACGAAACTCACTGATGCGGCGTCGGCTGCTCACGACGACATGATCCGTGAGCAGCCTTGTGCGATGTGGCCTCACCGTTTCGCAGCTCCCGAAAAACCTCACCTCAAGCTTCCCGGAAAGTCTCACCTGTGTGATCGCTGTGCGCGTCAACGCGTCAGTCGTGAGTAAAGCGCGCGACCGCTTCGAATCGGGACGGCCAAGGTCCCGACGCATGTTCGCATTCGGGGCAAGACACTTCGAACCCGTCAGCGCCATGCGAAAGTTCTGGTTCGCCGTCACAACGTGGACATTGGTTCGGTACCGGCGTGTCGTGGTCCATCGACGTACCGATCGCTGCAAACGCTGCTGCGTCGAGTTGACCGGCGTCGGCCAGACGCCGAATCAGCGCCGAAATTTCCGGATTCATGCCGCGGCTGGCCTGCAGCGCATGGAGATCGCGCGTCGCGCGTTCGAGTTCGTCGCTCTGCGTGCGCAACTGTTCCTCGAGCCGGTCGGCACGTGTCTTGGCTGCGCTCAATTGCTGAAGAAAATCGAATTCCTTGCGTTGCACGTCGCGTAATCCGCTTTGGTAAGTCGACGCCATGCTGCGCAGCGAGTCCAGTTCGACAAGCATCGGCTTCACGCGGCGTTCGGCTTCGGCCACCGCATCCTTGATTTGCTGCGCGTAGTGCTCGGTTCGCTGTTGCAATTCGGCTTGCAGCGTATCGATTCGCTCGCGCAGCGCGGCATTCTGTGTCTGTTCGACGTCGACGCGGCCTGCCATCGCGGCCAGTTCCTTTTCGAGCCGGGCGACCGTGGTGAGCAGCGTTGCTTCGTTTGCCGAACCGTGCGTCGATTGCGACGCAAGCTGCACTTCGAGTTCGGTCACGCGGGCCTGCAGTTGATCGTTGCGGGTTTCACTGCGAGCCAGCGCCGCTTCAAGGGTTTCCTGGCGGACCGTGGCGTCGCGCAATCGCTGTTCCGCATCGGCTATGCCCGCGCGGACCTGCTCCCGGTCGACATCGAGACTTTCCCGTGCCGCCTTCAATGCTTCTTCATATAACGCGCCGAGCAATGCTCCCGCCTTTTCCTCTACCGCTTTCGGGATGGCCGCGCCGTCGAGCCGGACTTTAGACGCGGAACGAATCCGCTCCCAGAAGTGATCGATATCTTTCGGGATGTCGCTCGCACTGCCCGTCTGCGTGAGATCTCGAACGCTGGCGGCCGACGGCCGGATACCGAGGTCGAAAAACAGGCGCTTGCACGCATGGAGTGACAACTCCTGGCGGCGCGCGCCGCTTGCGCGCAGGGATTCGAGCTCACCACGGATAGCTTCCCGCATTTCATCCAGCGTCATGACAACACTCACAGACATTGAGATGTTGAGATCATAACGAAATACGTATTTTTTGATACCGATTGCCGTCGACTGTGGCGCATTTACGTCGCTGTGGCTGGAAACCGCATGCGTGAGCCGGTCCCGGCGATCCCATGGCCGGATTTCGTGAAACAAAGCGAAGAAAGTTGCCTAATCCATTGTTCCCAAAGGATTTTCTGGCAAGCACGAAAAAAGGGCATTTGTTTCACATCGCGATCGTCATCGTAGCCGATCGGTGTTCAGGCGTTGGGGTATCTGTGGAAAACTCGGTGACCGATGTCTTGAGAGTATTAGAAGTAAACACCCTTGAACCCTTAGTTAAAAACGTTAACGCCACGGCACAGCCTTACGTATCAAGGGTTTCCAGCCGATAAGGTGAAGTTTTACGGGAACCAAGGTGATCTTCTGCGGGAGCTGAAGTGATGGGGTTCGGGAAGTTGCGTGAGCCGATACAGGAAAGGTCGTGAGCGGATTCGGGATCACAGTAAAACACGAGATTCCCGAACGGTGAGGGTTTACGGGACACCACAGCCGTACAACCCGCGCTGTGCCTACGCGCACAGTTTTCTGCCTGTGCAGACATAGGTGAGAATTTGCGGGACCTCCTTCGTGCCCCGATTCTGCCTATCTTTTGGGCACTTTAGGCCAAAGGTGAGGTTTCGCGGGACTGGACCAGGATTTGCTGTGAGGATTTCCGGGAACGGACCGCCATTTTGCACAGTAAAAGTGCAGTGGAGGTCCATCGACGGCAGGAAGGTGAGGGTTTTCGGGAGATAAACTGCCCGTTCGCCGAGGCCGGTTTCACTAGGGTGAGCTTTTTCGGGAGGTAGATCACAGCGCGCCGTTCGGTTGAAAGGTGAGGGTTTTCGGGGGACCTCTGTGCGCAAAAATTGTGCACAGGTGAGGCTTTACGGGAGCACCGACCAGTCGAATTCGCTGAAAAGCCCGCCGGAAGGGGCAGAAATCCAATTTCCGCTGTGCCACTCTTGGGCACAGGTGAGGATTTTCGGGAATCCTCGCACAGGTGTTGCGTCGCTGTGGATGCCGCAAAGGTGAGGCTTTTCGGGGAGAGAAGCGCCGGGCCCGCGTCGCGGCCATCCGCGCATAAGTATCGGATGCGATTGACATTTTTGATACCGCGCCGGTTACGGTGAGATTTTTCGGGAGTCGTTTCTCGGGCTGCTACGGCGCCGTTTTTTCCAATAAGGTGAGCTTTTTCGGGAGGCCAGCTGTGCCGGCACCGCGTGCGGCGCGGGATTCCGGGTGCTCGCGTCACAGCTTATCGAGCCGGTAAGGTGAGAATTTTCGGGATTGGCTGCTTGCTAGGCGCTGTACAATGCGCGCCGGCGCGCGAAATCGCTGTCGTCCCTACGGCCAACGGCTTTTTGAGCCTGTGTTCGTACACGGCAAACCTGGCCGCAATCGCGGGCACCATCCTGCCTGTACATGCATACAGGACGGCACAGACGAGTGACGGCATGCGATGGCCGGCGTGTCGCCGTACAGTCGCAAAATTACGACAAATCGAAAGGTGAGCTGATACGGGAGCAAGTTCCGCACGGGTCCGGCACAGGCGAAAATCTGTGAATCCGCGCATCCCGCGACACGTCTGGATGCGTCGGAAACGCCGTAAATCCGGACCGGTGAGGATTTTCGGGAGTGGGTTGGGGTGAGCGCTGTTTCGCACGCGCACTTCACCGGCAACGGTGAGCATGTCGTTCTGGACGCACATCACCACAGGCGCTATCCTTCCGTGAAACTTCTCCTCCGACCCGACGCATGGCCACGAAGCGCGCCAAGAAGACCGATGTGGATGTGGTGAGTGCCAGTTCAGCCGAATTGCGGAAGGCCGTCGAGGCGATCGCAATTCAGCCGAAGAGCGGCAAGATCACGCTCCTGACCCGCAAGCTGTTCAACGTGCTGCTCGCCGTCGCGCAGCAGGCCGACGACTCGGGCGACACCTATCGCGCGCTGCTGTCGGACATCGTCGCCAATTCCGCGTTCGATTCGAATGACACTGCACTGGTGAAGGAACACCTGCGCCGCATGGTGTCGGTGCAGGTCGAATGGAGCACCGGCACGTCGAGCCAGAAGCCTGGCCGCAAGTGGGGGATCTCGACGTTGATCGCCGATGCGGAAATTCTCGAGGACCCGGCTACTCGTCGGGTATGGGTTGAATTCTCGTTCGCGCCGAAGATCAAGAAGAAGCTACTCGATCCGGTTCAATACGCGCGTCTGAGCCTGCAGTTTCAGAGCCAGCTGCGCAGCAGCGCCGGCCTCGCGCTGTACGAGATCTGCGTGCGCTATCTGACGAACCCGAGCCACCTGACGATGCGCGAGCCGTGGGAATGGTGGCGGCCGATCCTGTCGGGCACGCCCGATACTGAAGCAGGCGACGAGGCGAAGCGCGAGTACAAGTATTTCAAGCGCGACTATCTGCGCCCGGCGATCGCCGAGGTGAACGCGGTCACGAACATCTTCGTCGAGTTGATCGAGCATCGCGAAGGGCGGCGAGTCGCGGAGATCCAGTTCCGTGTGACCGAACGCAAGCAGCCGATGCTCGCGCTCGACGAGCATCCGAACGTGTTCGACAGTACGTTGGTCGACCGGATGGTGAAGCTCGGGATTCCGCTCAAGGAAGCGCAGACGCTCTACGCGGACAGCGAGGAAAACCGGATTCGCGCGGCGCTGCAGATGACCGAGCAGCGGATGCGTAGCACGACGCTGCCGCCGGTGCGCAGCGCGCCCGCGTTGTTCAAGGATGCGCTGAAGAAGGGGTATGCGCCGCCGGTCGAGTCCGTCGATGCGCTGCCTTCCACGCCGTCGGCAAAGGCGGTGTCGGCGCAGCCGGACGATCTGAAGGCACGGTTGTTGAGCGAATTCGCTGCGTTCCGCCGCAAGGAAGCGAAGGTGCTGTACGAGGAGCAGGGCGACGCGGAGCGCGAGGTGGCGCGCGAGTCGTTCGAGTCGGAAGTGTTGCCGACAATGGGCTCGCATCTGCGTGACGACTGGCGCAAGCGCGGGCTCGAATCCAAGCTGGCAGAAACGGCGTTTTTCGACTGGCTTGCGCAAAAGACCTGGGGCGAGCCGACCGATGGCGACCTGCTTGCATTCACGCTGAATCAATCGCGGGCGGCCTGA